>DATLEB010000213.1:0-6480 GCA_035525615.1 Kofleriaceae bacterium | reverse complement strand
GTCGAGCGAGACGCCGAGCATGCGGTCGTTCTTGTCGACCGCGATGTCGGTGATGCTGCCCGACGCCAGGCCGAACGAGCCGATCATCACGGGCTGGAGCGTGTTCGTGTCGAGGCGATACAGCACGGTGCCGCTGTGCGCGTAGACCTTGCTGAAGTCGATCTCGTCGGCGTCGCTCGTGACGGCGTCGATGCGCGCGTCGATCGCCGGGCCGTCGTCATCGTCGTCGTCGTCGGAGGAGGCGCTCGCGCCGCAGGCGGCGAGGAGGCCGGAGAGGAGTGCGGGGAGTGCGAGACAGAGTGCTGAACCACGCATGAAGTCGCCGAACCTACCCGAGCTGAATGGCGTTTTCATCCCTGATCGTGCAGGCTCGCCCGAGGAGGCCACGATGATCACGTTCTACGGCGCGCCCATGTCGAGCGCTGGTCGGACCCGCTGGATGCTCGAGGAGGTAGGCGTCCCCTACGAGTACGTCGTGGTCAACTCGCGCGACCTCCCGGCCGACTTCAAGGAGCTGAATCCGGCCGGCACCGTGCCCTTCATCATCGACGGCGACCTCAAGCTGTTCGAGTCCTGGGCCATCAACCAGTACCTCGTCGAGAAGTACAAGCCGGAGATGGGCGGCCAGACCGTCGAGGAGTGGGCGTACATCGATCAGTGGTCGTCGTGGGCCGCCACCATGGTCCAGCCCGAGGGCCTGAAGTTCATGTTCCAGGCCATGAAGCCGGCCGAGCAGCGCAGCGCCGAGGTGGTCGAGAGCACGACGAAGGCGCTCACCCGGTACGCCGCGCTGATCGAGCGCCAGCTCGACGGCGTCGACTACGTGGTCGGCAACCGCTTCACGTGCGCCGACGTGGCCGTGGCCTCGTCGTTCAACATCGCGCTGCGCACCAACGCGATCACGCCGGGGCCGCGCCTCGACGCGTGGATGAACGCGATGCGCGCGCGCCCGGCGTACCAGAAGTCGATCAAGTAGTCGTCACGCCGTCGTCACGCAGTCGTCAGGTCGTCAGCGCCGTGCGGGTGATCTCGCCCATGCGCCCCGACTGAAAGTCCTCGAACGCCGCGAGCAGCTCGTCGCGCGTGTTCATCACGAACGGACCGTAGCGTGCGACCGGCTCCGCGATCGGGCGCCCCGCCAGCAAGAGCAGGCGCGCAGGCTCGTCGCCGTCCGCGCCTCGCAGGCGCACCGCATCACCCGCACCGAGGATCGCCATCTGGCCCTCGCGCACGACGGCGTCACCGTCACCGACGCGCGCCGACCCGCGGAACACGTAGACCAGCGCCGCGTGATCGGCCGGCACGTCGACGCTGACGTCGCCGCCGGCCGCCACGGTCCAGTCCTGATAGATGATGGGCGTGTGCGTGTCGATCACGGCGCGCGCGCCGAGCGCCTCGCCGGCGATGACCGTCACCTGCGCGCGCCCGTCGGGCGTCGCCGCCTTCGGCAGCTTCGCCGACGTGACCTCCTGGTAGCGCGGACGCGTCATCTTGAGGCGCGCCGGCAGGTTCACCCACACCTGGAAGCCGTGCACGCGGCCGCCGCGATCGCGCATCTCCGCCGACGGCATCTCCGAGTGCACGATGCCCGCGCCCGCGGTCATCCACTGCACGTCGCCGGGACCGATCGTCCCGCGGTGGCCGGCCGAGTCTTCGTGGAAGACCTGGCCCTCGAGGATGTAGCTCACGGTCTCGAAGCCGCGATGCGGATGATCGGGCGCGCCGATGGCCTCGCCCGGTCCGTAGTCGATCGGCCCGAGCTCGTCGATGAGCAGGAAGGGATCCACCAGCGCGAGGCCCGCCGTCGGAACGGGGCGGCGCACGATGAAGCCGCCGCCCTCCTCCTGCCGATGCGCCGTGATGGTGCGAACGATCTCTCGAGTGGTGGTGGACATGGGCCCCAGCATGAGACGGCCTCCGCACCGCCGTAACGGGGCTCCGCGCACCAGACCGTCCCGCCGGGCGAACAGTCCGCCGAGCGAACAGTGCCTTCCGAATCGCGGACTTCTCGGCTTCGACGGCGAGGCGCATGTTGAGTCGCACCATGACCAAGAACGTTGCACTCAAGAGCCTCACCATCGACACCACCCACTCGACCGTCGGCTTCGTCGTCCGCCACATGGTCGTCAGCAAGGTCCGCGGCACGTTCGGCGCGTTCAAGGGCACGATCGCCTACGACCCGGCCAACGTCGAGCGCTCGGTCGTGGACGTCGAGATCGATGCCACGAGCATCGACACCCGCGAGGCGAAGCGCGACGCGCACCTCCGCTCGGCCGACTTCTTCGACGTGGAGAAGTTCCCGACCCTCACCTTCCGCTCGACCGGCGTGAAGCGCACGACCGACGACACGCTCGCGGTCGCCGGTGACCTCACGATCCACGGCGTCACCCGGCCGGTCACGCTCGTCGTCGACGAGCTCGGCGGCGGCAAGGACCCGTGGGGCAACGATCGCCTGGCCTGGTCGGGTCGCCTCACGATCAATCGCAAGGACTTCGGCCTCAACTGGAATCAGCTGCTCGAGGCCGGCGGCGTGCTCGTGAGCGAGAAGATCGACATCGAGCTCGAGATCCAGGCGCTCTGAGGCGCGCCAGTTTGCCGCTAGTTCGCGGCGGCCGGAACGTCGCCGAATTGCGCGGCGAGCCACGCGTCGATGTCACCGGCGTCGTGGCCGTCGAAGCGGAAGCCGTAGTAGACCGTCGGTCCCTGCGGCGTCCTCTCGAGCGTGAGCTTGGTGTCGGCGCGGCCGTGCTTCTCGCGCTCGATGCCGAAGCCGGTCTGCACGCGCTTCTGGCTGCCGGGCAGCTTCATGTCGATGCGGCCCTTCTGCGCCTCGTAGAGAAAGATCTCGTAGTGGCCTTTCCAGATCGTCCCGCGCTGCATGACGCCCGAGCCCTGGCGCCGATTGAAGACCAGGACGTGGAACTGATCGGTCTGACTGCGCGGCTCCTTGTCGAGCCAGATGCGCTGGTCGAGGAGCGCGGTCGCCTCGTCGGGCGGTACCGCGTCCCGCTTGCTCGCGTCGCGCGAGCAGGCGCCCTGCGACAGCACAAGTACAGAAACGACGGCGGCGGCGATGGCCGTTCGGGTGGTGGACATGGGGTTAGGATAGCCCCGTGCCCAGCTTGGTCCATGCGCTCGAACAGGGGATGAGCGTCCGTAGCCGCGGGAGTGGGAGTCGCGTCATCGTGTGGGTCCACGGGCTCGGCGAATCGGGCCGCTGCTTCGACCAGATCGCCGCGCATCCGCACCTGTGGCCGTATCGTCACGTGCTCGTGGACCTGCCCGGGTACGGGCGATCGCCGTGGCCCGCGAGCTCGCGCACGATCGAGCAGACCGCCGACGAGCTGGCGTCGTGGCTGGGCGCGCGCGACGAGAACGCGGTGGTCGTCGGGCACTCGCTCGGCGGCGTGATCGCGACCATCGTCGCCGAGCGCAACCCCGACACCGTGCGCGCGGTGATCGACGTGGAGGGCAACTCGAGCCTGGGCGATTGCACGTACTCGAACCGGATCGCCGCGGTCGACGAGGCGGAGTTCGCGGCGGGCGGATACGAGCTCCTGTGGCAGGAGCTGTGGGCCGAGGCGGGCGAGGACGTGGCGCTGCGCAGCTATGCGGCGAGCATGGCGTTCGCGGATCCGTGGGTGCTGTGGCGGCATGCGACGGATCTGGTTGCGCTGTCGCGGAGCGAGACGATGGCGGCGCGCCGAGGCCGGCTCAGTGTGCCGATCGTCTTCGTGGCCGGCGTGCCCGGCGGCGTGTGCGCGCGGTCGCGCAAGCTGCTCGCAGACGCGGGCGTGCGCGTCGCCGACGTGTCGCCGGCGGGCCACTGGCCGTACGTCGATCGGGCGGAGCCGTTCGCGGAGATCGTCGCGCGCTTCGTCGAGAGTCTTCCCGAGTAGGTGTATCGTCGAGGAATGGCGACCGCGAAGAAGAAGCCCGCGAAGCCAGCCGCGAAGAAGACGAAGGCGGCAGCCGCGAAGCCAGCCGTGAAGAAGAAGCCGGCGAAGAAGGCCGCGCCCGCGAAGCAGCCCGCCAAGCCGGCGAAGAAGGCCGCGCCCGCGAAGAAGGCCGCACCCGCGAAGCAGCCCGCGCCCGCGAAGCAGAAGCTTGCCAAGCAGGCCGCGAAGAAACAGCTGCCGGCGCTCGTGATCATCGAACGCGACCGCGCGCGGCTGCTCCACGACGGCGAGCACTTCGGGACCACCGCGATCGCGCTCCACACCGTGGGACACCTCGAGCTACCGAGCGGCCAGATCGTCACGGTCGATCCCTTCATCGTCGACGGCCCAGCGCTCGCGCGCGCCGTGACGCCGGGCGCGTATCCCGTCACGCTCTCCGTTGCGACGTTCGACGGCGAGAACCGGAAGGGCGACCAGCGCGTCGCCGCCGCCACGATCCAGTTCCGTCCCGGAACGCCGGAGCGCTGGGAAGTGGCCACCTTCCTCGAGGCGCCGACCAAGCGCGGCGACGGCGAGCCGGGCTATCCGATCGACGCCGGCACCGGCTGCTTCATGGACGCGGACGCGCAGTCCGCCATCATGTCCGAGCCGACGCACTGGCCGACACCGTCGCAGAAGGCGCTCGAGCAGCAGCTCCTCACCGACAACTACGTCCACACCTGGGGCTGGGCGGTGTACCGCCCCGATCCTGCCTCGAAGGCGAACTGCATCGCCTTCATGTCCGGCTACGGCGACGGCATCTACTCGTCGTACTGGGGGCTCGACGCGAGCGGCACGCCGCTCTGCCTCACGACCGACTTCGAGGTCTTCACCGACGAGGACTGGACCGCGACGTAGCGTCGCCGCATTCAACGTGAGGTTTGAGTCGCGCTACTTGGTGCCGAACAGACGGTCGCCGGCGTCGCCGAGACCGGGCACGATGTAGCTCTTCTCGTTCAGGCACTCGTCGATCGCCGCCGTGTAGATCGGCACGTCGGGGTGCTGATCGTGGAAGGCCTTGATGCCCTCGGGGCAGGTCAACAGACACACGAACTTGATCGACCGCGGGTTGGTCTCCTTCAGGCGCTCCACCGCCGCGACGGCGCTATTGCCCGTGGCGAGCATGGGGTCGACGATGATGCAGTCGCGATCGGTCATCTCGCCCGGCACTTTGAAGTAGTACTCGACGGCGACCAGCGTCTTGGGATCGCGGTAGAGGCCGATGTGGCCGATGCGCGCCGACGGCAAGATCTCGAGCATGCCGTCGAGGATGCCGCCGCCCGCGCGCAGGATGCTGATGACGACGACCTTCTTGCCATCGAGCATCGGCGCCTTCATCTTCGCGATGGGCGTCTCGATATCGACGAGCGTCGTCGGGAGATCGCGACACACCTCGTAGCCGAGGAGCAGGCTGATCTCGCGCAGGAGCGTGCGGAACGTGCCGGTGCTGGTCTCCTTCGACCGCATCAGCGTGAGCTTGTGTTGCACCAGCGGGTGGCTGATGACGAAGACCTGACCTGACATATCTCTCCTACTCTCAGAACACGGTTCCGTCGCTCTCGACGCGGATCGGCGGGCCCCCGCCCGCGCGGCGCTCACGAGCGACCTGACGTCCGGCGGCCCACGTGCCGCCCTCGAGGATGCGCGCCAGCGGCAGCTGCTCCGCCGACACCTCGAGCTTCTGGCGGACCGCATCGGCGACCCAGTCGAGGAGCGCGACGGTGAGCGCGCGCCACTCGACGATCACCTCGTCGCCGACCTGGTGCACCTCGCGCGTCACGCCGTCGTAGCGCGGCACGATCACGCCGAGGTCGACGAGCAAGCCACCGTTTCGATACTCGGGCAGGCCCGTGAGCGCGCCCGGCTGCACGACGTGCAGACCGCCCAGCTCCAGCGGCTCGAACAACGAGTACGCCATCCACTGCGAGAGCTTGTGGAACGGCATGAGGCCCGTCGACGGTCCGGAGCCGCCGGCGGCGCCGTGGTACCAGACGTCGCCGAGGTTGAGACCGGCGAGGGTGGTGCGGCCCGGCCAGATCTCGCCGAGCCCGATGAGGAGCTCCTGCAGCAGATCGGCCGCGCGCAGGTCGGAGCCGCGCGCCTTGAGCGCGTGCAGCATGCCGGCCGGGCGCCCGCCCGGGAACAGCGCCGGGTTGGCGTCGATCACGTCGCCGAGGCGACGCATGAGCGCGGCGCGGCCGGAGAGCCCGACCAGCGGGTTCGCGTCGGTCACCTGGAACGCGCGCGCGATGTCGGCTTCCTCGATGCCGCGCAGCGCCGCCGCGTCGACGCGCATCGGCAGGAGGCCGTCGGCGGAGAAGAGGCCGGCCTCGAACGCCCGCAGGCTGGCGACCGCCAGGCCCTCGGAGCGCGCGATCTCGAGCCCGGTCTCGGCCTCCTGGTAGCGCCACCGATCGCCGGCGCCGGCGTCGAGCAGCACGCTGACCATCACGAGGTCGATCAGCGCCTCGGCCGCGGCGTGGCCGCCGCTCGCCGCGTCGATCAGCGGCGTCACGCGGTCGACCTTGCCGGCGCGGAAGTG
>DATLEB010000199.1:0-11484 GCA_035525615.1 Kofleriaceae bacterium | reverse complement strand
CGACGAGAGCATCGTCGCGCCGTCGCAGCCCGTGACCTCCATCGGCGGACCATCGTCATCATCGCCGGAGCTGTCGTCGCCACCGCCACCGCCGCACGCCACCACGAGCACCGACGCGAACACGAGCGAGCACCCGGTCTTTGTCATGCTGGCGGTCATAGCTCCGGCAGGTAGAAAGTAGAACTATCTACTTCTGACAGTCCGCTTCCAGCTGCGCGCGGCGACCTCGGGGCTGATCTCGGCCAGCGACATCGCGGCATGCGTGTCGCGGCGCGCGCCGCCAACTGCGCGAAGGGGCAAGCACCGGCGCACGGTCCGGCGCTTGCAAATCTCGCCCGCCATGAGGCACGCCGTGGCCGCGGTGGCGGTCGTGATGCTGGCAGCACGCGCGGCCGCAGCCGAGCACATGGACGTCGGCACGAGCATGGGGCGCGGCGAGGTGTGGACCGCGCCCGGCCTCGTCGACGTGCGCGTGAGCGTCATGCGCATCGGCCTGTACGGGAACGACGACGCGCGCCGCGGCACCGTCGTGGATCTGGTGACCTGGGAGGGCGTCGGTGACGGCGACGGCGTCGAGCACCCGCGCGACCTCGGCGAGCGGTCGGCGGCGCACGTGATCGGCGTGCGGCGTCAGCTCGATCGCGACGGCTGGGGTGCATACATCGCGGGCGACGCCTTCACGCGCTGGTTCGGTCACAACCGCATCCTCACGCCGCGCGTGGGCGTGCGGCTCGGGCGGTTCGATCGCGCGGCCGCCGTCGTCGAGGCGCGCCTGCCGGGCGCGTACCTCGTCGCCGTGAACGACGGGCCGCAGCGCTCGGTCGTGCACGACGTCGACGTCGGCGCGCGCACGTCGTACGTCCTCACGCGCCGGTTGCGCATGGAGAGCCGCGCGCGCCTCCGCGATCTACGTGGCACCGACGGCCGCCAGCTGCGCGACCTCTTCCTCTCGGCCGGCCTCGAGGCCGAGGTGTCGCCGCCCGGTCCCGTGAAGGGACCGAACACGTGGCGCGTGATGACGCTCTACGCCGGCGTCGGCCTGCGCCGCGCGCTGAGCGACGTGATCCCGACCGACGACATGGCGCCACCCACGCTCGGTCGCCCGCTGCCGTCGCCACCGGCGGCGCCGTGGCAGCTCATGTTCACCGTCGACCTCGACTTCGCGATCAACTCGCAGCTGTGGATCTGGTAGTCGCGCCTGGACGAGCAGGCGGCGCTGCGCTCAGCGTGAGTCGCGCAGGAGCGGCGCCACCTCGGCGCGGCGCGCAGAGTCGAACTTCCAGCGGCCCCGCCACGCCGTCGTCGTCATCGCGGCCTCGGCCTGGCGCACGCCGCGCACCTTCATGCAGGAATGCTCGCTCGTGACGAGCACGCCGACGGCCTCGGGCACGAGGTGCTCCACGATCGCGTCGGCGATCTGCGCGGTGAGCCGCTCCTGCACCTGCGGGCGCCGCGCGAAGACCTCGACGGTCCGCGCCAGCTTCGACAGCCCGACGATGCGGCCGCCCGCCGGGACGTACGCGATGCTGGCGCGCCCCGAGAAGGGCAACAGGTGGTGCTCGCAGAGCGAATGGAACGCGATGTCGGTCACGAGCACGAGGTCGTCGGTGTCCTCGGCGAAGACGCGCGCGAGGTGCTCGCCGGGATCCGCGCGCATTCCGCCCGTCATCTCGGCGAACGCGCGTGCCACGCGCGCCGGCGTGTCGCGCAGGCCGTCCCGCGTCGGGTCCTCGCCGAGCGCCAGCAGGAGCTCGCGCACGGCGCGTTCGGCACGGGGTAGATCGACCGTTCGCGGCGCCGACGCGACCAGGTCGCACGTGAGCGACGGAGCTTGCAAGTGGAGCGGTGGTGTCACGATCGTTGGACGTCGTCCGCGCGCGAAACGTGACATGCAACCGATCCGGTCGACGCCGCAAACTCCGTGCGCGTTACGTGCGAAGATTGCGCGCATGAGGCGCGCGCGAACGTGGCTCGGCGTCGCTGGCCTCGCCGCCGGTGTCGTCGTCGGCCGAGCCGGCGGTTCCGACCTCGTGCGACGCGCCGAGGCTTGAGGCGTCGCCTCGCCCGTCGGTCCGACGGGCTGCGAGCACGGTGCACCGGCGGAGCCCCACTGGCTCCTCGGCGCCTCGGGCGGTGCCATGGCGTCGACGATCAACTTCTCCGACGGGCCGGCCGCGGACATCGAGCAGTACGCGCTCACGGCGACGGCCAGCTACGCGACGCCGTCGCGATGGAGCGTGCGGTTCGCGCTGGGCGCGGTGATCGACGGCGTGCTCGAGGCCGACGGCCGCCGCCACGACATCGGACCGGGCGTCGTGCTCGCGGCCGGAGGGGCGAGGGCGTGGTCCCGCGGTTCGTGGTTCCTCGTCGGTTCGCTCGGGTTCAGCGCGTCGCGAACCACCGCGCGCGAGGAGATCGCAGGGGCGGCGAGCGCGCCGCTCTCGGCGCTCGACGTGCGCGCCGGGGCCCTCGCCGGTCGCACGTTCGGCCTCGTCAGTCCGTACCTGCTGGCGCGCGCCTTCGGCGGGCCCGTGACCTGGCGCCTCGACGGTGACGATGTCACCGGCGGCGACGATCACCACTACCAGCTCGGCGCCGGCGTCAGCGTCGGCCCGGCGCGCGGCTGGACGCTCGTGCTCGACGTCGCGGCGCTGGGCGAGCGCGGCGCGTCGCTGGGCATCGCGCGCCAGCTGTAGCAAGCCGCGTCGCGCGGAGGTCAGGGCGGCGTCGGTCTCCACCCGCCAGGACCGCGCGCGCAGATGGTGCGCTGGCTGGCGTCGAGCTGGAACAGGTGCAGCCACTCGTTACCGACGAGGTCGCGCAGCTTGGGGTGTTTCTCGAGCACCCGATCGATCGCCGCGCGCGGCGCCTCGATGAACACCGCGAGCCGCAGCGGCGTGTGCACCCACCGCTCGCCGTCGTGCAGCGACTGGAGCGACAGGCCGATGCGCAGATCCCCGCCGTTGCCCTCGAACACGCCGAGGTGCCCGCCCACGATGTTGTGGAGCACCTTGTTGCCGCAGCCGTAGCGCGCGTTGTCGACGGTCGAGACGTAGTACTGGAAGTTGATCCAGTGGGCGACGACCACCGGGCCCGTCATGATCGCCTCGAGGATCGCGCCCTCGGCGTCGTCGTCGCTGCGGTAGTCGTGCAGGAAGACGCGACCGCCGAGGTCCAGGTTGCGCGTGCGCTCGCGCGGCGCCACCACGAAGGCGGCGTTGCCGGCGAGACCCCACTCGGGTCGCACCTCGGCCCAGTTCCGCGCGCGCTTCACGGCCGCGGCGTGCAGCTGCGCATCCGATTCCGCGCCGAGGCCGAACGCCGGCGCGCGCTCGCGCCGCGCGACCACGCCGGCGCGCGCGAGGAGCGTGCGCGCGTCGCCGAGGGCGTCCTGGTGCGTCGCCGCGGCGGAGCCCTCGTCGAAGATCGTCACCTCGTCGGTGGTCGTGTTGTGCAGCGCCCCGACGAAGAGCGTCGACGCCGGCACCGCGATGCCGCGCGCGGCGAGACCGTCGCGCACGTCGGCGTCGTTGAGGAGCCGCGCCGCGATCCGCGCGTTGACGTCGCCCGGCTGCCCACCGCAGGCGCCACAGTCGAGCCCGGCGCCGTGCGCGTTGTTGCGCGTCTCGCTGCCGTGGCCGACGAGCAACACCAGCGGCGCGAAGTCGCGCGTGAGCCCGGCGCTGCGCAGGAGCGCGGCGGCGAGGTCGCACCGCTCGTCGCCGGAGATCGCGGCGCCGTCCACGCGACCCGCGAGCCGCGGCGTGCGCGTCCGGTCCTCCTCGTCCGTCAGCGCCGCCCGCTCGTGCTCGTTGGCGCGGTACCGCTCGGCGCGGAACGTGTCGCGGAACAGGCTGCCCGCGAAGAACAGGCCGACCGCATCGACGAAGGCAAAGCTCGACAGCGCGCTCGACTTGAACGCCTTCCACGCATAGGCCGCGTCGAGGCGCGCCCGTCGCTTCGCCCGGAGACCGTCCTGCCCGCCATCGTCGGTGACCCGGTACGTCGGCGCGAAGAGCCCGGGCACCTGCGGTCGCGCGTCGTCGGCAGCGAGCGGCGCGTACGCGATGGGCACGCCGAAGAAGCCGGCGACGCCCAGCGTCTGGAGGTCGTCACCCTGCGCCTCGAAAGCGCGCCGGAAGACCTCCGAGCGAACGTCGAGGCAGAAGGCGGCCTGCACCTTCGGTGCCGCGGGCCGCGTCGCGTCGAAGCCTTGCACCAGCTTCGGTCGCAGCTGCGAGAGCCAGGCGAGCTCCACCGCGCGTTGCAACATCCAGTCATCGGTGCGCGCCCAGTGCGCGGCGCGATCGATCGCGGGCCAGCTCGTCATCGCGAGCCGCCACTCGGCGCCGATCGATTCGTCGCTCGAGCGGAAGAGGATCCACTCCCATGCCAGGCGGATGGCCAGCAGCTCGCGGATGTGATCGTCGTCGCCGCCGGTGAGGCGCGCGGTCCACCGGAGGTACGCGCACCACGACGCCCATCCGTTGACGTCGAGGAGGAGCGCGGAGAAGTAGCGCTCGCGCTCCTCCACCGGCACGCCGAGGTCGGCGCAGCCCTGCGCGATCATCGCGTCGGCGGTGGTCGGCAGCGTCGACACCGTCTCGCGGTATCCGCCGAGCTCCATGAACATCCTGGGCGAATGATCGGTCCGCGCCTGCGCGCGCCAGCTCGCGTAGAAGCCACCTTCACGCACGCCGCCGATCTGCGACTGACCGCCGTCGAAGTACGACGCGCAGAAGCGACTGATCTTCTCCATCACGAAGTCGCGCCAGGTGAGCTCGTGCTCGCGATGCCGGATCGCCTCCATGGTGTCGACCACGAGCGGCCGTCGGGCCGGCGAGGGCTCGCCGCTCCAGAACAGCGCGACCAGCTCGTCCTCGGTGACGGTGGACGCGGCCTCCTCGAGCGCCTCGCGCAGATGCGGCGACGCGAGCCGCCCGGCGCGCCACTCCTGCGCGTACCACTCACGCGGCATGAGCAGGCTGGCGCCCGAGAGGCCCGCGAGCTCGCCGGCGACCTCCGACACCGGCTTGTGCGTGAGCGGCCAGAACGGATTCACCGCGATGAAGCGATCGAGCGGCCACGTCGGCGCGATGCGCGCACACGCGCGCTCGGCGGCCGCTTTCAGCGCGTCGTCGTCGGTCAATGGAACCCCGGCGGCCACAGGCGGAACGTCACGCGGGTGACCCAGTCGTCGATGTAGAGGCCGCTGAGGAGGTGCGGCTGGAGGAAGTGAGAGAAGCGCCCGTTGGGACGGGTCTGGAGGATCGACTGCGCGATGAAGAGGAAGACCAGGCCGCCGACGACGATGGTCCACATCAGATCCGAGGGCGTCGTCTCGCTGTGGATCGCCGGCGCGATCTCCTCGAAGAGGACGTGCCACCCGAAGTACGCGGTCGACGCCCCGAGGGTGAAGAGCGTCGCCAGCGCGAACGCGCGCCAGCCGGCGGCGACGGCGCGCCCGACCATGGGCGCGAAGCTCAGGCCCAGCACGAGCGCGAGCGCGTCGTTCGTGGTCGACGCGTGCCCCGTGGCGAGCGCGGTGGCTACGTAGAACGGCGCGACGGCCAGACCCACCGCCACGGCGCCGGCGAGCAGATGCCACAGCGTGGCGTGCGGGCTGTGCACGAGGTGCGACGCGCGCCACTGCTGCACCACCGAGCCCGCGCTCAGGAACGTGTGTGCCTTGTAGAGCGAATGCGCGAGCAGGTGCATGAGCGCGAGGTGCCACGCCCCGAGCCCGCACTGCACGAGCATGAAGCCCATCTGCCCGATCGTGGACCACGCCAGCACGACCTTGATGGCGACGCGCGTCGTCATGACCAGCGACGCCACGATCGTCGTGAAAAGCCCGACGCCGACGAGGATGCTCTGCGCCAGCGTCGCCTGATCCATGAACGGTGCCATGCGGATCATCACGAAGCCTCCGATGTTCACCACGCCGGCGTGGAGCAGCGCCGACACGGGCGTGGGCGCCTCCATCACCTGCGTGATCCAGCCGTGGAACGGGATCTGCGCCGACTTGAGGAGCACGCCGAAGACGAGCAGGACCGTTGCGAGCTGGAGCGTGGGCGTGTGCTCGCCGCTGGCGCGGGCGTAGTCGTTGAGGACGTCGATCTGTAGCGAGCCCACCTCGAGCCCGATCATCACGATCGACGCCACGAAGCACGCATCGGCGAGCCGGCTGAGCAGGAACTTCTTGTGCGCGACGATGATGGCCTGGCGGCGCGTGCGATAGAAGGTGAGGAGCTGGTGCAGGCCGACGTCGGTCGCGAACCACGCCACGACGAGCACGGCGAGGTGGTTCGACGTCACGAGCACGGTCACCGACGTGACGGTGAGGAGCAGGTTGCGCGCGTAGCGATCGAGCCCGCGTTGCCCTGCGAGGTACGAGCGCGAGTAGCGGACCACGACGAGGGCGAGCGTGGAGACCAGCACGAACATGGCGCTCGAAACGATGTCGAGCTGCACCACGTCGAGCATCACGGAGTCGGGCATCGTCTCGTGCGCGTCGTAGCCCAGCCACGTCAGCACGGGCCGCAGGATCACCGCGAGGTAGGCGAGCACCGCCGTCATCGTCGTGACGAAGGACGCGCCCCACAGGAAGCGAGCGCGCGTGCGCGAGATCAGGAACGCCGCGATGATGAGGCAGGCCGGCACGAGCGCGGCGAGCACGAGCGGCAGGAGGGCGAGCAACTCATCGCTCTCGATTCGCACGGGCCCATCTTAGATGGGATCCCATCCATCGATCCAGCCGCGGAGCAGCTCGACGTCGTCGGTTCCGACCGCGTAGGGCTCGTACCGATCGATGGAGTCGAGCGTCTCGGTCGTGAGGATGTGGGTCCAGAGGAAGAGGTCGAGGCCGGCGTCGTCGAAGGCGCGGACCTGCTGATCGGTGAGCCAGCGCGGGTGGGCCGAGATGCCCTCGAGCGGGATGTCAGCGAAGTCGGAGAGCGGTGGCGCGTTCCCGAGCGGCGCGGGGGACGCGAAGCCGGCGGTGAGCGGAAGCGTGTGCCCGAGGAGCGCGAGCCGCTCATCGATGGCGCGGAGCAGGGAAGGGTCGCCGCTGCTCAGGTAGACGCGGAAGGCAAGCTCGCCCTCGAGAACAGGGAACGCGAGGGCGGCCCCCGCGTCGGCGACGCACGCGGCGAGGCGCGGGACGTCGTCGGCGCTGCCGGTGTTCTTGGCGTCGATCACGACGATGAGCGGGCCCTCGTTGAACAGCGCCCATCGGCGCAGCTCGGCGACCGCCGCGCTGGCATCGGCGCGCGCCGGCGCGGTCTCTGCGTCGTGCGCGAAGGCGCAGCGCTCGCGCGGCGCATCCCAGAGGAAGTCGAGCTCGACGCCGTCGACGAGCCGGCGGCCGTCGTTCGTCAGCGCGAGCGCCGCTTGCAGACCGGGGATCGTGTCGGAGTTGGCCGGCGACGTATCGCCCGTGCAGTTCGCGTTGTGGCAGATGACGAGCGGGTGCGGCCGATCGCACGCGGCCAGGGCACCGAGCGCCAGCACGCGCGCTAGAGATCCCATGCGTGCTCGAGGCGCAGGTACATCGCGGGCTGGATCACGTCGAGCACACGGTCGTCGGTCGGGAACCATTCGGTGCCGAGCTCCGCGCCGTGCTGCACCGCCAGAAACGCCAGCTCGAGCCCGAGCTCGGCGCGCACACCGCGCACCAGGCACGGCAACGTCACGCTCGCGCCGGCCAGCAGGTGCTGGTGCACGCGCGTGCCGTCGCCGAGATCGAACGTCACCGTCCGCCAGCCGCCGACGACCGCCCACGCCCGGTGCGCGTCCGACGGCCGCCACCCGCCGACGAGATCGAGATCATGCTCGCCGTCGGTGACGTACAGCGGGTCGACGACGAGCGTCGCCTCGAGCGCCCCGCGCGCGACACCAGCGTGCAACCGCGCCTGATGGACGCCGGGATCGGTCCGCAGGTTGACGCCGACGTGCGCCGCGGTGTCCGCCACCGCGACGGTCGTCGTGGACGCCAGAACCAACGCCAGTTGCAGTGCCCTCAAATTTCGGCGTGGTCCTGCGAGGGTGGAGGGTAGGAAGGTGTCCCCTTCAGCGGGCCGCGTGCGTCGCGATGACGTCGGAGACGCACATCGTCAGGCGCTTCGCGGTCGGGATGTCGAGGAACTCGTTGGGGCCGTGCGCGTTCGAGCCAGGGCCGAGGACGCCCGTGATGAAGAACTGCGCCTCGGGGTAGCGCTGCCCGAGCATGTGCATGAACGGGATGGAGCCGCCCTCGCCCATGAACACCGGCGGCTTGCCGAAGTGCGCCGCGCTCGCGGCCTCGAGCGCGCCCTCGAGCCACGGGGCCAGCGCCGGCGCGTTCCAGCCGGCGTTCGCGCCGTGCGACTTGAACTCCACCTTCGCGCCGTACGGCGGATCCTTCTCGAGGAGCGCCTTCACGCGATCGCTCGCCGCGCTGGCGTCGAGCGTGGGCGGCACGCGCAGCGACAGCTTGAGCACCGTGTTGGGCCGCAGCACGTTGCCGCCGTTGGCCGACGAGGGGATGCCGTCGGCGCCGGTGATCGCCAGGGCCGGGCGCCACGTGCGGTTGAGCGTCAGCTCGGCGATGTCGGCCGTCACCGGCGACACGCCCTCGTGCAGCGGGAACTTGTCCCACACCTCGGTGCCCAGCACCTCGGCGACGCGCGCCGCCTGCATCACGCGGCCGCGCGGGATCTCGACGTACAGATCGTTCGGCTTGATCGCGCCGGTGCCCGCGTCCTCGAGGCGGTCGAGCAGCTGCCGCATCACGCGGAAGCTCGACGCGATCACGCCCGAGCCGTCACCCGAGTGCACGCCCTCGCGCAGCAGGCTCACCTCGAGCGTGCCGATGACGAGCCCGCGCAAGGACGTCGTGCACCACAGCTGATCGTAGTTGCCGCACCCCGAGTCCAGGCAGACCACCAGGCTCGGCGTCCCGATGCGCGGCGCCAGGTGCTCGATGTACGCCGGCAGATCGAAGCTGCCCGACTCCTCGCACGCCTCGATGATGATCGCGCAGCGCGCGTGCGGCCGCTGCTGCTCGCGCAGGAGCCGCAGCGACAGCAAGCTCGCGAAGATCGCGTAGCCGTCGTCGGCGCCGCCGCGCCCGTACAGGCGCTCGCCGCGCATCACGGGCGTCCACGGACCGAGGCCCTCCTCCCAGCCCGTCATCTCCGGCTGCTTGTCGAGGTGGCCGTACAGGAGGACCGTGTCGCCCTCGCGCGCCGTCCCCGGCACGTCGATGAAGATGACCGGCGTGCGGTCGCCCAGGCGCACGATCTCGAGGGTCGCGCCATCCGGAAGGTGCGCGCGCGCCCAGCCGGCGAGCAGGTCGACGGCCTTGTCCATGTGGCCGTGCGCCTTCCACTCCGGGTCGAACATCGGCGACTTGTTGGGGATCTCGATGTACTTGGTCAGCGTCGGGACGATCGTGCTGGCGAACGTCTCGTCGACGGACTTGCGGGCGGTGGCGGCGTCGAGGGTCATGATGGAGATTCGTACCGCTTAAAACGCCCCCCGGATCGGGTACCTGCCTGAAATGTCGGGTGGCACGGGCGGTGCCACCGGTCACAACTTGCGCCAGTATATTGATGACATGGCGGACGACCCGAAGAAGCCCGAGCGCCCCGCGACGCGCGGCGAGACCGGCCTGGCGCTCGACGAGCGCACACGGACCAAGAAGCCGCCGATGTACAAGGTTCTCCTTCACAACGACGACTACACCACCAAGGAGTTCGTGGTCTTCGTCCTCCAGTCGATCTTCCAGCGCAGCGAAACCGATGCCGTGGCGATCATGAGCCACGTGCACAGTCATGGTGTCGGCATCGCCGGCGTCTATTCGTTCGAGATCGCCGAGACCAAGGTCACCAAGACCGTCCAGCTCGCGCGCTCGCACGAGTATCCCTTGCAGCTCTCGATCGAGCCTTCCGAATAACGAGGTCCGCCGTGCTGTCACCCGAGCTATCCGCAACTCTCCAGCGTGCCGTGTCGGACACCCGTACGCGGCGCCACGAGTACCTCACGCTCGAGCACCTGCTGTTCGCGATGCTCGAGGACCCGACCGCCACCGACATCATGAAGAAGTGCGGCGGCGACATGGACGCGCTGCGCGCCGAGCTCGAGACGTTCTTGAACGAGAGCGTGGAGCCGCTGCCCGAGGGCGAGGAGTCCGGCCCCGACCAGACGCTCGCCTTCCAGCGCGTGTTCCAGCGGGCCGCGATGCACGTCCAGGGCGCCGGCCGCGCGCAGATGACGACCGGCAACCTCCTGGTCGCGATGTTCCGCGAGCGCGACAGCTTCGCCGTCTACCTGCTCGAGAAGCAGGGCGTCTCGCGCTTCGACGTCATCAACTACATCTCGCACGGCGTCTCCAAGGTGGACCCGGGGTCGGGCGTGGTCCCGCGCGCCCGCGGCGTCGAGCAGGACGGCGAGGGCGGCGGCGACGAGGCCAAGCTCAAGAACCCGCTCGAGTCGTTCTGCGAGGATCTCTCCGCGCGCGCGGCCGCGGGCAAGATCGATCCGCTCATCGGCCGCGAGGCCGAGCTCGAGCGCATGGTCCAGGTGCTGTGCCGCCGCCGCAAGAACAACCCGCTGCTCATCGGTGAGCCGGGCGTCGGCAAGACCGCGCTGGCCGAGGGCCTGGCGCTGCGCATCTTCGAGAAGAAGGTGCCGGGCCCGCTGCTCGACAACCGCGTCTTCTCGCTCGACATGACCGCGGTGCTCGCCGGCACCCGCTTCCGTGGCGACTTCGAGGAGCGGCTCAAGGCCGTGGTCGAGGTGCTGACGGAGGACCCCAAGGCGATCCTCTTCATCGACGAGATCCACACCATCGTCGGCGCCGGCGCGACGTCGGGCGGCACCATGGACGCCGCCAACATCCTCAAGCCGGCGCTGTCGAACGGCGAGCTGCGCTGCATCGGCTCGACGACGTTCAAGGACTACCGCAACTCGTTCGAGCGCGACCGCGCGCTCGCGCGCCGCTTCCAGCGCATCGACGTGGGCGAGCCCACCGTGGCCGAGGCCATCGAGATCCTCAAGGGGCTGCGCTCGCGCTACGAGGAGCACCACAACGTCAAGTTCACCGACGCCGCCATCGCGGCCGCGGCCGAGCTCGCGGCGCGCCACATCAACGGCTCGCACCTGCCCGACAAGGCCATCGACGTGATGGACGAGGCGGGCGCGCGGGCGCGGCTGATGCCAGAGGCCGAGCGCCCCGATCAGATCCGTCCGCCGCTCATCGAGGACGTCGTCGCCAAGATGGCGCGCATCCCGCCCAAGAGCGTGTCGACGAGCGATCGCGACAAGCTGCAGAACCTCGAGGTCGATCTCAAGCGCGTCATTTACGGGCAGGACGACGCCATCGGTCGCATCGCCACGGCGATCAAGCTGTCGCGCGCGGGCCTCGGCAACCCCGAGAAGCCCACGGCGAACTTCCTCTTCGCCGGCCCCACCGGCGTCGGCAAGACCGAGCTCGCCAAGCAG
>DATLEB010000134.1:0-8761 GCA_035525615.1 Kofleriaceae bacterium | reverse complement strand
GTGAACGACTCCAGCGGCGAGCGCGCCGCGGCCAGCCGCAAGAGGCTCTTGGGCGTCATGACGATGAGCGGCTTACGCCACTTGCGCATGACCTGACGGCGCAGGAGATGAAAATATTGCGCCGGCGTCGACGGGTAGCAGACCTGAAAGTTGTCCTCGGCGCAGGCCTCGAGAAAACGCTCGAAGCGCGCCGACGAGTGCTCGGGGCCTTGTCCCTCGAAGCCGTGGGGCAGGAGCATCACCAATCCCGAGAGCCGCTTCCACTTGTCCTCGGACGAGGTGAGGAACTGATCGATGATCACCTGCGCGCCGTTGGCGAAGTCGCCGAACTGCGCCTCCCAGAGCACGAGCGCGTCGGGATAGTCGAGCGAGTAGCCGAACTCGAAGCCGAGCACGCCGGCCTCGCTGAGCGGGCTGTCGTAGACGCGGCACGTGCCCTGATCGGGGTGCAGCGAGCCCAGCACCATGTGCTCGGCGCCGGTCTTGATGTCGGTGATGAGCGCGTGGCGGTGCGAGAACGTGCCGCGCGAGCAATCCTGTCCGGTCAACCGGACGTTCGTGCCCTCCCACAGGAGCGACCCGTAGGCGAGCACCTCGGCCATGCCCCAGTCGAGCGCGCGCTCGCCCTTGCCCATCTGCGCGCGCTGCTCGAGCAGGCGCACGATCTTGGCGTGCGGCTGGAAGCCGGCCGGTATGCTGGTCATGCGCTCGGCGATCGTGGCCAGCGCCTCGCGCGTCACCGCGGTCTCCACGTCCGGAACGCTGGCGGCGGGGCCGCCGACATAGCCGCGCCACAGGCCGGTGAGCGCCTGCGGGCGCGGGCGCGACTTGGCCGAGCGCGCCGCGCCCAGCTCGTCCTCGAGCTCGCGGTTGCGCTTCTCGGTCATGCTCAGCACGTCGGCGCCGGTGACCACGTTCTCCGCCATGAGGCGCTTGCCGTAGGTCTCGACGACCGACGGCTTCTTCTGGATGCGCTCGTACATCACGGGCTGCGTGAAGCCCGGCTCGTCCATCTCGTTGTGACCGTACTTGCGATAGCAGTACAGGTCGATCACGACGTCCGACGAGAACGCCGCCTTGTACTCCATCGCCATGTCCACGACCTCGGCGACGGCGTCGAGGTCCTCGCCGTTCACGTGCCAGATCGGGCACTGGATCATGTGCGCGACGTCGGTGCAGTACGGCGTCGAGCGGGTCTCCTGCGGCGACGCCGTGAAGCCGACCTGGTTGTTCACGACGATGTGCACCGTGCCGCCGGTGCGATAGCCCTGCAGGTTGTGGAGCTGCAGCACCTCGGTGACGAGGCCCTGCCCCGCGAACGCGGCGTCGCCATGCACGAGCACGCCCATCACGCGGCGCCGTTCGAGGTCCCCGTGGCGGCGCTGCTTGGCGCGCACGCGCCCGACCACGACCGGGTCGACGGCCTCGAGGTGGCTGGGGTTGAACGACAGCGAGAGGTGCACGCTGTTGCCCAGCGGATCGACGCGGTCGCTCGAGAAGCCGAGGTGGTACTTCACGTCGCCGCCCCCCGACATGGCCTCGGGCTCGATGTCCTCGAACTCCGCGAAGATGTCGCGCGCCGCGCGCTGCATGATGCCCTCGAGCGCCGTGAGGCGGCCGCGGTGGGCCATGCCGATGACGGCCTCGATCGCGCCCAGGCGCGCGCCGTGCGTGAGCACGAGGTCCATCATCGGGATGAGCGCCTCGCTGCCCTCGAGCGAGAAGCGCTTGGTGCCGGGATACTTCACGTGACAGAAGCGCTCGAACGCCTCGGCGTTGATCAGCATCTCGAGCATGCGCTTGCGGATGGCGGGCGCCGGGCGCCGCTGGTTGCGCGTCTCCATCCGTTCGGCGAGCCAGCTGCGCTTGTTGGGCGAGTCGATGTGGGCCATCTCGAGGCCCACCGATCCGCAGTAGGTCTCGCGCATGTGATCGAGGATCTGCTGGAGCGTGGCGCGCGGAAGACCGTGCACGCCCGTCGGCGACAGCTCGCGCCCCGCCATCGCGGGCGTGAAGCCCCACGTCGCGGGATCGAGCTCGGAGACGGCGACGCGCTCGAGCAGATCGAGCGGGTCGAGATCGGCCGCGAGGTGGCCGCGGCTGCGGTAGGCGTTCACCACGGGCCACACGCTGGGCGCGTCGGTGAGCGGCGCCAGCGTGGTCGAGCCGGGGCGATCGCCGCGCAGGACCGGGATGTGCGCCGTCACCCCGCTGTGGCCATTGCCGCCGGCGCCGTTGCCCTTGCGCGCCTCGACCGACCGCACCTCCCCGCTGCCCCCGTTCAGCACCTTCACCCAGGAGGGGTCAACCGACGTCGCATCCTTCGCGTACTGCTCCGCCATCTCGTCGAGGAAGCCCAGCGAACCGCACAGCTCGAGCAGATCAGGATGCATACCTCACGCATCTTAGCCGGGATGGGGCCGCTTGCCCGCGCCCGTGATCCATTAAGATCTTCGTCGGAACACGTGGGGACGACTCAGGATCTACAGCGCTGGCAGCGCGTGCTGTTACCGGTGGTCATCGCGGCCATCCTGGTCAGCGGCTTCGTCGGATGCGGCCTCATCCGGCAGGCGCGTGAGGCCAACCAGACCGCGAGTCACTCTCACGCCGAGCGGATGATCGAGGCCGATGCGCTCCTGGTCGCGATGTACACGCGCTCTGCCGACGCGCGCGGCTATCTGCTCTCGGGCGATCCGATCCTGGCCGAGCATCGCAACGCCGCGCGCGAGGTGATCACGCGCCAGCTCGACAAGCTGCGCGCGTACCGCGTGGACCCGGTCATGCTCGGCGACATCGACGCGCTGATGACGCGCCTCGACTCCGCGAGCGACCGCGCCGCCGCGGCGTACGCGACCTCGCCCGACGAGGCGCGCCGCATCTGGGATCAGGAGTCGAAGCCGGTCCAGGAGCAGCTGTCGCGCATCCTCGGTGACCTCGGGTCGGCGGAGCGCGCCGCGTTCACGGCCGCGCGCGATCGCGCCGCCGATGCGTTCGAGCGCTCGAACGTCTTGCTCGCGGTCCTGCTCCTCGTCGTCGCGACGCTCGTGACGCTCATGTTCTACGGCTACGCGCGCGCGACGCGGGCGCTGGTCGCGCAGATCGCCGCCGAGCAGGAGCAGACGACGTTCCGCCTCCTCGAGCAGGTGCCGGTCGGCATCTTCGTCCTGAACGCGAAAGGCAAACCCCACTACGCCAACCAGCACGCGCAGAAGCTCCTGGGCCGCGGCATCGTGTCGACGTCGCCGGACAACCTCCCCGACACGTATCAGGCGTACGAGGCCGGCACCGATCGCCTCTACCCCGCCGATCGATTGCCGGTGGTGCGCGCGCTCGCGGGCGAGGTGACCGAGTGCTCCGACATCGAGATCCACCACGCCGACGAGGTCGTGCCGCTCCACGTCGTCGGCGCGCCCGTGCACGACTCGCGCGGCGAGCTCCTGTACGCGGTGGCCGGCTTCCAGGACGTGCGCGAGCTGCAGCGCTTCGCGATGCGCGACTCGCTGACGGGGCTCGCCAACCGCGCCGCCATCACGCAGATCTACAACCGCGAGCGCGCGGTCTCGTCGCGCGCCGGCCGCTCCTTCGCGATCGGCCTCATCGACCTCGACAAGTTCAAGTCGGTGAACGACACGCACGGTCACGCCGCCGGCGACGAGGTGCTGCGCCGCACCGCGGCGTCGCTGGTCGGCTCGCTGCGCCGCTCCGACGCCGTCGGCCGCTGGGGCGGCGAGGAGATCGTCGTCCTCCTGCCCGCCACCGACGAACAAGGCGCGTGGCGCGCCCTCGAGCACGCGCTCATCGACGTCCGCAAGCTCACCTTCACCGGCAAGGACGAGCAGACCTTCCACGTGACCTTCTCCGCCGGCGCCGTGATCGCCGGCGCGAGCGAATCCCTCGACGAGGTCATCGCGCGCGCCGACACCCTGCTCTACAAGGCGAAGAGCAAGGGCCGCAACCGCGTCGAGATCCAGCCGTAGCGCGCGCGGCGGCCGCCGTCAGTCGAGGAAGCGGCCGAACTTCTGGTCGACGCCGGCGCCGGGATTGTCGATCGTGATGTCGGGCGTACTGCTCGTCGTCGGCCACTGCGTGCGACCGAGCCAGCCCAGCACGCGGCCCGCGTGCGTCGTGGCTCCCAGGTTCGGCGCGCCGGCGAAGACATCGCCGACCCCGTCGCCGTTGAAGTCGGTGATGGCGATGCCATTGCCGAGGATGCCGGAGACACCGCCGGGCGTGAGCGTCACGATCTGTGTCATGGGCAGGCCGCTTGCGTTGTCGAAGATGTAGACCGCGCCCGAATCGTCGCCGGTCGGTGCGCCGACCACGAGATCGGGCGAGCCGTCCCCCGTCACGTCCTCGCACTTCGCCGCCGAGCCCATGCTCCCGAGGAATGCGCCCGACGGCTCGGCGAGGGCGCGCGACGCGGTGGTCACCATCGCCGGCCAGGTGTCGGTGGTCACGTAGATGCGCTCGACGCCGGCCTGCGTCACCGGCATCGACTCCATCGGCGCGCCGATGGCGATGGCGGGGATGCTGCCCGTCTGCGTGCAGATGGTCGTGGTCAGGCCGAACATGAGCATCCCGGTCGTCCCCGGCGACGGGAACGTGATGCTCGGCGTGTCGAGCGTGTGGGGAGTGCTCGGGATCGTGGCCGGCGCGAAGTACGCGTTGCTGCGCCCGAGAAACGCGCTGGCGTATGGTGCGCTGGTGAGCACGTCGGCGCGGCCGTCCTCGTTCAGATCACCGAGCGAGAGGCCCAGGCCGAACGCGCCGGCGGCTTCGCCGGCCGGATCCGGGATCACGATCTCGGCGCCGACCAGCGAGAAGGACCACGTCGGGCGTCCGAAGGCGACGTACGTGTATCCGGCAGCGGCCGGCATGGCGCGCACCGGCGACGCCGCGACCGCGATGTCGGCGAAGCCATCGCCGTTCACGTCGCCGCGGCCGGCGATGGCGCCCCCGTACGCGGTGGCGGGCGCGCCGATGGCGAGCACGAGACGCGTGGTCTCGGCGGTGACCGTGGCCGGCCACGTCCCCTGGCCCAGGTACAGGTACACGAGCCCTGTACGCGTCCCTTCGTTCTTCTTCCAGCTGCCCACGGCGACGTCGCCATAGCCGTCGGCGTTGACGTCGCCGACCATCGCGACGGCGCTGCCGAAGCGCGCGTCGACCTGATTGGACGGATCCGAGAGACGCGTGGTGGTCACCGTGCCGGCCGTCGCGCGACCGAACGCGATGTACGCCGCGCCGATGTCCGTGGTGTCGCCCATCTCCGCCTGGATTGCCGAGATCAGGTCGCCGTAGCCGTCGCCGTTGACGTCGTCGGCGAGGCGGCCGACGTCGAGATACCAGACCTCGCTCCACTCGGAGCAGCCATCCTCGTTGCACGCGCGGGTGCGCCAGTAGTAGCGGCGGCCTACGGGCGCGCTCATCGCGACGCCGAGGCTGGCGGTCGGCGTGAAGGTCGTCGCGGTCAGGTTGGCTTCCATGATCTCGGGCGACGGGAACAGACAGGTCTTGAACGACGCGATCTGGCACGAGTCGTCGACGGCGAGCTCGTAGCGCGTCGCGCCTGGGACGGTGCGCCACGCCAGCTTGGGACGCAGCGAAGCCGCCGCGTGCACGCTGCCGGTCGTCGCGCCCATGCGCGGCGCGCGCAGCGCGGGCGTGGCCGGTGGTCCATCGGGCACGTCGATGCCGCCGCCATCGTCGCTGCCGCCGTCGCCGTCGTTGGGCCCGCGGAAATCGTCAACGCCGAGGATCGAGTTACACGCGGCGAGCCCGAACAGCGCGCCCAGCACGGCGAGCGAGAGCGTGCGGATCACAGCGAACCTCCCAGCACGAGGCCGACGCTGTCGGGCGCGATGACCGGTGAGAGCTGGAGGCGCGCCTGGCCGCTCGACTTCGACGAGCTTCCGCTGCGCAGCCAGAGGAACGTGCCGACGCCGATGGCAATCACGCCGGCGCCGGTCGCGACTGTCGAGATGTTCCCTCGCATGCGCGCCTGGTCGGTCAGCTCGTTGGCCGCGTCTTGCTCGTCGGCCGTGTCGCAGACGTGATCGGTCCCGCAGATGTCCTCGGCCTCGCCGTACTTCTGCTTGGCGAGATAGCCGAGCGTGAGCCCACCGAGGAGCATCACGCCGCCACCCGCGGCGATCACGAGCCCGGTCTTGTTGCGCCCTCCTCCGCCCACATCGCCTCCGCCGCCGCCTCCGGGCGGCGGATCGGTCTCGACGCCGCCGACCTCGCCGGACTCCGGGCGCGAGCGGAACCGCGGCACGTTGACCGACGCCTTGTCGCGCTCGGGCTTCACCGTCACCTTGGTCGCCCACGCCTCGTAGCCCGGCGCCTTGCCCTCGATCGCATACTCGCCGCCGTCGATCGGGATGTCGGTGTTCCACTCGGCCGGATCGACGACCTTGCCGTTGCGGAGGATCTGCAGGCCCTCGACGTTCGCGTCGGCGGGCACGTTGATGATCAGGTACGAGAGGCGCCCCTCGAGCTTGGCGGCGCGCGCCTTCGCGGTGTCGCGATACGCGGCCGCGTCGGGCTTGGTGCGCCCGAGCCGCTCGACGTCGAGGAAGTAGCCCCACGCCGTCGCGTACTGGCCGTTCTTCTCGCGGCAGTCGGCGAGGTTGAGGAGCGTGGTCGCAGCCTCGTCCTTGCGATAGCTGCCCTCGAACGCCTTGCACGCCTCGGCGGTCTTGCCCTCGGCGAGCAGGCGTTTGCCCTCGCGGAACAGCTGCTCCGCGATGTTGGAGTCGTCGGCGTGGACCGACGACGCCGCTGACACGATCGCTAGCGCGATGAATCCCGAGCAGATCGCGTGACGCACGCGATCAGCATATCGCGACTAGCAGCTCGTGAGGCTCGCGCATTGCCGCGTCAGGTCGAGCGTGCCGGCAGTGCCGCCTTGCCCATCATTGCCATCACGTTCCGCCGCAGGCGCGAACGGAGCGTGCTGCCCGCCGGTGCCGACGCTTCCTGCTTGACCCCCGGTGATGGTCACGTTGGTGGGCGTGTACGTGACGCCAGAGGTCCACGTGACGCCGACGGAGCGTCCGCCGTTTCCGCCGGCACCACCGCCGCCATGTCCACCGTGGGCGCCGCGCGCGCCCGCGCCGGCGGACGCCGACGCGTTCGGCGTACCCGGGCCCGCACCGCTGCCGGGGCTCTGTCCGCGGCCACCGCGGCCACCGGCGCCGCCATCGCCACCGCCGCCGCGCGCGATCACCACGTCGACTGCGTTCACGGTGGTGCCGTTACCGGTCGCGAAGATGCCGAAGCTGCCACCACCGCCGCCACCGCCGCCGCCACCGCCGCGCGCTGCACAGCCGCCGGCGCCACCACCGCCGCCACCGGGGCCGTACGAATCGGTGTCGCCGCCGTTCCCGCAACCGCCGGCGCCACCACCGCCGCCGCCGCCGCCGCCGTTCTGTCCGGTGCCGCCGCTTCCGCCGTTGTTGGCGTACCAGTAGCCGTTCACCGTGGTGCCGACGTTGGCGTCGCGTGCACCCGCACTGCCGTTGACGACCAGGCCCTGATTGCCGTCCGGATCGCTCGACGCGTTGCACGCGCCGGTTCCCGCGGGGCCGCCATAACCCTTCTCGCCGTTCACGCCCGACCGATAGTCGGCGTCGACGCCGTTGTCGCCGGCCGTCTCGTCGCAGTTGCCGGAGACATCGCAAGCATCCGCCCAGCCGCAGCTCGTATCCATCTCGCCGCCCGCGCCGCCCGCGCCGCCATCCATGTCGCGCGTCGACGGGCTCTGCGAGCACGAGTTGGTGCCGCGTCCGCCGCCCGCGCCGTGGCTGGTGGTGTCACAGAAATCGAAGTACCGGTCGCCGTTCCCGCCGCCGCCGCCGTTCATGTACGCCTGCGCGTCGACGATGACCGCGTCGTCACCGATCGAGCCGGTGCTGCCGTCGGCGCCGTTGCCGCCGACGAGACGCACGCGCTCGAGACGAAGCAGTGACGACGCGACGTGGATGACGTAGCTCGACTTGCCGTCGCCGTTCACCGTGCCGGACGCGGTGGGGCCGACGAGGATCATGTCGGCGAGCGTGACCTCGGCGATGAGGTTGTGCGCGCGCACGGTCATGTACTCGCTGTCGCCGCCGAGGCCGTTGTCGAGGCCGCCGTTGACGGTGACGATGTGGCCCGCAGTGGCGTACGAGTTGCGCTGCCAGGTGCCGGAGTAGCCGCCCCACACGCGGATGCCGCTGACCAGGCGAAGCACCTCGTTGTACGTGCCGGCCTGGACGTAGACGTTGGGGCGGCCCGCGGAGCTCGCGCGCACGATGCCGTTGTTGATGGTCGCGCACGGGTCGGTCGAGAGCAGGCCGCAGCCCGCGTCGTCGACGCCGGCGACCGAGACGAAGATGCCGCGCGTGACCTCGCCGTCGATGCCGTCGCAGTTGGCGTCGGCGTACGAGCCGTCGGGGTCGTCGGTCGTCGACGGCGGCGCGCAGTTGCCCCAGCCCGTCCCGCCGTTGCAGGTGCGCGTGCCGGCGCACGTCGTCGAGAACGGCGTCATGATCGTGCACGCCTCGGTCATGCCCATGTTGGTGGCGTCGCAGTCGCACGCGCCGCTCTGGGGCACGCACTGCTTGATGGTGGTGCCGCCGGCCGACATGTCCTGGCACGTGTAGCCGGACGGACAGTTGATGCTGCGGCAGTCGCGGCCGCAGAAGCGGTCGCCGCCGGCGTAGGTCACGCACTTGTCCTGGCTCGACACCTGGACGCATTCGTTGTCGGTCGAGCA
>DATLEB010000131.1:0-5722 GCA_035525615.1 Kofleriaceae bacterium | reverse complement strand
CATCACCACCGTCGCCATCACCACCGTCGCCATCACCACCGTCGCCATCACCACCGTCGCCATCACCACCGTCGCCATCACCACCGTCGCCATCACCATCGCGCAATCGCCGTCGCCAACAGCGAACGCCATCGCCATCGCCATCGCCATCGCCATCGTGCCGTCGCCATCGCCATCGCCGTCGCCATCGCCGTCGCCGTCGCCATCGCCATCGCCATCGCGCCGTCGCGCCGTCGCGCCATCCCCGTCGGGCATCGCGATCGGTGTCGCTTTTCTCTTGACGCTCTGCGAGCGTGCGAGAAGCGCGTGTTCGAGGGTTGCCTGAAATCCTCGTCGAGAAGCGCTTCAGCTGGCGCTGGTTGAACGATCGCGGCCATCTTGATTTTCCGCGAG
This sequence comes from Kofleriaceae bacterium, assembly GCA_035525615.1. Taxonomy (GTDB): domain Bacteria; phylum Myxococcota_A; class Polyangia; order Haliangiales; family Haliangiaceae; genus UBA2376. The sequence continues at coordinate 5,329 of DATLEB010000131.1, read as the reverse complement.
CGCGGACGGCTTCTCGTCGCGCCTCGCACATTCTGAGAGCACGATTTTTGTCGTGTCATGTGGACTCATGCCCGCATACGCACTCGATCACATGACGAATGAAACGTTGCTCGCGGAGCTCGCGGCGCTGGTTGCCGCCGACCGGCAAACGGTCGCGTCGTTGCTGGCGCACCTTGCGGAGGTCGATGCACGGCAGGTCTATCGTCCTGCGGCTTACTCCACGATGCACGAGTACTGCGTTCGCGCGCTGCACATGAGCGAAGACAGCGCGTACAAGCGAGTTCGCGCGGCGCGCGCGGCCCGGTTGTTTCCGCAGATCTTCGACGCGATCGCCGACGGGCGGTTGCACGTCAGCGGCGTTGCGGTGCTGGCGCCACATCTGACCGACGCGAACGTCGACGCGCTGGTCGCGGAAGCGACACATCGCCGCAAGGTGGACATCGAGATCCTGGTTGCTCGGCTGGCACCGCGACCGGACCTGCCGGACGCCATTGTGCCGTTGACGCAAGGGCCGGAGGCCGCGCCGGCGCTCGGTTTGGCCCCAGGGCCAAATGACAGACAACCGCTCGAGCCGGCCGCGCGCGTGAAGCCGCTGTCGCCGGAGCGCTTCGGGCTGCAGCTGACGATCGATCAGGCGACCCGAGACAAGCTCGAGCGCGCGACGGCACTCATGCGGCACCGGAATCCGTCGGGCGACCTCGCCGTCGTTCTGGATGCGGCGCTCGATGCGCTCATCGCGAAGCTCGAGAAGCAGAAGTTCGGTGCGACCGATCGGCCTCGTGCCGCGAAGGCGCGGCCGGAGGACGCTGACCCGACCTACATCCCGGCGGACGTGCGTCGCGCGGTGTACGAACGGGACGGGGGACAGTGCACGTTCACCAGCACCGACGGCGTGCGCTGCACCGAGCGCGGTTTCCTGGAATTCGATCATTCGACGATGGTGTGCCGCGGAGGGCGTCCGACCGTCGACGGACTACGACTTCGCTGCAAGGCGCACAACCAGCACGCGGCCGAAGAGGCACTCGGCGAGGACTTCATGCGCGCCAAGCGCGAGGCGGCCGCGCGCGATCGCGACGTCACGCGCACGTTGCGCGGCATGGGATTCAAGACCGACGAGACGAACCGCGCGATCTGCAACACCGCGCAGGCTCCCGCCTCGACGTTCGAGGAGCGCCTTCGCGCTGCGCTTGCCGAGCTCACGCGCATGCGCGGTAACCGCTGCGCGGAGAGCGCGTTCGACGTCCTCACGACCTGGACGACCGCGCTCTCGCCCCCCGGTTACGCGCGTGCGTGCCCGCCCCTCGTGCCTCGTTCGTGAATCAAGCGGCGCCGCGCTCGACAACCTCGCCGCGTCTCCGCTCGACCACCCACCTGCCGAATGCGCGGCACCGAGTTTGGTCCCAGGGCCAAATCCTGTCGCCGTAACTTCGCTCGCCCCGAGTTTGGCCCCAGGGCCAAATCCTGTCGCCGTAACTTTGCCCGCCCCTCGTGCCTCGTGAAGCAAGCGGCGCCGCGCTCGACAACCTCGCCGCTCTCCCTCTCGACCACCCACCTGCCGCGAATGCGCGGCACCGAGTTTGGCCCCAGGGCCAAACCTGTCGCCGTAACTTCGCTCGACCACCCACCTGCCGCGAATGCGCGGCACCGAGTTTGGCCCCAGGGCCAAATCCTGTCGCCGTAACTTCGCCCGCGCCCCGTGCCTCGCTCGTGAATCAAGCGGCGCCGCGCTCGAGAACCTCGCCGCTCTCCCGCTCGACCACCCGCCTGCCGCGAATGCGCGGCACCGAGTTTGGCCCCAGGGCCAAATCCTGTCGCCGTAACTTCGCCCGCCCCCCGTGCCTCGCTCGTGAATCAAGCGGCGCCGCGCTCGAGAACCTCGCCGCTCTCCCGCTCGACCACCCACCTGCCGCGAATGCGCGGCACCGAGTTTGGCCCCCAGGGCCAAACCTGTCGCCGTAACTTCGCCCGCCCCGGGTTTGGCCCCGGGCCCCAGGGCCAAATCCTGTCGCCGTAACTTCGCCCGCCCCCCGTGCCTCGCTCGTGAAGCAAGCGGCGCCGCGCTCCGCCACGTCGCCGCGTCTCCGCTCGACCACCGAGTCGCGGCTCGCCCGTTCACCGACGCATTCGGTCTGTTCGCCGACGGGGGGAATTGGCGCGCATCGTCGGGCGGTACCATGCTCGGGATGAAGCGCGGCGTCTGGAACCGCGGCCCCTGGAAGCGCGGCCTCGGGATCGCGTTCGCCGTCTGGACCGCCTTCGGCCTCGCCTGCGCGGCATCCGCGTGGTGGGGCGTCCGCACGCACGGGCATTCCGAGCTCAAGATCGTCGCGTACGAGATCCTCGTCTGGCTGGCGTGGGCGCTCTGGACCCCGCTCGTCGCCTTCCTCGGGCGCCGCCTGCCGCTCCTGCCGCTCAACGTGACAGCGACCACCGTCCACGTCGCGCTCGCGCTCGTCCTCGGCCTCGTCCATCACCTCTGGTGGACGGCGCTGTCGGTCTGGATCAAGCCGTTCGACGCCATGGGCCGGCAGGACCTCTCCGGCATCGCCGACGGGATCCGCGACAAGCTGTTCCTCGAGGGGCTGGTCTACTTCGCCGTCCTCGGCGTGACCTACGCCGTCGACTACCGCGACAAGCTCCGCGAGCGCGAGCTCCGCGCCGCACAGCTCGAGGCCTCGCTCACGCAGGCGCGCCTCTCCGCGCTCGAGCTCCAGCTGCAGCCGCACTTCCTCTTCAACACGCTGCACGCGATCGGCGGGCTCGTCCGCCAGCAGCGCGGCCCCGAGGCGATCGAGATGATAGCCGGCCTCTCCGATCTCCTCCGCTACTCGCTCGACCAGGCCGGCAAGCACCTCGTTCCGCTCGAGCAGGAGCTCGCCATCATCGAACGCTACCTCGAGATCCAGCGGCTTCGCTTCAGCGACCGCCTCGCCATCGACCTCGACGTCGCCCCCGAGACGCGCCGCGGGCTTGTCCCCGCGCTCATGCTGCAGCCGCTCGTCGAGAACGCCGTCCACCACGGCATCGAGCGCACGAGCGGCGCCGGCACGATCACCGTCTCCGCCCGCCGCGAGGGCGACGACCTGAAGCTCTCCATCGCCAACCCCGGGACTCGCCTCATCACGGACGCGCCCGAAGGCATCGGCGTCGCCAACACGCGCGCCCGTCTCGCGCAGCTCTTCGGCGATCGCCACACCTTCGCGCTGCGCAGCGACAACGGACGCGTGATCGCGGCGGTGACGCTCCCATTTCGAGAGAGACCGGAGACGGACACGAACACAGAAACGGGAACCCGAACGGGAACCCGAACGGAAACCGACACCCCGTGATCCGCACCCTCATCGTCGACGACGAGCCGCTCGCGCGCGACACCGTCCGCCTCGTGCTCGGCCACGACGAGGCCGTCGACATCGTCGGCGCCTGTTCCGGCGTCGACGCCGCCGCGGCGGTCGACAAGCACCGCCCCGATCTCCTCGTCCTCGACGTGCAGATGCCGGAGGTCGACGGCTTCGACGTCGTCGCCGCCATCGGCCCCGACGCCGTCCCCGCCATCGTCTTCGTCACCGCGTACGACCAGTACGCCGTGCGCGCCTTCGAGGTCCGCGCCCTCGACTACGTCCTCAAGCCGTTCGACGATCGCCGCCTCCTCGCCGCGCTCGCGCGCGTGAAGGAGTCGCTCGCGGCGCGCCGCAGCATCGCCGGCCAGCTCGCCGAGCTCCTCGTCGATCTCGAACGAGAGCGAGAGCGCTCGCAGCACGCCCACGGCGGCCACCTCCAGCGCTTCGCCGTGCGGCAGCGCGATCGTATCGTCCTCGTCGACGCCGCCGAGGTCGACTCCATCGAGGCCGCCGACGACTACGTCGAGCTCAACGCCGGCGGCACCGTGCACATCCTCCGCGAGCGCATGACCGAGCTCGAGGGCCGCCTCGATCCCGCGCGCTTCGTGCGCATCCACCGCTCGGTGATCGTCAACGTCGAACGCGTCCGCGAGATCCATCCGCTCATCCGCGGCGACGCGCTCGTCGTCCTCGAGGGCGGCGCCTCCTTCCGCTGCAGTCGAAGCCGCCGATCCGAATTCGAGCGCCGCCTGACCGACTCACCGCGCCGCCGGGACCACTCGCCGCAGCGAAGCTGACGATCCGCGCCGCCGCGCGCAAGGTGACCGCAAGGAGACCCAACCCATGCGACCCAGCACCCTCTTCGCCGTGGCGCTCGCCGGCGCCCTCGCCTTCTATCCGCTCCTCGCCGAGGGCGCGCCGCCGCCCGCGCCGGTGCGCCACGTCGCCATCGTCGTCTACGACGGCACCGAGATCCTCGACTTCGCCGGCCCCTCCGAGGTCCTCGCCGCGGCCGGCGGCTTCGCCAGCGGCGGCAGCGGCTCCGCGCTCGACGTCTACACCGTCGGCGCGACCAAGGCGCCCATCAAGGCGCAGGGCTTCATCACGATCACGCCGCAGTACTCGATCGAGGACGCGCCCACGCCCGACATCGTCGTCATCCCGGGCGGCAACAGCGACAACCTCTCGCGCGACCCCGCCATGATGAAGTGGCTCACCTCCGTCACGAGCGCGAGCGACGCGACGCTCACCGTGTGCACCGGCGCCTTCCCGCTCGCCGAATCGGGCGCGCTCGACGGCCTCGAGATCACGACGTGGTTCGGCGCCGTCGACAGCCTGCGCGCCAAGGCCCCGAAGGCCAAGGTCACGCACGGCCGCCGCTTCATCGACAACGGTCGCTACATCACCACCGCCGGCGTCTCCGCCGGCATCGACGGGGCGCTCCACCTGACCGCGCGCCTCTACGGTCGCCGCGTCGCCGATCAGACTGCGCGCTACATGGAGTACCACTGGACGCCGGAGCCGTACCTCGCGCAGACCTACGCGTACTGGAACCCGTCGACCGACGACCGCGGTCGCGCCATCCAGGCCGCGCAGCTCGCCGTCGAGGAGGGCCGCGTGCACGAGGCGATCGCCGCGTACAAGAAGCTCACCGTCGGCGACAACACTGGCTCCGCGTGGCTGGGCCTCGGCAACTCCCTCTTCCACGCCAAGGATCGCAAGAACGCGATCGTCGCCTACAAGCACGTGAAGCCGGGCCAGCCCGCCTACCAGACCGCCATCTACAACCTCGCCTGCGCCTACGCCCTCGAAGGCAACAAGCCGCTCGCGCTCGCCGCCATCAAGAAGGCGTTCGCCACCGGCATCAAGCCGTCGCAAGCCCTCGGCGACTCCGACCTTGCCGCGATCCACCCCGACATCGCCGCCCTGTGAAGGGGTCACTCTCCTACCCCGCAAGCCATGGGAATCCCAGGCAAATTCGACCCCAATGT
>DATLEB010000119.1:0-6461 GCA_035525615.1 Kofleriaceae bacterium | reverse complement strand
GAACTGCGGTACCTGGCGGCCACCTGACAAAGGTGCCCAAATCAAACGCCTGGCCGCTGAACCTCGGCGTCCGCGCCGCACCCCAACCGCGGCCATTTGGCAAAGGTGCCCAAATCAAGACGCCGAGCGTCGGCCAGCTCTGGCTCTGAGCTCTGGTTCTGGCTCTGGCTCTGGCTCTGGCTCTGGCTCTGGCTCTGGCTCTGGCTCTGGCTCTGGCTCTGGCTCTGGTTCTGGCTCTGGCTCTGGCTCTGGCTCTGGTTCTGACCCTGACTCTGACTCTGGCTCTGGCTGAGCCCGAGGCCCGAGGCCCGCGGCCCGGCCGGAGGCCAAAGCCTCACGGCCTCCGAGGCCCGAGGCTCGCCTTCCATGCTATTGACTCGCGTGGACCCCGATCGCCTGCGCCAGCTCCTCGACGCGGTCGCGCGGGGCGAGGTTCGCCCCGAGGACGCCGCGGCGCAGGTGCAGGCGGCGACCGGCGGGACCGCGCCCCTCGCGGATGCGGTGCTCGACCACGCGCGCGACGCGCGCACCGGTGTGCCCGAGGTCGTGCTCGGCGAGTGGAAGACCGCGGAGCAGGTCGCCACGATCCTGCGCGGGCTCGCCGCCGGCGGGCGCGGCGCGCTCGCGACGCGCATCGCGCCCGACAAGGCCGACGCGATCCGCGAGGTCCTCCCCGAGGCGGAGCATGTCGCCGCGGCGCGCGCGCTCGTGATCCGCGGGACGCCGCGACCGCACGCCGGCACCATCGCCATCGTCTGTGCCGGCACGAGCGACGTGCCGGTCGCCGAGGAGGCCGCGCTCACGGCCGAGTTCCTCGGCGCGACCGTCAAGCGCATCACCGACGTCGGCGTCGCGGGTCTGCATCGCCTGCTCGGCAAGCTGCCCGAGATCCGGACCGCCGACGCCATCGTGTGCATCGCGGGCATGGAAGGCGCGCTGCCGTCCGTCCTCGCCGGGCTCACCGATCGGCCGCTGTTCGCGGTCCCCACCAGCGTCGGCTACGGCGTCGGCGCCGGCGGGCTCGTCGCGATGGCGGCGATGCTGTCGTCCTGCGCGCCCGGCGTCAGCGTCGTGAACATCGACAACGGCTTCGGCGCCGCCGTCGCGGCGGTCCGCGCCGCGAGGCCGCGGAGCGCGGCCCAGTGACCGCAGCGGCGCGCGACCCACGCGGCCTGCATCTCCACTTCGATTGTGCCAGCGGGATCGCCGGCGACATGACGCTCGCCGCGCTCCTCGACCTCGGCGTCCCCGAGTCGGTCATCGGCGATGCGCTCGACGCGATCGGCGTCGGCCGCGCGCGCCTCTCCGTACGGCGCATCGTGAAGCGCGGCATCGCCGCCGTCGACGTCCAGGTCGAGACGCGCCGGGCGCTCGCCAGCGGGAAGCTCGCGAACGTGTTCACGCAGCACGCGCACGTGGACGGCCAGATCGGGCACGCACACGGACACGCGCACGCGCACGGCCACGAACGCGGCGACGGCACACATCACGGACACCATCACTGGGCGCAGATCAAGCAGCAGCTCACCGGCGCCGGACTCCCCGCCGGCGTGCTCGCGCGCGCCATGGACATGTTCGAGCGCGTCGCCCGCGCCGAGGCCAGGCTCCACGGCACGACCACCGACGAGGTCGCGTTCCACGAGGTCGGCGCCATCGACTCGATCGTCGACATCGTCGGCACCGCCGCCGCGCTGACGTGGCTCGCGCCCGCCGCGGTCACCTGCACCGAGGTCGCGATGGGGCAGGGCACGCTCACCTGCTCCCACGGCGTCCTCCCCGTCCCCGCGCCCGCCGCGCTCGAGATCCTGCGCGACGCCGCCGGCGTGATGGCCTCCGGTGGCCTCGCCAAGGAGCTCACCACGCCGACCGGCGCCGCGATCCTCGCGCACGCCGTCACCGCGTGGACCGGCCCGCCCACCGGCACGCCCGTCGCCGTCGGCTGGGGCGCCGGCGACTTCGAGCTCCCCGATCGCGCCAACGTCGTGCGCGTGACCGCCATCGCACCGCGCGCCGCGACGACCTCCAACGCCGCCACCGCGGGCGACGGCATGTGGCGCCTCGAGGCCAACATCGACGACATGAGCCCGGAGCTCGCCGGCCACGTCATCGAGCGCGCGCTCGCCGCCGGCGCGATGGACGCCTGGTGGACGCCGATCACCATGAAGAAGGGCCGCCCCGCGTTCCTCTTCGGCGCGCTCGCCTCCGACGCGGCGCGCGACGCCGTGGTCCAGCTGCTCCTCCGCGAGACCACCACGATCGGTGTGCGCTTCGATCGGGTCGAGCGCACGGTCCTCGCCCGCGAGACGATCTCGGTCGACACGGAGTACGGGCCGATCGCCATGAAGCTCGCACGGGGCCCCGACGGTGCGGTCTGGAACGCCGCACCCGAGCACGACGACTGCGTCGCCGCCGCTGCCAGGGCCGGGGCGCCGCTCAAGGACGTTTACGCCGCTGCAACAACTGCATGGCGCCTTCGCCGGTAGCTGGGCAGGTAGGCGCCGTCGCAAGATCGGCCCCTCTGGTATCCTGGCCGGGTGTCTTCCAGCTCCATCGCGGTCGTGGGCGGGTCCCCGGCCGAGCGGGACCGCCTCGTCGCGGCGCTGGCAGCGCATGACATCGAGGCCGAGGCCCACGACCGCCTGCAGCTGGACGTCGTCACCAACCTCCCGTCGCTGGTGATCGTCGTCGGCGACAACGCGGTCGAGCTCACCACCGCCGCGCGCGCCGCGCCGCCGCTCGCCGACGTCCCCATCCTCGTCCTCACCGACGATCCCGACAGCTCGCTCGCCGCCGGCGCCACCGACATCGCGATGCCGGTGCTCTCGCCCGCCGGCGTGGCGCGCCGCGTCCGCAACATGCAGACGCTCGGACGCCTGCGCGGGCCATGGACGCCGGGATCGCTCGGCCCGATCCTGATCAAGGTCAACGACATCCTCGCCGAGCAAGGCGACGACGTCGAGGCGCTGATCGAGGTGCTCGAGCTGACCAAGGACTCGCTCGCGTTCGATCGCGCGTCGCTGGTCGCGCACATCGAAGGCTCGCCCAACGCGTTCGTGGTCGCCGCCACCGACGATCCGGCGCGCACCCAGTTCACGCTCGCGATCGCCGACTACCCCGAGATCGCCGAGGCCATCCACACCGGCGAGCCCGTGCTGCTCGACGACGCCAGCACGCACCCGCTCACCGCGTCGGTCGCCGACAAGATCCTGCGGCGCGGCGTGAAGGGCATCGCGGTCTTCCCGGTGACGTGGCGCGGTCGCCCGCTCGGCGCGATCATCCTGCGCAAGAACACCGCGGGCGCGCGTCACGTGGTGGGGCGCGGCGCCGAGTTCGTGCGCCTCATCTCGTCGCTCACCGCGGCGCACCTTCGCCACGGCGCCGTGCTCGAGAGCCTCCGCGATCAGACGCACCGCATCTCGCGCCTGCGCTACGAGGCCGAGCGCCGCCTGCGCGGCATCGAGTCGCTCAAGGAGCACTTCGAGGCCGCCGCCGACGGCGTCGTCATCCTCGACGACCAGGGCGCGATCCTCTTCGTCAACCGCGCCGCCGAGCGCGTCACGGGCTTCGCGCGCTCGACGCTCAACGGCCGCCCCATGTCCGAGCTGGTCGCGCCGGTGTCCACGGCGACGCTGGCCGGCGTGGTCGAGAAGGTGCTCGGCGGCGGAAACGTCGAGCCGTTCGATCTCGAGCTCGCCACCACCGCCAGCGAACATCTGATGGTCAGCGTCTCGACGTCGACGGTGCTCGCCGACACCGGCGCGGTCATCCTCACGTTCCGTGACGTCACCGCGCAGCGCTCGCTCGAGAGCGAGCTGCGCGCGACCAAGGAGTTCCTCGAGCGCCTCATCGACTCGACGGTCGACGCCATCGTCGCCGCCGACATGCGCGGCACCGTCATCCTCTTCAACCAGGGCGCCGAGCGTCTGTACGGCTATCGCGCCGAGGAGGTCATCGGCAAGCTGCCGGTCTGGGAGCTCTACGACGACGGCGTCCCGCGCCAGATCATGCGCATGCTGCGCTCGACCTCGCACGGCGGCGTCGGCCACCTCGAGCAGACGCGCCGCGAGATCCGCGCCAAGAGCGGACAGCTCGTGCCCGTCAACATGACCGCGTCGATCATCTACGAGGACGGCCGGGAGGTCGCCACCGTCGGTATCTTCTCGGACCTCCGCGATCGCATCCGCATCGAGCAGCGCCTCCTCCAGGCCCAGGAGAAGCTGCAGATCACCGAGAAGCAGGCGCTCGTCGCCGAGCTCGCCGGCGCCGCCGCGCACGAGCTCAACCAGCCGCTCACGTCGATCCTCGGCTACGCGCAGCTCATCCAGCGGCAGAGCGTCGACGGCGCGCCCCACCTGCGCGCGGTCGGTGTGATCCGCGAGCAGGCCGAGCGCATGGCCGACATCGTCAAGAAGATCGGCCGCATCACCAAGTACGAGACCATGCCGTACGTGGGCGGCGCGTCGATCCTCGACCTCGATCGCTCGACGGCGGGCGAGGTGCCGCTCACCGACTCGACCGGCCAGACGCCGACCAGCTCGACCGGCGACGAGAGCGTCGACGGCAGCCGCACCCGCGAGTTCTCGGCGATCCGCCCGCCGCCCGAGATGCTGGCCGCCCTCGAGCTCGACGAGCTCATCGATGATCCTGCCGCCAGCGACTCCGAGCCCGGGAGCCGGCCCGGAGAAGAGAAGACCCGCGTCGTGAAGCCCAAGCGATGAGCCCGCTCACCCCACCCCTGCCCGATCTCGCCGACGTGGCCACCGCCATGCTCGAGCTCGGCCGCGATCTGCACCTCGAGCTCAGCGAGGCCGAGCTGTCGGATCGTTTCCTCACGACGCTCGCGCAGCTCTTCCCGTCGCGCCGCATCGCGATGCGCGTCCTCGATCCGCGTACGCGCGAGCCCGCGCGCGTCTACGCGCTCGGCGGCGATCTGCGCCCCGGCCTCGAGTCGGATCGCGTGACGATCAAGGAATCGTCGGTGCAGAAGACGCGGCTCAAGACCGCGGTCGCGGCGTCGGCGCGCCTGCGCCTCGACAGCCGCTGGGACTCGCCGTTCTCGCACGTCGCCGCCGGCTTCGCGGTGCCGCTGGTCGCGTCGGGCGAGCTGTACGGCGTGCTCGACGTCGGCTACGCGCTCGGGCAGGACCACTCCGTCGCCGACGAGCCGCTGGTGCTGCCCATGGCCAACCAGCTCGCGCTGGCGCTACGCAACCAGCGGCTGTGGCGCGACGCGCAGGGCCTGCGCGACTTCCAGACCCGGCTCATCGAGCACGCGAACGCGCTCATCATCGGCGTCGATCGCAGCTGGCGCGTGACGGTGTGCAATCGCGCGCTCCTCGAGCTCACGGGCTTCCGCCGCGACGAGGTCGTGGGCCAGGACCTGCGCGATCTGCTCCCCGACGACCAGCGCGCCAAGCTCACGCCGGTCTTCGCCGCCGCGATGCGCGGGCACACGCAGGACGCGGTCGAGGCGATGATCGTGTCGCGTCACCGCGGCCGCGTGCGCACGGTGTGGTCGCTCGCCGCGATCGGCCAGGAGCGCGTGCTCGGTGAGCAGCCCACGGCGGAGGCGATCGTGGCGATCGGGCAGGACCAGACGCGCCTGCGCGAGCTGCAGGATCAGATCATCCAGGCCGAGCGCCTCGCGACGCTGGGCCAGCTCGCCGCCGGTGTGGTGCACGAGCTCAACAACCCGCTCACCTCGATCTCGGTCTACGCCGAGTTCCTGCTGCGCAAGGCCGAGCGCGGCGGCAGCGAGGCCGGCGATGTCGAGAAGCTGGCGCGCATCGGCCAGAGCGCGCAGCGCATCCTTCGCTTCGCGCGCGAGCTGGTGCAATACGCCAAGCCGGTCGGTGACGAGATCGACGTGGTCGATCTCAACGCGGTGGTGCGCCAGTCGCTCTCCTTCTGCGAGCACCTCTTCGATCGCGGCGGCATCCAGATCGCCACCGAGCTCGAGCCCACGCTGCCGCCGGTGCCGGCGATCCCCGGCCAGCTCGAGCAGGTGCTGATCAACCTCCTGACCAACGCCGCACACGCGGTCGAGGGCGGCGGCACGGTCGCGGTTCGCACGCGCACCGGCCCGGGCGAGACCGTGCAGGTGATGGTCGACGACTCGGGGCCCGGCGTCTCGCAGGAGGATCAGGGCCGCATCTTCGAGCCTTTCTTCACGACCAAGACCGATGGCAAGGGCACCGGCCTGGGCCTGCCGATCGTGAAGAACATCGTCGAGCAGCACCGCGGATCGATCGGCGTCGCCCGCGCCCCCGAAGGCGGCGCGCGCTTTCTGGTGACCCTCCCGCGATCGCCGGCGTGACATTGGGGGCAACGGCTGCGGAGCCCGCCGCGTCGTTGCCGGTCCTCCGACCACCCTCGGTGCTCGCATGGAGGCAACGGCTGCGGAGCCCGCTGCCTTCGTTGCCGGTCCCCCCCAAGGTTCCTCACGACCAGTCGGTCGCTGC
>DATLEB010000098.1:0-65588 GCA_035525615.1 Kofleriaceae bacterium | reverse complement strand
AAACCGACTCCGAAACCGAAACCGAAACCGACTCCGAAACCGAAACCGAAACCGAAACCGAAACCGACTCCGAAACCGAAACCGAAACCGAAACCGAAACCGAAACCGAAACCGAAACCGAAACCGACTCCGACTCCGACTCCGACTCGCTACCCGCTACCCGCTACCCGCTACTCCCCCGCCACTGCCCGCGCTTCCGCCACTGCCCGCACGTCCGCCACTGCCGCCACCGCCGCCACCGCCGCTCGCGACTTCCTCCACCGTCCGCCCCGAAACCACGCTCTCCGGCCGCTCCGCCACCACATCGCGCTCACGATCTACGAACTCGTCCTTGCCCTTGAAGAACAACCAGCTCTCGCCCTTCCCGTTGCCGTCGGCATCGTCGAACCCCTTGGTCCGCAAGAGATGCCACCGGCCGTGCACCTTCTCCCCTTCGAGCGTGAACTTGAGATGCCCCTCCTCGAGCTGCCGCTGCGCACTCCCCTCTCCGTCGCCCTCGCACCGCCACCGCCCGCGGTCCCACACGATCATCGCACCGCCGCCGTACTCGCCGCGCGGGATGACGCCCTCGAACCCGGCGTAGTCGAGGGGATGGTCTTCCGTCCTCACGGCCAGCCGCCGGGTCTTCGTATCGAAGCTCGGTCCCTTCGGGATGGCCCAGCTCAGCATCACGCCGTCGAGCTCCAGCCGCAGATCGTAGTGCAGCCGCCGCGCCGCATGCTTCTGGATCACGAAGACGTCCCCCGTCGTGCTCGGCGTGCCCCCGCTCGGCTCGGCGGTCTTCCCGAAGTCGCGTTTTTCGCGATACACGCGCAACTTCTCCGCCGCTGCACCGGTAACCGTAGCCGCATCCGCATCCGCATCCGCATCGTCCGCGCTCACTCCTTCACTGTAGGACACCGCGCGCGCGCCAGGTACACCTGCTGCGGATCGAACGACGCCTCGTCGACACCGATCGTCGTCGACGCCCGCCCGATGCCGTCGGTCCACGGCTGACTCGACCAGTACTCGACCCCGACGATTCGCCGCTCGCCCTCCTCCTGGCCCTCCTCCCCTCCTGCCTCGTCCCGCTGCCACCCGAGGAACACCGCCGAGTGTCCCAGTCCATCGGCGCGCCAGCCCTGCAAGAAATCTCCGGGCCGCGCGTCCTCCATCCGCACCACCCGCTCGCCGACGCCGAACACCACGATCGCCTCGGCCGCTCCCATCCCACCATCCACCGGCACGTACCACGTGCGTTTGAACGCACGCGCCTGCTTCGCGCTCATCGCCGCGGCCACGCCACCCGGACACTCCTCGAGGGCGCGCCAGAATACCTCGATCGTCACGCCGACGCAGTGATTCCCCTCGCCGCCATTCGCGATCAGCTCCCCGCCCGCGCGCAGATCACGCGTCGTCCCCGACGTCCCTTTGCGCGCCGGCCACGCGTACCCTCCGAATCCACCATCCGGATACGTCGCGACCAGCTCGAGCACCCGCGCATTGAATTCCGGCAGCGCCGCCTCCACTGCTCGCGACGGCTCCGGCGCCTCCCCCGTGGCCTCCAGGGCCGCGCACCCGGCCGCGCCCATCACGAGCACTCCGAAACCGAAACCGAAACCGTTCTTCGCGCTCACGCGACGATCCTCTCGCCGCTCGCGTTCCCCGGATGCCAGTCCTTTGTAAGACCTGCCACCCTGCTCCATCGCGCCCGTCGCGCGGCCTGTGCGAATCTCCCGTCGTGCCCGCACGCACCGATCGCACCGCCGAGCTCGCCCGGCTCGCCGCGCAGCGTGCCGCGGCCGAGCATCCGGACACCCCACTCGACGAGCTCCTCGCGACGATCGCCACCAACGATCTGACGACGCTTCTCCTCCACGCGCACCGCGTCCGTGCCCACGCGCGCACCTTCCGCGATCTCCGCGACGCGACCGAGCGCCAGCCGATGACGCGCGCCAGCGTCGCCGACGCGCGCCGCCTCCACGCCTTCGACGCCGCGCTCTTCGACATCGCCGCCGCTCACGACGCCGTCGCGCTGGGGCCGGTCTCGCCGCTCGGCTCCGCCGCCTGCGCGGGCATCGATCCCAATCACGCCCTCGCCACCCTGCGCCTCGGCGAGATCGCCGCCGACCCCACGGCCGGCCTCGCCCTCGAGGCGACCCGCCGCCGAAGATCCGGGACCCGCACGCCCATTCACCTCGTCGCGTCGCAGCGCGTCCTGCGCATGAACCCGATCGGCAACATCCCCGGCTTCAGCCCGCACTTCCAGCTCGCCGCCCTCGCCAGCTACCAGCGCGCCTCGCGCGCCGCCGACGACGACGCGCTCGATCGCGCCCTCCTCGCCGCCCACGTCGCCACGTGGGCCAACCTCTTCGCGGTCCTCCCCGCGCGCGGCTTTCGCGTCGCGCCCGGGAGCTTCCGCGTGGTCTTCGCCGACGTGCGTCTCACCCGCGCCGCGCTCCTCGCGCGCGGCGGCGATCCCGACGCGCTCGCGCGCCAGGCCGTCGTCCACAAGCCCGGCTCGACCACGGACGCGCTCGCCGCCGCGAACATCGATCTCCCGCGCGCCGTCCCCGCCGCCGACCTCGCCGCCACCGTCGCGGCCCTCGGCCTGCCGCGCTCCGCGCAATCGCTCGCCGCCGCGCTCGTCGCCGAGCTCGCCGCGCCGCTCGCCGACTCGCATCCCGACGTCCCCGTCGCCTTCGACCTCGCGCGCATCCAGGGCCTCACCTACTACGCCGGCCCCTGCCTCCAGCTCCACATCCGCCACGACGACGGCCGCGACTTCAACCTCGGCGACGGCGGCGCGCTCGCCTGGCTCGGCGCGCTCCTGGACGATCGTCGCGAGCGCATGGTCACGACCGGCATCGGCGCCGAGCTCCTCGCGAAGCTGTTCTAGAGCTACGCCGCCGCGAGCGTGTCGTACGACTGGAACTTCATCACGAACGTCGCGCGGCCCTCGCTCAGCGAGCGCATCCGCGTCGAGTACCCGAACATGTTGCGCAGCGCGACGAGCGCGGTCACGACGCGCTTCGGTCCGCGCGTCGCCACGTCCTGGATCTGACCGCGGCGCTGGTTCAGGTCGCCGATGATGGCGCCGAGGAACTCGTCGTCGGTCGTCACCTCGACGCTCATGATCGGCTCGAGGCGCTGCGGGTTCGCGTCCTTCACGGCGCGACGGAACGACTCGGCCGCCGCCGCGCGCGCACCGATGATGGCATCGGCGCCCTCGGCGGTGCCGACCGACACCAGCGTCACCTCCACGTCCTCGAGCGGGAAGCCATCGGCGCCCGACGACGCCGCGTCCTTCAGGCCCTGCATCGCGGCCTCGACCACCGCGTCCGGCACGACCACGCCGCCGGCCAGCTTCTTCACGAACTTCACGCCCGAGCCGCGCGCGAGCGAGCGGACGCGCGAGCGCGCCTCGCCGAAGATCTTCTGCTCCTTCATCTCGCGCTCGAACACGGCGTGGCCCTCGGCCTCGCCCAGCACCGTCTCGCGGTACACGACCTGCGGCTTGCCGACGTTGGCCTGCACGCCGTACTCGCGGCGCATGCGGTCGACGATCACCTCGAGGTGGAGCTCGCCCATGCCCCAGATGATGGTCTGCCCGGTGTCCGGGTCCTCCTTCACGCGGAAGGTCGGATCCTCGTCGGCCATCTTGACCAGCGCGAAGTCGAGCTTCTCCTTGGCCGCGTTGTTCTCGGCCTCGATCGCCTGCGAGATCACCGGCTCGTAGGTGTCGATGCGCTCGAGCAGGATCGGCGAGCGCGGGTCGCACATCGTGTCGCCGGTGGTCGCTTCCTTCAGCCCCGCCGCCGCGACGATCTCGCCGGCGACCGCCTTGTCGAGGCGCTCGCGCTTGTCGGCGTGGATGCGGAACAGGCGCGCCACCTTCTCCTTCTTGCCGGTGCGCGCGTTGAGGAGCTCTCCGCCCGCCTCGACCTGGCCCGAGAAGACGCGCATGAAGACGACCTTGCGGCCCTCGTCCATGGCGATCTTGAAGGCCAGCGCCGCGAACGGGTCGGCGTTCTTGGGCGCGCGCGTCAGCTTCTCGGTGGTGTTCCTCGGATCGACGCCGCTCACCGGCGGCAGATCCGTCGGCGCCGGCAAGAGCTCGATCACCGCGTCGAGGAGCGGATGGATGCCCTTGTTGCGCAAGGCCGTGCCGACCAGCACCGGGATGATCTTCACCGCGATGACGGCCTTGCGCAGCGCGGCCTTGAGGTCGGCGACCGGGATGGCCGTGCCCTCGAGGTACTTCTCGGCGATGACGTCGTCGACGTCGGCGATCGCCGCGACCAGCTTCTCGCGGGCCTCGGCCACGGCCGCGGTCATCTCGTCGGGGACCGGCTTCACGTCGGGCTTGTCGGCGAGGTCGCCGGAGAAGTAGAGCGCCTGCTCGCTGATGAGGTCGACGACGCCCTCGAACCCGTCCTCGACGCCGATGGGCAGCTGGATGGGCACCGCGTTGGCGCCGAGGCGCTCCCGGATCTCGGCGACCACGCCGTCGAACGACGCCCCGATGCGATCGATCTTGTTGATGAACGCGAGGCGCGGCACGCGGAACTTGTCGGCCTGGTGCCACACCGTCTCGGACTGCGGCTGCACGCCGCCGACGGCACAGAACACGACCACGGCGCCGTCGAGCACGCGCAGCGAGCGCTCGACCTCGATGGTGAAGTCGACGTGTCCCGGCGTGTCGATCAGGTGGATCTCGTGCTTGTTCCACTCGAACGTGGTGGCGGCCGCCGTGATCGTGATCCCACGCTCACGCTCCTGCTCCATCCAGTCCATCTGGGTCTCGCCGTCGTGGACCTCGCCGGCCTTGTGGATCTTGCCCGAGTGGAAAAGGAAGCGCTCGGACACCGTGGTCTTGCCCGCGTCGATGTGGGCGACGACGCCGATGTTGCGGACGAGGTCGATCTTGGCCATGGCGCCGGGTCTATAGCACACGCGCGATTGGCCCGGACCGCCGGTTTCCGGTACGATATCCACACAATGAAGCCTCGATTCGCGCTGGGGGTCGCGACCGGGCTGGCGCTCGCGCTGGCCGCCCCGACGTCTTCGTTTGCGCAAGGCGACGAAGTCGAAACCGCCAAGGCCCACTACAAGGCGGCGATGGAGGCCGAGAAAGCCGGCAACTACGCCGGCGCGGCGCTCGAGTACGGCATCGCGTACGACATCATGAAGGACCCGATCCTGTTCTTCAAAATTGGTGTCGCGAACGAGAAGGCCGGCAAGTGCAACATCGCGCTCACGTACTTCGCCCGGTACATGAAGGAAGGGAACCCGAGCGACGAGTACAAGCGCGTCACCGAGGAGAAGGTCGCCGGCTGCAAGGCGACCCTCGGCATCAGCGACGGTGGCGGTAAGCCCACCGGCGGCGGTGGAACCGGTGATACCGGCGCGGGCGGCGGAGACACCGGCGCGGGCGGCGGCGACACCGGCGCAGGCGGTGGAGATACCGGCGCGGGCGGCGGCGACACGGCCGGTGGCGGCGGCGCGGGCGGAGACCTCGGCGGCGGCGGCCCCGCGTTCACCGACGGCGGCGGCGCCACGTGGAAGCGCTCGGCGGCGTGGATCTCGACCGGCGCGACGATCGGCCTGCTCGCGGTCGGCACCGTCCTCTACATGTCCGGCGAGGGCTCCGAGGAGGACATCGACGCGCTCATCGACTTCCGCGATCAGCAGGGCCGCCCGGTCCCGTTCGAGGAGGTCCAGGACCAGTACAACGATCTCGTCGACGAGGGCGAGCGCTTCGACAAGCTCGCGACGTACGCCTTCATCGGCGCGGGCGTCGGCGCAGCCGCCGCCGTCACGCTGTTCGTCCTCGACGCCAAGGCCGGCGGTCACGAGAAGCCGGTCGGCTTCGTCGCCAAGCGCCGCACGCCGCACGTGGCCCCGCGTCTCGGTCCCGAGACCGCCGGCGTCGTCCTCGGCTGGGAGTTCTGAGCATGAGCCGTCCTCTGTTTGCTTCGCTTTCGATCGGGCTCTTGATCCCTCTGGTCGCCGCCGCGGCGTCTGTCGCCGGCTGCTACAAGACGCCGAACCCCGAGTGCGCGTTCGCGTGCGAGTTCGGTGGCACCGAGTCGTGCCCCGACGGCTACACCTGCCGCGCCGACAACCTCTGCAAGCGCGAGGGCGTCCCCGACAGCTTCAGCTGTCCCGACAACCCCGTCGACGCGACCGTCTCGATCGACGCGCCCACCGACGCGCCCGGCATCGACGCGCCGACCGACGCCGCCGACATCGACGCTCCGCAGATCGATGGCGCCGTCGACGCCCCGACCGACGCGCCCACCGACGCCCCGACCGACGCGCCCATCGACGCGTTCGCCGGCCTGCGCATCACCACGTCCAGCCCGGTCAACTTCGGCTCGACGCCGATGGGAACGCCGGTCACTCGTCCCGTCAACGTGACCAACGACGGCAGCGCGACGACCACGGCGATCACCGTCACGGTCACCGGCACCGGCTACACGCGCGTCACCGCTGGCGACACCTGCAACGGCCTGACGCTCGCCATGGGCGCCACCTGCACGTTCAACGTCGAGTTCGATCCGACAACGGCCGGCGCAGGCACGCAAACCGGCACGGCGATGGTCGCCGCCAGCACCGGCGGCAACTCGTCGGTGAACCTCACCGGCGTCGGCCAGTAGCCTTCCGCCCACACTACCCGATGCGGCAGGTGACGCGGTCTCGCGTGGTCACGCACGGGCGCCGGTGGTAGGTTCCGCTCGCCATGGTGTTCGGACTGTTCGCGTCTAAAGAGAAAAACATTCAGAAGCTGGTCAGCAAGGCCACCAACAAGCTGGCCCAGCAGGCCGACCGTTGGGCGGCGCTCGAGAAGCTGCGCGAGGACGGATCCGAGGATGCGCTCTTCGGCCTCTGCAAGCGGTTCGCGATCACCAGCGGCAACCAGGTCGAGGATCAGCAGGAGAAGACGTGGGTGGTGGACGTCCTGGTCGCCAAGGGACCGGAGGCGCTGCCGCCGCTGCGCAAGTTCATGAAGAGCGCGGCGCAGCTCGCCTACGCGCTGCAGGTGCTCGAGCGCGTCGCCACCAAGGAGCAGACGCTCGAGGTGCTCGACACGCTGCTCGCCGACGAGCCGCCCGGCTACGTCCGCGATCCCGAGCGCAAGCTCGATATGATCCGCTTCATGACGGAGTGGAAGGCCGGCCACCCCGACGTCTACGCGCGCCTCCTGCCGTACGTCACCGACTTCGATCAGAACGTGCGCGTCGCGGCGACCGACGGCATCGCGGACGCCGACATCGCGCTCACCGGCAAGACGCTCCTCGACGCGTTCCTCCGTCCCGAGGAGGAGAGCGGCCGGTTCCGCCGCCGCGTCGCCGAGGTCCTCGCCGCCAAGAAGTTCCCGCTCGGCGACAAGGCGTCGTCGGTGGGGCAGCACCTCCACGGCCCCGTCGCCGGGTTCTCCGTCGAGAACGGTCTCCTGGTCCAGCGGTAGCAGATGGGCGCCGTGCTCCGCGCCCTCGCCAGCGTCGCGCTCTTCGCCGGGCTCGCGTACTACGTCTGGCGGCGGCTGGTGCACGACACCGGGCTGCGCGGGCGCGTGCGCATCGGCGCGACCGTCGCGATCGCGCTGCTGGTCGCGCCGATCGTCGTGGCGCGTTTCCTCGGCTCGGGCGGACCGCCCATGGTCCAGGGCGCGGTCGCGTGGCCGACCTTCGTCGGCTGGGTCACGTTCGCGCTGCTCTTCGTCGGCGTGCTGATCGCCGACGTCATCCGGCTCGTGGTCTGGCTCGGCCGCAAGGTCGCGCGCCGGTCCGCGCCCGTCGATGCGAGCCGCCGCCAGGCGCTCGCGCGCATCACCGGCGGCGTCGTGACGACCATGGTCGTCGGCGAGGTCGGCATCGGCGTCGCCAAGGTGCTCGGCGAGCTGCCCGTCGTCGACGTGCCCATCACGGTGCGCCGCCTGCCCGGCGCACTCGACGGCTACACCATCGTCCAGATCACCGATCTCCACGTCGGCGGCACGATCGGCCGCGACTACGTCACCGAGCTCGTCGCGCGCGTGAACGCGCTCGCGCCCGACGCGATCGTGCTCACCGGTGACCTCGTCGACGGCACGGTCGCCGATCTCGGCGCCGCCGCCGCGCCGCTCGGCGATCTCCGCGCGAAGGACGGCGTCTTCGCCATCACCGGCAACCACGAGTACTACTGGGGCGCCGACGCGTGGATCGCGTTCTTCCGCGCGCGCGGCATCCGGTACCTGCGCAACGAGCGCGTCGAGATCCGGCGCGGCGACGGCGCGTTCGACCTCGCCGGCATCGACGACCACAGCGCGCGCTCGCACGCGCGCGGCCATGGCGCCGACCTCACCGCCGCGCTCGCCGGGCGCGACGCCGCGCGACCGCTGGTCCTGCTCGCCCACCAGCCGCGGCAGGTGCGCACCACCGCCGGGCACGACGTCGACGTGCAGCTCTCCGGGCACACGCACGGCGGCCAGGTCTGGCCGTGGCACTACCTGGTCTCGCTCCAGCAGGGCGGCCTCCTCGCCGGCCGCTACACCATCGGCACGACGCAGCTCTACGTGAGCCGCGGCGCCGGCCACTGGGGCCCGCCGGTGCGCGTCGGCGCGCCCGCCGAGATCACGCGCGTCATCCTGCGCGCCTGATCCGCCGGAGTTGCGGTCAGAAGCCGGGCGGGCGGCGATCCTTCCACGGGCGCGCGCGTTCGAGCTGCGACGCCACGCGGAACAGCGTCGCGTCCTCGGCGAACCGGCCGACCAGCTGCACGCCGACCGGCAAACCGTCGGGCGTCCAGTGGAGCGGCACGCTGCACGCCGGCTGCCCGGTCGCATTGAACACCGCGGTGTTGGGCGTGAAGGCCCATGCCTTCTTCGCCATCTGGTTCAGCGCGCCGACCTCGAGCATGAGCTTGCCGATCGGCAGGCGCTGCATGACCTCGAGCAGCGCGCCCTCGGCGCCGCGGGGCGCGAGCTCGCCGATGCCGACCGGCGGCAGGGCCAGCGTCGGCGTCAACAGCAGATCGTTGCGCGTGAAGAAGTCGGCGAGCTGCCGCGCGACGCGCCGGATGCGACGCGACGCCAGCGCGAAGTCGCGCGCCGTCACCGCCTTGCCGAGGCGCGCCAGCACGTGCGTCTCGCGCTCGAGATCGCCCACGCGCACCGGTCGACCGATCTTGGCCTCGGCCTCCGCGACCTCGGCCGCGGTCTCGCCGACCAGCATGTAGACGAAGTCGAGCGCGAACTGCTCGGCGTCGAAGCGCGGGTGCTCCTCGACGACGTCGTGGCCGAGCTCGCGCAAGAGCTTGGCCGCATCCTCGACGGCGCGCACGCACTCGGGATGCACGTCCGCCGGCAAGAGGGCGCGCGACGTGAACGCGATGCGCAGCCGCCCCGGCGGCACGCCGACCTCGGAGAGGAACGGCCGCGCCGGCGGCGCCGTGATGTACGGCGCGCCCGCGTCGGGGCCGCCGATCGCGTCGAGCATCGCCGCCGAGTCACGCACCGTGCGCGCGAGGACGTGCTCGATGGCGCAGCCCTGCCACGCCTCGCCCAGATCCGGACCGAGCGGCGTGCGTCCGCGTGTCGGCTTCAGCCCGAAGAGGCCGTTGCACGAGGCCGGGATGCGGATCGAGCCGCCGCCGTCGCCGCCGCCCGCCACCGGCACGAAGCCGGCCGCCACGGCCGCGCCGCTGCCGCCGCTCGAGCCACCCGACGTCCGTGACGTGTTCCAGGGATTGCGCGTCGGGCCGAACGCCTCCGGCTCGGTCACGGGGAGCAAGCCCAGCTCCGGGGTGTTGGTCTTGCCGACGGTGATGAGCCCGGCCGCGCGATAGCGTCGCGTCAGCTCGCTGTCCTTCGGCGCGACCCAGCCGGTCATGAAGCGCGTGCCGCTTGCCTGCGGCTCGCCCGCCCAGCTCGACAGCAGGTCCTTGGCGAGGAAGGGCACGCCGCGGAACGGCGCGTTCGCCGCGGCCGGCCCGCTGCCCGGCGGTAGCTCGGCGGCCTTCCTCGCCGCCTCGTACATCCGGTGGATGACGGCGTTGATGCGCGGATTGTCGCGTTCGATGCGCGCGATCGCCTCGGCCACCAGCTCGCGCGGATGGACCTTGCCCGTGGACACCAGCTCGGCGAGGCCCAGGGCGTCGTACGTCGCGTAATCGCTCATCCCCATGACCGCCGAGGGTACCCCAGGCGCGGCACCTTGACATCGTGTAGCTCAGACACTATGTTCGTGTTCAACACACACGAAGTGAGGCACCTGACATGTTCGGCATCGCGTACCTGAAGACCCCGCCCACCACCTACGTGCTGCACTACAAGAACGGCAAGGTGAAGCGCGAGGGGCTGGGGCTCTCCTTCCTCTACTACCGTCCGACCTCGACGCTGGTGCTGGTCCCGCAGGCCAGCGTCGACCTGCCGTTCGTGTGGACGACCACGACCGCCGATTTCCAGGAGGTCACGGTCCAGGGTCAGCTGACCTATCGCGTCGCCGACCCCAAGAAGCTCGCCGCGCTGCTCGACTTCTCGATCGACGCCGCCGGCAAGCACCGCTCCGAGGATCCCGACAAGCTCGAGGAGCGCCTGGTCCACGTCACGCAGGTGCTCGCGCAGGCGGTCATCGGCGGCATGACGCTGCGCCAGGCGCTGGCGTCGTCGGCCGAGCTGGTGCGCGACGTCTCGGCCGGCCTGCGCGCCGCCGAGTCCGTCACGACGCTCGGCGTCCAGCCGCTCGCGCTCAGCATCATCTCGGTGCGCCCCACGCCCGAGATGGCGCGCGCGCTCGAGGCCGAGGCCCGCGAGCAGCTCCAGCGCGAGGCCGACTCGTCGATCTACGCGCGCCGCAACGCGGCCGTCGAGCAGGAGCGCATCATCAAGGAGAGCGAGCTCAACACCGAGCTGGCCGTCGAGACCAAGAAGAAGGAGATCCGCGAGAAGAAGATGGCGGCCGACATCGCCGTCGAGGAGCAGCGCGCGGCGCTCATCGCGCGCCAGGTCGAGAACGACAAGCAGGCCTCCGACAGCCGCGCCTACGCGCTCGAGGCGACGCTCGCCCCGCTGCGCCAGGCCGACTGGAAGACGCTCATGGCGGTCTCGAGCGGCGGCGCCGATCCGCGCCTCATGATCGCGCTCGCGTTCCGCGAGCTGGCGGAGAACGCCCAGAAGATCGGCGAGCTCAACATGAGCCCCGACCTGCTCAAGTCACTCCTCGCGAAGTAACGTGAGTGCCAGCCGCGAGGAGCGGGGCCACGAGCGAAGCGAGTACCGGGGGAGCGCCCGCGACGAAGCGGCCGAGCCGCGCAGCGGCGAGCCGGCACGAACAATCAACAAAGGAGGCTGCCGTGGGTTACGACAAGGTCGTGCTCGTGACGCGCAAGACGCGGCTCCAGCAGCTCGTCGAGCGCTTCAACAGCAAGGGACAGGCGCGCTTCTACATCGAGCACGCCGGCGGAGATTTCGCGGACTACGCCGCCGAGGACGAGGCGTATGCCCGCTCGCTCGACGGCCTCCACCGCGCGCTCGACCTCGGGCTACGCGTGCAGACGCTCGAGCGCGCCATCGTCCCCACGTTCCTGTTCGCGCCGAGCGACCTCGTCGTCACCGTCGGACAGGACGGCCTCGTGGCCAACGTCGCCAAGTACGCCGGCGCGCAGCCCATCGTGGCCGTGAACCCCGACCCGGCGCGCTTCGACGGCGTGCTCCTGCCCTTCCGCACCGACGGCGCGCGCGCGGCGGTGGCGCGCGTGCTCGACGGCAAGGCGCGCACGCGCGACGTCACGCTGGCCGAGGCGCGGCTCGCCGACGGGCAGCGCCTGCTCGGCTTCAACGACCTGTTCATCGGCGCGAAGAGCCACGTCTCGGCGCGTTATTCGCTTCGCCTCGGGCGCAACGACGGCAGCGCCGGCGACCAGCCCGAGGAGCAGTCGTCGAGCGGCGTGCTGGTCTCGACCGGCGCGGGCTCGACCGGCTGGCTCTCGTCGGTGTTCAACATGGCGGCGGCGGTCGCCGCGTTCACCGGCGGCACGGCGGGCACGCCGCCCGCGCTGGCGTGGGAGGACCCGCGGCTCTGCTACATCGTGCGCGAGCCGTTCGCCAGCCGGCAGTCGGGCATCCGCCTCGCCGCCGGCGTGATCGCGCCGGGCGAGTCGCTGACGCTCGAGTCGCACATGCCGCAGGGCGGCGTCATCTTCTCCGACGGCGTCCAGGCCGACGCGCTCGCGTTCGACTCCGGCGCGACCGCGACCATCGCGGCGGCCGCGCAGCGCACGCGCCTCGTAGTACCCTCGTAGGACGTGAGCGACGCGGAACTTCCGACGCTGCCGTCGAGCCACCCCGGCAGCGGCGACGCGAACGTGGGCGCGCGCTTCGGGCGCTTCATCGTGGTCGGCGTGCTCGGCCGGGGCGGGATGGGTGTTGTCCTGCGTGCGCGCGACGGCGAGCTCGATCGCGAGGTCGCGATCAAGGTGCTCACGCCCGAGCGCCTGGGCGAACAGGACTCGACGGGCGCGCAGCGCCTGCAGCTCGAGGCGCAGGCGATGGCCAAGCTCACGCATCCCAACGTGGTGCGGGTCTTCGACATCGGTCATCAGGACGGCGCGCGCTACATCGTGATGGAGCTGGTCGAGGGGACCACGCTGCGGCGGTGGCTCGCGTCGGCCAAGCGCACGCCGCAGGCGGTGATCGAGGCCTTCGTCGCGTGTGGACGCGGCCTGGCCGCCGCGCACGCCGCGGGGCTGGTGCATCGCGACTTCAAGCCCGAGAACGTGCTCGTCGACAGTGACGGGCGGCCGCAGGTGACCGACTTCGGCCTCGTGGCCGCCGGCCGGCGCGTCG
The DNA here is from genome assembly GCA_035525615.1 of Kofleriaceae bacterium. Taxonomy (GTDB): domain Bacteria; phylum Myxococcota_A; class Polyangia; order Haliangiales; family Haliangiaceae; genus UBA2376. Next base: position 52,780 of record DATLEB010000098.1, on the reverse strand, counting down.
ATGGTGACGCGCTCGCCGGCTCGGGCGTGAGCCGCGGCCTCACCGTCGACGGCGCGATCCTCGGAACCCCCGCCTACATGGCGCCCGAGCAGTGGCGCGCCGGCGACACCGACGCGCGCTCCGATCAGTTCGCGTTCTGCATCGCGCTGTGGGAGGCGCTCTACGGCGAGCGGCCGTTCGCCGGGAACACGCCCGGCGAGCTCAAGGCCAACGTGCTGCGCGGCGCGATGCGTGAGCCGCCCGCCGACAAGGACGTGCCCGGCCACATCAGGGCGTCGCTGCGCCGTGGGCTCGCCATCGAGCGAGGCGCCCGCTGGCCGTCGATGAATGCGCTCCTCGCCGCGCTGGAGCGTCCGCGGGGCGCGCGCTGGCCGATCGCGCTCGCCGCCGGCGCCGGCGTGGCCGCGGTGGCCGCCGTGTGGATCGCGACGCGCCCGTCGCCGGCGGCAGCGTGCCCCGATCCCGCGCCACGCCTCGCCGGTGTGTGGGACGCCAGCACGGCGGCGCGCATGAAGGCGGCGTTCGTCGCCGCGAGCCCCGCGACCGGCGCGGACACGGCGACGCGCCTGATCGCGCGGCTCGACGACTACGCCGAGGCCTGGCGCGCGGCCTCGCTGGCCTCGTGCAAGTCCACCGACACCAAGCGGCTCGACGAGCGCACCGTGTGCCTGGATCGGCGCCTCGCGGAGCTGCGCAACCTGACCGGCGCGCTCGTCGCCGCCGATCGCGACGACGTGAACGGCGCGATCGATACGGCCGGCGCGCTCACCTCGATCGACACGTGCGCCGACGAGGCGAGCCTGCGCGCGTTCGCCATGCCGACCGATCCGGGGATGCGCCGGCGCGTGGTCGAGATCGATCGCGAGATCGATGCCGCGGCCAGGTTGAAGTACGGCGATCAGCCTGCCGCGCATCAGGCCAAGGCCGCCGCCGCGCTCGCGGCCGCACGCGAGGTGGGCTATCCGCCGCTCCTGCTCCGCGCGCTCGAGGAGATGTTCCAGGCGGCGAGCGCAAACAGCGACCTCCCCACCAGCAACGCCATCGCGCGCGAGCTGGCCCAGAAGGCGGCCGAGGGCCAGGACGACACGCGCGCCGCGATCGCGTGGATCCAGCTCCTGCACACCCTGACCAAGGAGCACGAGCGCGACGAGGCCAAGGCGATCGAGCCGGTCGCCGAGGCGGCCGTGGTGCGCGCTGGCTCGCCGCCCATGCTGCGCCACCGCCTGCTCGTCGCACGCGCGACGCGCCTGTTCTACGCCAGCGAGCTCGACGCGTCGGTGACGGCGTACGAGGACGCCATCGCCGTCGCGCCACCGGAGATGGCGCTGATCGAGACGCGCATCCTGCTGGCGCAGGCGATCGAGAAACGCGACGGCGCCAAGGCCGCGCTCCCGCTGATCGAGCGCGCGCTGGCCGACGCGGAGAAGAAATACGGCCCGACGCATCCCTCGGTCGCGGACGGCCTCGACCTGATGGCGCGCTTCGTCGGCGACACCGGCGACCTCGAGAAGGCCTTCGCGCTGCAGACGCGCGTGCTGGCCATCCGCGAGGCCGCGCTGGCGCCCGGCCACCGCGAGATCGGGATGACGCTCTCGCACCTCGCCACCACGCAAGCGCGCCGGCGCAACGTCGCCGATGCGCGCGACCTCTACGTCCGGGCCATCTCGCTGCTCGAGGCGGCGAACCGCCCCGCCGACGCTGCGATGACCCAGACGATGCTGGGCGGACTCCTCGCCGATCACGAGGGCATCGAGAAGGGCCGCCCGCATTTCGAGGCCGGCCTGCGCGGGCTCGCCGCCACGTTCGGCGACGACTCGGTGCAGTACGCGCAGATGGAGATGAACTACGCGCAGCGGCTCATCGATGCCGACCTCTGCCCGCAGGCGCAGCCGCACATCGATCATCTGGTGGGCGTGTTCGAGCGCAAGGACCCGCGCAACCTCGCGCTCGTGCTCAGCGCGGTCTTCGTCTGCGACGAGAAGGCGAAGCGCTGGGACGCCGCGATCGACAAGCTCACGCTCGCCCGCACGTCGTGCGCAGCGCAGAGCTGCGATTTCCCCGAGGAGCTCGCGTTCGATCTCGGCTTGATGCTCCACGACAGCGGCCGCGATCGCGCACGCGGCCGCGCGCTGATCGACGAGGCCGCGAAGCTCGCGAAGGACAACGGCGCGACCGAGATGCTCGCCGAGATCCAGGCCTGGAAGAGGGCGCACCGCTAGCTCGGCGCACGGCTCACTCGACCGCGGTAGCGTCTTCGCCGGGGAGCCAGAACAGGACGAGGAGCCGCGCGTTGTCGACCGGGTAGCGATCGTCGGAGCCCTTCACGGTGAAGACGTGGAAGTTGGCGTCGACCTTCCCGACCTCCGCGAACATCCAGTCACCGCGCGTCGCGTGGGCGTCGTCCTGCGAGGCCGGACCGCGCTCGGTGTTGCGGAAGACCAGCACGCGGCGGCCCGGCCGCAGCTCCGACTCCTTCGCCGGCCGCGTCCGGTACGCGAGCCCCGGATGATCGATCACCATGTCGGCATCGGCGGCGCGCACGAACGCCTTGCCGGTCCAGCGCGCGGGCGCAGGTGTCCCCCCGTCGTCGACGAACCACACCCACGGGCGCAGGCAGTGATCGACGCGCGCGTTGCACGTCTCCGCGAGCCCGGCCATCGCGTGCGGATCGTCGGCCGCGACCGGCTGATGCCTCCTGTCGACCTGCGACCACGGATCGCTCGTGTGCGCGGCGCGACCGGGGCGGATCACGTCCGCCACCGCGGGCGCCTTGGCGAGGGCGCCCGGCATCGCCTCCACCGTGCCGCCGCGCGTGTAGCGCAGGACCGGTACGCGCGCCGCCGCCAGGAAGAACCCGTCCCGATGGCCGTCGAGCCACAGCACGCCGCTGTCCCAGTCGATCGACGCGACGGTGCCGACGTCCCAGGCGTACAGGTTGCGCACGAAGCCGGTCACGTGCGTGGACATGTCGCGACCGTCGTAGACCGGATCCGAGAACGCCATCGCGAGGGCGCCGACCTTCAGGTTCTCGCGTGTCACCGGCACGGTGCGATACGCGACGAAGCCCTCGGGGTTGGTGCGAGCACGGAAGCGCCAGTCCTCCTCGACGAAGTCGCCGTCCGGGTTCACGTGAAAGGGCGTCGCCTCGCGGTGCTTCTCGCCCGGCGTGGTCACCAGCCACGTGCAGTCGCGCAGGCAGTGATCGACCGCGGCGTCGCACACCGCGCTCAGGTTCTCCTTCAGCTGGCCGTAGCTGTCACTCGGCAGCGACACGCGCGCCGGCTGGCCGTCGACGACGGCGAGCCACGGGTCGGCGGGGCGATCGAGGAACGGCCACGGGTCGGCCCACGCCTGCGCGCGGCACGACGAGCCCGGGGGTTGCCCCTTGGTCGATGACGACGATGACGAGTCCGATGAGCCCGCCGAGCCGACGTTGCTCGACGACGATGCCCCCGGGATGCCGATCGCCTTCCCGTTGACGGTGCACGCCGGCGCGAGCGCGCACAGCATCCGCAGCGCGACGCTCACTTGCATTGGTAGTCTCCGTCGCGGCGGAACCGCTTGACCGTGTACTTGACCTGCTTGTCGCCCTTCCACTGCGTCTTGTAGACCGTCCACACGATGCCGTCGTCGCCGAGGTCGTAGAACGCCGTCGACGTCTTGAGCGCCTTGCCGGTCAGCTCGACGCAGTTCTTGCCGAGGATCGTGCGGTGGCCCCACTTCACCAGGTACGCGAGGCGGTCGCCCGTGATGCCGAGCTTGCCGTACTTCTCGCGCAGCGCGGCGAGCTCCGTCGCCTCCCGCGCGTCGTCGGCCGCCGCAGCGTCGGTTCCGAAGCCGAGGTAGTCGCTGCACCGCTTGCGCAGCGCCGCCACGTCGATCCGCGTCTCGCCGTAGTTTCCGCTGGGCAGGAACGTGAGATCGGTCGGAGCACCCGCCTTCACCGCCTTGTCGACGATGTCGAGGCACGGCTTCACCTTCGCGACCGTCTCGCGGTACGCGTCGCCGGTCACGCTCTTGTGCGGCTTGCCGTCGGCGTCGGTGTACGCGCGGACGATGTCGAGCATCGGCTGCACGTCCGTGACGGCCGTGGCCAGGACGCGCAGGCGCGCGTACTCGGCGCAGACGCCGGGCGCGCGCTTCCACAGCACGGTGTTGTCGTTGCCGTCCAGGAACGTGTCGGTGGGGCCGAGCCCGGCCTTGGTCCCCGCCTCGATGGCGCGCGTGCACACGGCGGGCTCGTCGAAGAAGCGGTTGTTGCCGAGCTCGCCGTTCGCCGTGGCGTCGTGGACCGACGAGGCGTACTGCCCGAGCGCGATGCGAGCTTGCGCCATGGCCTCCTCGCGCGCATCGGCGTGTGCGACGCCGACCGCTGCGACCAGCAACAAGAAGACGGACCGGGTTCTGTGCATGAGCGAGGGATGAGCAACATCCGCGCCGCGTGCGCCCGGCGTGTATCTCTGCGCCGGCGCGCTGTGGTCCACCGTCGGGTTCACGGATCGTGTGGTCGATCTGTAAACCCACCTGTACAGCACCGTCGAGGAAGGGATCCGCCACGCGCGCCGTAGTAACCTGGCAATCGTGGCGAACGAGTCGGACCTTCCGACACTACCCAGCACGGCCACGTCGGGCGACGAGGCCGAGGATGCCCATTACGGGCGCTTCATCTCGCTCGGCGTGATCGGCCAGGGCGGCATGGGCGTGGTGCTGCGCGCGCACGACCCGGAGCTCGATCGCAACGTCGCCATCAAGGTGCTCGCGCCCGCCCTGTTCGGCGCGCGGGACCCGAGCAGCGACCAGCGCCTCCAGCGCGAGGCGCAGGCGATGGCCAAGCTCTCGCATCCCAACGTCGTCCACGTCTACGAGATGGGCCGCGCCGGGTCGTCATCGTTCATCGCGATGGAGCTGGTCGAAGGGTCGACGCTGCGCCGCTGGCTCACCGATCGCTCGCGCCCGTGGCGCGACGTGGTCGCCGCGTTCATCGCGTGCGGGCGTGGGCTCGAGGCCGCGCACGACGCCGGCCTCGTCCATCGCGACTTCAAGCCGGAGAACGTGCTCATCGGCGCCGACCAGCGCCCGCGCGTCACCGACTTCGGCCTGGTCGCGACCGGCGTCACCTTCGACAGCGCCGATCTCGGCGACGGCTCTCCGATCAGCGGACTCACCGTGCGCGGCGCGGTGATCGGCACGCCCATGTACATGTCGCCCGAGCAGTGGATGTCGAAGGACGTCGACGCCCGCACCGACCAGTTCGCGTTCTGCGTCGCCCTGTGGGAAGGCGTGTACGGCGAGCGTCCGTTCTCCGGACGCACCAGCAACGAGGTCCGCGACAACGTGCTCGCCGGCAAGCTGCGCGACGTACCGGACGGCAAGGACGCCAAGCGCGTGCCGCGCTGGCTCGAGGCAACGCTGCGCCGCGGCCTGGCCGTCAACCGCGACGACCGCTGGCCGTCGATGACCGCGCTGCTCGCGCAGCTGGATCGTCCCGCACCGCGACGCTGGCCGTGGGCCGTCGCCGCGGCCGGCGTGCTCGGTGCCGGCGCGGTCACTGCGGCGCTCGTCCTCGGGTCGCCGGCCGCGCCCGATCCGTGTCCCGATCCCCGCGCGCGCCTGGCCGGCGTGTGGGACGCGGGCGTCGCGGAGCGTGTGACCCGTGCGTTCACCGCCGCGAGCCCGGGCCTCGCCGCGGAGATGGCTGCGCGCATCCGTCCACAGCTCGACGCGTACGCCACGAGGTGGCGCGACGTGACGCTCGCCGCGTGCAAGGCGACCAAGGTCGAGGGCACGCAGTCGCCCCAGCTCCTCGATCAGCGCATGGTGTGCCTCGATCGCCGGCTCGCGGAGCTCCAGAGCCTGACAGCCGCGCTGGCGACCGCCGATCGAGCGCGGGTGAGCTCGGCGATCGAGGCCGTCGCCGCGCTCGGCGATCTCGACGTCTGCAGCGACAAGGAGCGGATGCTCGCCTTCCCGCCGCCGACCGATGCCGCGCTGCGCCGCCGGATCGATGCCGTCGAGTCGGAGATTGCGGCAGCGCGCGCGTCGGAATACACGAGCAAGCCGTCCGAGCGCCACGAGCGCGCGAAGCACGCGGTGGAAGCGGCGCGGGCGACCGGCTACCTGCCGGTGCTCGTGCACGCGCTCGAGGAAGCCGAGATGGCGGCGATCGGAAACGACGATGTGGCCGCCGCGATCGAGGTCGCACGCGAGCTCGCGCAGAAGGCGGCGGAGGCACGCGACGACGAGCTGTCCGCGTTCGCGTGGACCAACCTGATCCGCATGCTGGCGCGGACCCACAAGCGCGAAGAAGCCGCGGCGCTCGATCCGGTAGCCGCGTCGGCGGTCGCGCGCAGCGGCTCGCCGCCCGGGCTGCGCTACGGGCTCTACACGGCGCAGGGCGTGCGCCACATGTACGCGCAGGAGCTGGACGAGTCGGTGAAGGCGTACAGCGCCGCGCTCGATGTCGCCGACAGCGACGTGAAGCGGGCCAGCGCGAAGATGTCGCTGGCGCAGGCGATCTACATGCGTGACGGCGCGACCAAGGCGTTGCCCGTTCTCGAGGAGGGCCTGGCGTTGACCGAACAAGCGTACGGGAAGGCGCACCCGTACACCGCCGACGGGCTCGTGCTGCGCTCGCAGATGCTACTGGAAGTGAAGGACCTCGCGAAGTCGCAGGAAGCAGCGGAGCGCGCGCTCGCGATCCGCCGCGTCGTGCTGGACCCGATGCATCGGGACATCGGGATCGTGCTCCACCAGCTCGCCAACGGCGACAAGTTGTCGGGCAACCTGGCGCGTGCGAAGGAACGCTACCGCGACGCGATCGCAGTCTTCGAATCGGGGCGCGACGCGAAGGACGCTGCGCTGAGCTACGCGATGCTGGCCGGCGTGGTCGCCGACACCGACGGGCTGGCGGCGGCGCGTCCGCTCTACGCCAAGGGCCTGGACGGGTTGGCCGCGACGTTCGGCAAGGAGCACATGCAGTACCTGACGATGGCAGGCAGCTTCGCCCAGCGGCTCATCGAGAACGACCTGTGCCGCGAGGCCATGCCGATCATGGATCACGTCATGGAGGCGATGACGCGCGTGATGCCGCGCGAGGTGCCGCAGGTGTACGAGCAGTCGGGGCTGTGCGAGGCCACGCTCGGCAACTTCGACGCGGCGGTGACCAAGCTCGAGCGAGCGCGCGCGCTGTGCAAGGAGCACGCGTGCGACTACGCCGAGGACCTCGACTGGGATCTCGGCAAGGTGCTAGTGACCTCGGGTCGCGACCGCGCGCGCGGCATGAAGCTCATCGGTGATGCGGAGAAGCTCGCTGCAGAGCACGAGTACCAGGAGCTGCTCGACGCGATCGCGGCGTGGCGCAAGCAACAGCGCTAGTCAGCTGCGCGGGCGGCCGATGCGGAACAGCTTGATGCGATTCACGAGCGTCGTGCGCGAGATGCCGAGCGCCTTCGCGGCGCGCGTCTGGTTGCCCGAGAACTTCTCGAGCGCCTCGATGAGCTCGCGCCGCTGCGTGCGCTGCTCGGGCGAGAGGTCCGCGACGGCCGGATCCGCGGCGGCGGCGGTGGCGGCCAGCGCCGCAGCCGGCTCGAGGCCGTCGACGCGCGGCGAGAACGCGAGGTGGCGCACGCCGACGTCGCTGCCACGCGCGATGAGGAGCGCCCGCTCGATCACCGCCTTCAGCTCGCGCACGTTGCCCGGCCAGTCGTAGCCCTCGAGCGCGGCGAGGACCTCGGGCGCCATGGGCGCGGGCTTGCGGCCGAGCTTGCGCGCCGCGCCGTCGAGGAAACGGACGGCGAGCGCGGCGATGCGGTCGCGCCGCTCGCGCAGCGGTGGGATGACCAGGCTGATGCCGTCGAGGCGAAAGTAGAGGTCGTGGCGGAAGCGCTTGGCGGCGACCTCCTTGGGGAGATCGCGGTTGGTCGCGGCGATGAAGCGCACGTCGATGGCAATGGGCCGGATGGAGCCGATGCGCAGCACCTCGCGTGACTCGATCGCGCGCAGGAGCTTGGCCTGCGTGGCGAGCGGGAGCTCCCCGATCTCGTCGAGGAACACGGTGCCGCCCTGCGCCGACTCGAGCAGCCCCACCTTGCTGCCGGTCGCGCCCGTGAACGCGCCGCGCTCGTGACCGAAGAGCTCGCTCTCGACCAGTGGCTCCGCCAGCGCCGCGCAGTTGACGCGCGCGAGCTCGCCGACGCGCCCCGAGAGCTTGTGGAGCGTCTCGGCGAGCACATCCTTGCCGACGCCCGACTCGCCCTGGATGAGCACGCTCGTGCCGCTGGCGGCGACGTCGGTGACGAACGGCGGCACGCCGTCGACGGTGGGATCGTCGACACGCAGGCGATCGCGACCCGAGCGCTGCGATGACGACGGCGTGCCCGCGCCGCGTCCGATGACGTTGAACGCGAAGCCGCCGATGTGGAAGGTCTCGCCGGCCTCGAGCACGAACGGCTCGCCGCCCTGGAGCGTGCGCCGCGAGACGCGCACCCCGTTGGTCGAGCCGAGATCCTGGATGCTCACCGGGGGGCCGAGGCGAAGGACGGCGTGACGGCGCGACAGCGTCGGGTGATCGATGGCGAGATCGCAGCTCGCGTCGCGGCCGATCACGAGCTCCGGCGTGTCGAGCACGCGGCTGATGAGCTGACCGTGCCCGGCCACGAGCACGAAGTCGCCGCTCGCGATCGGCGGAGCGCCGGCGTCGTCACGAGCGGTGTCGCCCACGTCGCCTAGCCTAGCAGCGATCGGATCCAGGCGTCCGCTTCCGGGTAGTGCGCCGTGTCGAGCACGAACTCCTGACCGCGCGCCACCGACTGCAAGTGCACGCGATCCCCGGCGCGCCGCCAGCGCGACGGCGCGTGGTGGTAGCCGAGCGGCGGTCGACCGCGGCCAGGGGCGAACCACGCAGGAAGACTCCAGCGACTGCGCGAGGCGCCGGGACGCGTGAGCCGGAGGCGATCGTCGTGATGCGTGAACGTGCCGGCGTCATCTGCCGCGTAGAGCGTGTTGTTCGACCAGCGCCGGCCTGCGGTGACGTGTGGGTGGTACGCCGCCCACGTGGGCGGCGTGCCGGCGGCGTCGATGACCTCGTCGACCCGGAGCCATCCCCAGATGACGTGCTCGTCGGGCGCAGCCGCGACGAACCGCCAGCGACGGCGGACGCGCTCGACGCGGCGGAACCAGCCGAAGAACAGGAACAGGTCGCCCCGCCCCACACCGGCGCGCGAAAGCACGGTCTGCTCGCCGCCGGCCTGTCCGAAAAGCGGACGCCATCCGGGCATCCGCGGAAACGCGCCGGCCACGAGGTCGGGGTCGAGATGCGCGCGCGATCGCCGCGTGTAGGCACGGCCCGTGAGATCCGCGACGAGCGCGCCCACGTCATGCCCGTGCGCGCCGACGTCGCCGTACCGGATCCCCGACTGCTCGTCGGGGATCGGCAACGACACCATCGTGCCGTCGGGCAGGATCGGGCTCGCGCAGCCGCCGGCCGTCGAGTCGAAGCCCTTGCGGCTGAGCACCAGGCGCATCGCGCCGCTACTCTGCCGCAGCGGCGTCCTTCTTGCGGCGCCCGAAGAGCCACTTCGCGAGGCCGGCCAGGGCGGCGCCGATCACGACGAAGAACTTCTTGAACGCGAGCGCGATCTTGCCGAAGAAGCCGAGCTTGCTCGCCACGGCGACCACGCCGCCGCCCGTGACGAGCTCGCGCAGGCCGATGCCCGAGTCCTTGTCGACCGCGGGGTCGAACTCCTCGTGGCGATGTCCCGCTTCGAACGTGATCCCGGTGATCGCCGGCGCCGCCTCGACGCGTGCCTGTTCGATTCCGTCGACGGACGCGATCAATACGGCGCTGGCGTACCCGCGGCGCCCGAGGATGTTGGTGTCCTCGTTCAGGAAGGGCTGACCTTCCGTCATGAGGTTCGTCGACCAGCTGAGCACGCGCCGCTGGCGGTCGTAGCTCGGCTCCTTGTTCCACCCGAGCACCTCGAGCGGTGCGACGCCCTTCTTGGCGCGCACCTTGTTCTGCTCCTGCGTGCCGGCCTTCATCGACGCGAGGAGGTCCCCGGCGTCGAGCTTGTCCGCGTCCTTGTCCGACACATACCCGATGTCGAGCATGTCGATGGCGAGCTCCCACTCCGCATCGAGCTTGGTGACGATCGCGAGCGCCTTCTCCGCGTGGTCGCCGCGCTCCTCGAGGATCTGCCGCGCCTCGGTGCGCTCAAACAGGATCATCCCCGCGGGCAGATCGATCTGCACGCCCAAGCCGAGGCTGATGATCTGCGGCCCCACCTTGTGCGGCAGCAACTCGCCTTGCTCCTCGGCAGCCGCGGTCGCAACCACGCCAACAACCATCGCGCTCGCCAGCGCGAACGACCTCATCCTCATGACGGCGACCCTACGCGAGCCCGCGGATGACGAATGTGGCAATGGATGGAAGCCGGACGGCGACGCCTGGTGGCCCTTCTGCATGCCGGGTGTTGTCGTAGGCAGGCGCTGGCGGTTGCGTCGTGATGACACGATTCGGTCGAAATGGCCGGACTCGGCCGGAATGGGCCGGAATGGGCAGGGAATCGGGTGGCCGCCGGTCAGCCCGGGACCTCGTCGAACGCGAGCAGGCCGTGCTTGCGCCACCCGACCCGCAGCAACCAGGTCCGCGGCAGCGCCGTCGGACGCGGACGCCTGACCAGGCGCACCAGCCAGTCCGCCTGGTTCCCGATCGGCTCCTTCCATCCGTCGAACCACGGCGCGCTCGAGAACGGGTCGACCCAGTATTTCGCGAGCTTCTCGCCGCGGTCAGCGGCGTGGTGCCGCGCGTTCAGCAGCACGTACCGGACGGCGTTGCGCACGTGAAGCGGCTTGGTGAGGACCCGCACGTGGTAGCGCTCCTTGAACAGCTTCCCGCTGCGCCCCAGCAGCTTGTTGATCGCGCGCGCCAGCCGAACGGCGAGCCCTTGCATCCCGCGCGATAGCGCCTTTCGCCCCGCGGCCTCGACGACGAAGTGCATGTGATTCACGAGGACGTTGAACTCGACGACGCGGAAGTCATCGCGGTTCGCCTGTTTCCCGAGCACCGTTCGAACGATCTCGAGCACCCCCTCGCGCCGCAGTGACCGAACACCATCGGCGATTCGCCACGTCACGTGCAGTGGATGCGTCGCCTTGAACTCGTCGCGCGTGAGGTGCGCGACCTTCTTGCGGCCGCGCGGTCGTCCCGCGCCCGGTCGCCACCCGCCATGGCGTCCGTCCGGCTTGCGCGCCTCGTCCAGGCTCATCTGAACCGGCAGCACCTTCCGCCGGCCCCGCCGCCCTCCCTTGGCCCTGACGGGGAGCGGCGCTGCCGCCTGTCGCCGTGCTTCCACCGTCGCTCCTGCCCGCGCCTTCGTCATCGCCGCATCCCTTGCCACTTGATTCTAGGCACTGTTCTATCCGACGGGTCTGACAGCGCCCGATTGCGCTCAGGGTTCGTCGCGCGGAGGCCGACACCGAAACCGAACCGAAACCGTCCGTGGGCCGGTGCCGCTCCCCGACCCCGCCGCGACGGCCCTCGCCACCGGCCATCCGCACCCGCGACGACCATCCCGCGCGTGCATGCGCCCGCGCGCGTTCAGGTCGGCAATCGCAGCTCGAGCTCGACCGCGTCGCGGATCGCGGATTCCGCGTCGTCGAGCCAGTGAACGCTGTCCATGGGGTCGGCCCAGATGCCCTTCGCCGCGAGCTCCACGAAACACCCCGGGACCCAGGCGAGCAGGAGCTCGCTGTCGGATCGGCCGGCCGCGCCGGACTCGCCGAGCGCCAGCCACGTGTCCCACGGCGGCGCGGCGCACCAGTCGAAGTACCCGTCCGACGTGCTCCGGGCACCTCCACACGCCGTGTCGCGGTCCGGGAAGTACACGAGCAGGCGCCCCCGGGCCTTCCAGGCGACGTCACGCAGCTCGGTCGGGTGAAACTCTCGGCTCCGATCCGACACGATCCAGTCGAGATCGTCGGCGCGGCCATTCGGCAGCGTGCGGCGCAGGATGGTCCTCAGCGAACCGGCCGGATCGTCGACCCGCGCGCGCTTCTCGCACCACGCGACGGCCTCGACGAGACGCCGGGCGAGCGGGATGCGATGCGGAAGCAGCGTGCTCATGGCGCGACCGGCACCGAGGCCGAGAACGAGGTCCCCTCACCGACTCGCAGCCACCCGAAGAAAAATGCCGTCAGGTACATGTGTACCAGACATCTCCGTCGGCGAAAGCTCGTCATTCACGCTCCCTCGCAGATCCGTCGACGATACACGGGGATCCCTCGCCATTCCGCTTCCCCGCCTGCCCCCGGCAAGGTAAACGTGGCGCCATGCCGCGTCGGAGTGATCTGGAGTCGGTATTGATCATCGGGTCGGGGCCGATCGTCATCGGCCAGGCCTGCGAGTTCGATTACTCCGGGACCCAGGCGTGCAAGGCGCTCCGCGAGGAGGGCCTGCGCGTCATCCTCATCAACAGCAATCCGGCCACGATCATGACGGACCCGGAGCTGGCCGACGCCACGTACGTCGAGCCGCTCACGGTCGACATGCTCGAGAAGGTCATCGCCAAGGAGCGGCCGCAGGCCATCCTGCCCACGCTCGGCGGACAGACCGGGCTCAACCTCGCGCTCGCCGCGCACGAGGCCGGCGTCCTCCGCAAGCACGGAGTCGAGCTCATCGGCGCGTCGGTCAAGGCCATCGAGATGGCCGAGGATCGCGAGCTGTTCAAGCAGGCGATGGCGCGCATCGGGCTCTCGTGCCCGAAGTCGACGCTGGTCTCGTCGGTCGCCGAGGCGCGCGAGGCCATCGACGAGATCGGCTTCCCCGCCATCCTGCGCCCGTCGTTCACGCTCGGCGGCTCGGGCGGCGGCATCGCCTACAACGCGCGCGAGCTCGACCGGATGGTGCAGTTCGCCATCGACGTCTCGCCCGTGCACCAGGTCCTCCTCGAGCAATCCGTCCTCGGCTGGAAGGAGTACGAGCTCGAGGTCGTGCGCGACGCCAAGGACAACGCGGTCATCATCTGCTCGATCGAGAACCTCGATCCGATGGGCGTGCACACCGGCGACTCCATCACGGTCGCGCCGGCGATGACGCTGACCGACAAGGAGTACCAGCGCATGCGCGACGCCTCGCTCGCCATCATGCGCGAGATCGGCGTCACCACCGGCGGCTCGAACGTGCAGTTCGCCGTCGACCCGGTCACCGGTCGCCAGCTGGTCATCGAGATGAACCCGCGCGTGTCGCGCAGCTCGGCGCTCGCGTCGAAGGCGACCGGCTTCCCCATCGCCAAGATCGCCGCCAAGCTCGCCATCGGCTACTCGCTCGACGAGCTCAAGAACGACATCACGCGCGTCACGCCGGCGTCGTTCGAGCCGACCATCGACTACGTGGTCGTGAAGTGGCCGCGCTTCGCGTTCGAGAAGTTCCCGGCGGCGCGCCAGGTGCTCGGCCCGCAGATGAAGTCCGTCGGCGAGGCGATGTCGATCGGCCGCACCTTCCGCGAGGCGCTCGGCAAGGCGATCCGCTCGCTCGAGACCGGCCGCGACGGCTTCGACCTGCCGCTCGGCGCGCTCGCCGACGACCTGCCGCAGCTCGAGCGCGCCATGGCCATCACCAGCCCGGATCGCGTGTTCCAGGTCGCGCGCGCGTTCCAGCTCGGCCTCAGCATCGAGCGCGCGTACGAGCTGACGCGCATCGACCCGTGGTTCCTCCGCCAGATCTGCCTCATGGCGAAGGACGAGCTCGCCGTCCAGAAGGCTGGCTCGCTCGACGCGGTCAAGCCCGACCTGCGCCGCCTCAAGCGCGGCGGCATGAGCGACCGCCGCATCGCCGCGCTCACCGGCGCCACCGAGAAGGACGTGCGCGACGCCCGCAAGGCCGCCGGCGTCATCCCCGTCTACAAGCGCGTCGACACCTGCGGCGCCGAGTTCGACTCGAACACGCCGTACCTCTACTCGACGTACGAGGATGAGTGCGAGGCGGCGCCCACCGATCGCAAGAAGGTGCTCATCCTCGGCGGCGGGCCCAACCGCATCGGCCAGGGCATCGAGTTCGACTACTGCTGCGTGCACGCGTCGATGGCCCTCGCCGAGGAGGGCATCGAGTCGATCATGGTGAACTGCAACCCGGAGACGGTGTCGACCGATTACGACACGTCGGACCGGCTCTACTTCGAGCCGCTCACGCTCGAGGACGTGCTGGCCATCTGCGACCGCGAGAAGCCGTGGGGCATCATCGTGCAGTTCGGCGGGCAGACGCCGCTCAAGCTCGCCGTGCCGCTGACCAAGGCCGGCGCGCCGATCCTCGGCACGCCCGCCGACGCCATCGATCGCGCCGAGGATCGCGAGCGCTTCGGCGAGGTGATGGCCAAGCTGAAGCTGCGCGCGCCGCAGTGGGGCATCGCGCGCACGCTCGACGAGGCGCGCAAGGCCGCCGCCGACATCGGCTTCCCGGTGATGATCCGCCCGAGCTACGTGCTCGGCGGTCGCGCCATGGAGCGCGTCTACGACGCCGCCTCGCTCGAGGACTACTTCGAGCGCCTCTTCAAGAAGTCATCTGATTCCGGCGGCGTCGGGTTCCCGCTCCTCGTCGATCAGTTCCTCGCCGACGCGGTCGAGCTCGACGTCGACGTGGTGTGCGACCGGACCGGCGCCGTCGTGGTCGGCGGCGTGATGGAGCACATCGAGGAGGCCGGCATCCACTCGGGTGACAGCGCCTGCTCGCTGCCGCCCTACTCGCTGCCGCAGTCGATCATCGACGAGGTGCGCCGCCAGGCCAGCCTGCTCGCCGTCGAGCTGGGCGTGGTCGGCCTGATGAACACGCAGTTCGCCGTCCACGACGGCCTGGTCTACGTGCTCGAGGTGAACCCGCGCGCGTCGCGCACGGTCCCCTTCGTCTCGAAGGCCATCGGCGTCCCGCTGGCCAAGGTCGCGGCCAAGGTGATGACGGGCAGGACGCTGGCCGAGCTCGGCATCGTCGAGGTCATCCCGTCCCACGTCTCCGTGAAGGAGTCGGTGTTCCCGTTCGTGAAGTTCGAGGAGGTCGACACCATGCTCGGCCCCGAGATGCGCTCGACCGGCGAGGTCATGGGCATCGGCGCGACGTTCCCCGAGGCGTACCTGAAGGCGCAGGAGGCCGCGGGTGTGAAGCTGCCGACCACCGGTGTCGCGTTCCTCTCTGTCCGCGATGCGGACAAGCAGGCCGCGGCCGAGCTCGCGCGCGACCTGGCCGGCCTCGGCTTCACGCTCATGGCCACGCACGGCACGGCGAAGTTCCTCTCGAGCCAGGGCCTCGTCGTGAAGGGCGTCAACAAGGTGCTCGAGGGGCGGCCGCACTGCGTCGACGCGATGGACAACCACGAGATCGACTTCGTGGTGAACACCACCGAGGGCGCGCAGGCCATCCTGGACTCGCAGTCGCTGCGCCGCGGCGCGCTGCGCAACGGCCTCGCGTATTTCACCACCATCCGCGGTGCCCGGGCCGCGCTCGACTCGATCGCGCTGTTGCGCCGCGAGGCCTTGCAGGTGTGCGCCCTTCAGGGCTACCAACAACCTTCCACGCGCGCGTGAGAGGGTGCCTCGATGGCTGATAAATATCCGATGACCCCGGCTGGCCGGGACTGGATGCGCAAGCAGCTGAAGAAGCTGAAGGAGGTCGACCGGCCCGCGAACTCGAAGGCCATCGAGATCGCGCGTGGCCACGGCGACCTGTCCGAGAACGCCGACTACTCCGCCGCCAAGGAGGAGCAGGGCATGATCGAGGCGAAGATCCGCGACTTCGAGGCCAAGCTCGGGCTCGCCGAGGTCATCGACCCGGCCACGCTGTCGGGCGATCGCGTGCAGTTCGGCGCGACGGTGACGATCGAGGACAGCGACAGCGGCGAGACGTCGACGTACACGATCGTCGGCGAGCACGAGGCCGACATCAAGAAGCGGCGCATCTCGCTGGTGGCGCCGGTCGCGCGCGCGCTGCTCGGCAAGCGCGTCGGTGACGACGTGACCGTACAGACGCCCAAGGGCAAGCGCGAGGTCGTGATCAGCTCGGTCGAGTGGCACGCGGTCGGCCCGCCCGACGGCGACCTTCCCGACTGACGGAGCCGGCGGCCGACGTGGCCGCGACGCGGGCGGCGCGGTACCTTCAGGTCGTGCGCCGTCTCTTCGCCCCGGCGGCCCTCGCGGCCCTTGCGCTCCTCGCTGGAGCCGGCGGCCGCACGGTCCGGGTCGATCACCCGAAGCCGGCGCGCGTGCGCATCCCGGCCGCGGTCGCCATCCCGACCGCGCTCGGCGAGGGCGAGCGCGTGCGCTCGTTCCAGATGGGGACGCCCTACGACGATCTGGAGACGCTCCTCGACGAGTGTCGCCAGGCCGTGGGCACCGACCCCGGCGTCGAGCACTGCAAGGTGTGGTTCGAGGCGCTCGAGCGCCGCAACCCGCGCAGCGTGTGGATCGCCGCGTTCTGGATGGACGCGAACGAGGTCACGACCGCGCGCTATCGCGAGTGCGCGCGCGCGGGCGCGTGCAGCGTCGCGCCGCTGGTCTCCGGCGACACACGTCACCTCGCCGACGCGCTGCCCGTCGTGAACGTCACGCGCGACGAGGCGAACGCGTTCTGCGACTGGAAGGGCGGCCGCCTGCCCACCGAGGCCGAGTGGGAGCGCGCCGCGCGCGGCGACGACATGCGCACCTGGCCGTGGGGCAACGACCCTCGCTACGACTCGTTCAACCACGGCAAGATCCGCGAGGCGGTGCTGCGCAGCCTCGCCGACGTCGCGCCCACGGGCACCGGCCAGCTCGCGCCCGCGCGCCCGTGGAGCGACCCCGACGACAGCGACGGCTTCCTCTACGCGGCGCCGCCGGGCTCGAAGCCGTGGAGCGACAGCCCGTACGGCGTGCACGACCTGGCGGGCAACGTCGCCGAGTGGGTGCTCGACGACTTCGACGTGCTGGGCTTCGTCGATCTGCCCGACGTCAATCCCGTGCGCGTCGGCCCGCCGGGTAGCCCGGCGATGACGCGCGGCGGGAGCTGGCGCGATCCGCCGTTCGCGGCGCGCACCGACCTCCCGAGCTACCAGAGCGGCTACTTGCTCCTGCGGCCGCTCGATCCGGAGACGCGCTCGATCAGCATCGGCTTCCGCTGCGTCTACGGCGGCGCCACGCCGTCACCCTGAGCTCGACGCAGGCTCGTCCGTGCTCAGGCGTCGGGGGTGGCGTCGATCGCGGTCGCCGCGTCGGTCGCCGCATCGGGCGTCGCATCGACGGCGGGCGCGGCGTCGGTCTCGGGGCCGTCCTGCGGCGCATCGATGGCGGCGTCGCTCTGATCCTCGAGGCCCTCGCGGCACACGCTCACCGGGTTCTCCGGGTTCGACGACAGCACGACACACACCAGACCGCTCTCGCAGTCGGCGGTCACCTGGCAGCGCTCGTCGAGCCCGCTCTTGCAGGCAGCAATGGTCCCGAACAGGAAGGCAAACGAGGCGAGCGTCAGACGGCGCATGGGGGTGTGGATATCATGACTCGCGCGGAGCGTCCCGGGTTGCCTGGCCTCGGCCTGCGCCGCACACCGCATCCCGGTGTGCGTCAGCGCGCGGTCTACCGCGCGGCGAGCCACGCACCGGCGAGGCGGACTCGCTCGGCGCTGGCCGGCGGCGCGCTCGCCACCTGCGTGGCCACGTCGGCCATCGTCTCGGCGCGACCGCGCAGCGTGACCAGCCGTGCCGCCGCCGCCGTGCGCACCGACGGATCGGGATCCGTCGACGCCGCCTCGAGCGCGCTGCGATCGCTCGTCACGCCGAGCGCGAGCACGCGCAGCGCCGGCTCGAGATCGACCCGCGCCGCCAGCATCGCCTTGGCCTTGTCGTCGCCGGCGAGGAGCGCCGCCGCCGCGGCCTGCCGTACGGCCCCCGACTCGTGCTTCAGCAGCTCCGCCGTCTTCGCGCCGCTGCCGGTCCGCACCCACGCCTCGGCCAGGCTGGCGAGCACGACCGGGCTCTTGTCGCGACTCACACCGGCGAGCTCGCTGCCGCGCGACGGCTCGAGACGGATCACCGCGAGCACCGCCGCCGCGCGCACGCGCTCGTCGCGATCCTTCAGCAGCGGCGCCACCTGCCAGAACGTCGAGCGGCTGGTGACACCGGCCGCCGCCGCATCCGCGATCGCGCCCACGCACGTCGCGCGCACCGACGCGTCCGCGTCGGTGATGCCCTTGCGCAAGCCCTTCCACGCCGCGTCGTCGACGCGCACCGCCGCGCCGAGCGCCCGGCACGCCGCCGCGCGCACGACCGGCTCCTTGCTGCCGAGCATGCGATTCACGTCGGGGATCGCCTTGGGCACGGGCGCCTGCCCGGCCGCGATGAGGGCCGCCCACACGCGCGCGCGCTCGGCCGGCGTCTTGCCCGCCTTGCCCTCGGCGAACCACGTCGCGACGATCTCGCCCAGCCGCGCCTGTCCGCCCAGCCGCGCCAGCGCGCGCCCCGCCGCACCCGTGAGGTCGGCGTTCGCGCCCTGATCGCGCTGCAGGATCATCGCGAGCATTCCGGCGGCCTCGAGGTCACCGATCGCCGCGAGCGCGTCGATCGCCGCCGCGCGCTGCCCGACGTCGAGCGAGCCGTCCGCGATGGAACGCAGCTCGCGCGCCGCGCTCGTGATCTTGGCCGCGCCGGCCGCGTCGATCGCCAGCCGCTGCACGGCCGGATCGGGGCTCGCCAGCCCCTCGCGCACGACCGCCGCCATCACGCGCTCGGCGTAGCCCAGCACCTTGGCCTGGGTCGAGCCGCCACCGCCGGCCGCAGACGCCACGCGGCGCGCGGCCTCGGCCAGGTTGCCGTCGGCGAGGAACTTCGGGATCGCCTGATCGAGCGACCACTCGACGCGGCGCAAGGTCGCCGACGCGGCGCCGGCCTGGCGCTCGTCGCGCGCGAACGTCCACGTCAGGTACAGCCGATCGTCGTCGGAGAGAAGCGTGCGATCGGGCGCCGGGAACGGCCCCGCGTCGCTGGCCACCGCACGCGCGACCTCGTCGAAGTCGTCGTTGCCGCTGCGGTCGACGAGCACGACCTCGACCACCTGCCCCTGCGCATCGAGCGTGATGCTCGCCGTCGCCGCCAGCTTGCTGTCGTTGAGCGGGTGCTGCGGCGGCAGGCGCAGGCGGCAGTCCTCGAGGAACGCGATCCAGCCGTCACCGATCCGCGCGTACGCGAGATCGAGGTACTTCGCCCCGAACGCCTTGGCGTCGGCGGCCGCCGGCGGCGGCAGCGGCGGCGGCGGCGTGAAGTCGGTCGGATACGGAACCTCGCCCGACGCCGTGAGCGTGTGACCGCCCCTGGAATTCCTGGACGGTGGGCACCCCGCCAGAGCGATCAATGGCCCGATCAATGGCCCGATCACGCAGGCGACCGTCCACAGCCGCGGGAGACGCTTCATTCCGTCCCGGACGATAGCAGATCAGGCGTCGGGCGCGGCGTCAGTGGGCGCATCGACGCCCGCATCCACCGGTGCGTCGATCGGCGCGTCGATCCCGGCGTCGATCACCGAGGGCACGTCGAACGTGAGGATCGGATTCGAGACCCCGGCGCCCACGAACGTGTCGAAGGTGCCTCGGAACCATTCGGTCCCGCCCGTGTCGCGCCCGCTGACCTGGAGCTGCGCGCGGCCGAACGGCACCGTGCGCGCCGCCTCCGCCTGCGCGAGCGACGCCATGACGCAGGTCACTTGCGTACCGTCGAGCGCGTAGACCGGATACGTGGTCGAGCCGACGTTGGCCTGCTGCGTGACGACGTTGCCGTTCACGCGCAGGGTCACGCGCTGGGTCGCCACCGGCGGCGCCGCCGCCGAGCAGTCCATGCCCATCCACCGCAGGAGGAAGAAGAACGTGCCCGTCATCGGGCGCGCCCACGCCTCCGGCGGCACGATGACCGTGACCTCGGCCGTCGTGTTGAAGGTGAAGTTGGCGTCGAACGTCGCCGTCACCGGCGCGGTCACGAGCGACGCGCCCGACGAGTCGAGCGGCGTGATCGACGCCGTGTACGACCCGACCGGCAGCTCGGTGTACGTCACCTGCCGCATCGCGCACGAGACCTGCTGCGTGCTCGGCAGCGGGCCCGCGAGCTCGATCTGCACGTTGGTCGCGCCGACGTCGAGGCAGCCGTCGTTGTTGAACCCGGGCGCCGCGTCCTTGTTGAACTCCCACTTCACGACGTTCTTGGGCGCGATGAACGCCACGCACGCGCGGCACTCGTCGAGCTCGTTCCCGTCGCCGTCGTCGCACTGCTCCGACCCCTCCATGACCCCGTCTCCGCAGACGGGATCGTCGCCGCCACACGCGACCAGCAACAACGATGCGAGTGGCAGCGACAGCGCGCGCATCAGGCGGACGCCTCGGCGCGGACCGTCAGCCCGAGGTGGCGCCGCACCGCGAAGTACGACTCCGACGCAGCGTACGCCAAGAGGTCGCGCAGGCGCTCCTTCACGGGCAGGCCCGACGTCGACGAGGTCTCGGTCGCGATCGCCTTGGCCGCCGACTCGAGGTCGTTGGCCAGGATGAGCCCGACGCGATTCGCCGTCAGGTCGGTGGCGCTGCGCCACCCGGTCACGAGCCCGTTCCCGAGCCGCGGCCCGAGCTTGCCGGCCAGCGCCGCCACCTGCTCGAGGTGCGCACCCGGCACCGTCTTCTGCATGCTGAGGCCGAGCCGGCGCGCGTCGTCCGACACCTGCAGCTCGCCCGATCCCGTCGAGGTCGCGTTCGCCGCGACCAGGGCCGCGGTGAAGGCGTTCTCGATCTTGGGCAGCGTCTGGAGCGCGAACGTCACGAAGCGTTCGGGGCGCAGGTACGCCAGCCGCTTGCCGACCTCGAACGCGAGCTCGCGCTCGTCGTTCTTCTGCTGGTGGCTCGGCCCCACCAGCAAGGACGGCGCGAGCTTGCCCTTGTCGGTGGTGTTGGCGACGCGGAGGCCGTCGCCGCCGTCGAGCCACAGCATCGGCGCCGGATCGAGCGCCAGCACGCCGGTCGCGTACTTCACGACGCGGCTGACGAGCTTCTGATCGCGGTCCACGTCGGTGCGCGCGTTCGGGTCGAGCCCGAACGACTGCGGCGGCTCGGCGGTGGTCGCCGCGATCGAGCCGAGCGTCGACGCGAAGATCGCGCCCACGTGCCGGTCCTCGCGCGGGTGGATCACCGACTTCTGCCACAGCTCCTCGGTGAGGCGGCGCGTGGCCGGGATGAACGTCGCCGGCCGGTACTTGGTGTAGAGCGCGCGCTCGCTGTCGCTCGCCGCACCCAGGAACACCAGCGCCTGCGCCAGGCACCACGCCTTGTCGGTCTCGCCTTCCTCCAGGTAGAGCTTCGACAGCGCCTTGTAGACCTCGACGCGGTCCGGCGCGAACTGGAGGAGCTGCTGCAGCTCGCCGATCGCGTCGGTGCGCCGCGCCTCGCCGGCCTCGAGGTAGAGGTCGGCGAGCTGCTCGTGGCGCTGCATGTTGTCGGGATCGAGCTGCACCGCGATCTCGAACGCCTCGATCGCCAGCTCGTTGTTGTTCAGGTGATCGAGGTAGAGGTCGCCCAGGCGCGTCCACAGCTCGAGCAGCTTCTCGGGCTCGGCGTCGTCACCCATGCGCTTGAGGTGCTTGCGCACCGCGCGCGCCAGGTTCTTCCAGTCCTTGGCGTCCGTGAGCAGCTTCTCGACGGCGTCGAACGCCTTCGGCGTGTTGGGCGCGTCGTCGAGCGTGAGCGCGAAGCGGTCCACCGCCAGCTCGGTGTCGTGCAGCTCGTCGCGGGCGATGACGGCCGCGGCGTAGTAGTACTTCGAGCGGCGGGCCGGTGACGTCTCCTGCGTCGCGAGCTCGCCGAGCGTCTCCACCGCGCGGCGCCACTGCTTGAGCTCGGTGTAGCACTCGAGCAGCTTGTGGAGCAGCTGGTGGCTGCCGGGCGCGAGCTTGAGGGCCTCGAGGAACGCACCGACGGCGGTGCTCGGGTCCTTCAGCTTGCCGCGCTGGATCTCGCCGATCTCGTCGAGCAGCTTGGCCTTGAGGTTGTCGGGCGCGCGATCGACCTGCGCGCGCTTGGCCTCGATGACCGTCTTCCACTCGCCGCGAGCGCCGCCGAGATCGACGAGCGCCTGCAGCGTCTCGTCGTGACCCGGATCGCGCTCGAGGGCGCGGCGCAGCGCGTTCTCCGCCTTGCGATCGTCGCCGAGCGCGCGGGCGGTGATGCCGAGCCGGTACCAGATGTCGGCGACCTGTCCGTCGGCGAGGCCGGTGCGGTGGCGGGCGAGGACCTCGCGGTAGCGACGGTCGATCTCCTTCCACTGCTCCTCCATCGTCGCCGACGAGCCCTCGGCGGCCTGCGCCGCCGTGAGCATGGTCTGGGCCAGCCCCAGCGCCGCGTCGAGGTTGTCGGGGTCGGACTCCACGGCGAGCCGGTAGTGCTTGGTCGCCTTCTCGGTGCGGTGGAGCGCCTCGTACGCCTTGCCGAGCTGCGTCTCGCGACGCGCGCGCTCGAGGCGGTCACCCGACTCGCTGCGACGCGCGAGCATCTCGAGCACCGGGATGGCGTCCTCCCAGCGCTCGGCCGCGACCAGGCGGTCGCTGACCTTCTCGCCGGCGGCGACGTTGTCGGGGTCGAGCTTCAGCACGCGCTCGAGGAACGTGAGCGCCTGCGGCGTGTTCTCGAGCTTCTGCTCGGCGATCTCCGCCGCGCGCGTCAGCATCGCGATGCGCTCGCTGCGCTGCGCGCCCACGGCTTCGGCGCGGAGCAGATCGTCGATGGCCGACGACCACGCCGACTTCTTCTCGTGCAGCGCGGCCAGCGTCATGAGGGCGCGCGCGTGCTCGGGCTCGATCGACAGCGCCTTGTCGAGGTAGCGCTCGGCGGCCTCGGCGTCACCGTCCTCGGTCAGCGCCAGGTCACCGGCCTCGGCCCAGAGGTTGGCGCCGCGGTTGCCCTCGAGCTCGGCGTGGCGCACCAGCGTGGCCACGGCCTTGTCCCACGCCTCGGTGCGGCGATAGAGCCGCGACAGCGCGCCGAGCGCCTGGCGGTTCTGATCATCGATCGAGAGCGCGTTCATGTGCCCTTCGATCGCGCGGTGCGGATCGTCGAGCTCCTTCTCGTGCACGGCCGCGGCCTCGAGGTAGAGCTCGACGCGCTGGACCGGGTTCTTCGACGCCCCCACGTGGCGATCGAGGAGCGACACGAGGTCGTACCAGGCCTTCTTCGTGCGCAGCGCGCGGGCGAGCCCGCGGTACGCGTCGTCGGCGCCGCCGTCGATCTCGAGGATGCGCTCGTACGCGCTGATCGCGCGGTCCTCGGCGCCGTCCTTGTCGTCGAGCTCCGCGGCGAGCTTGCGAAGCGTCGACAGCCGCTCGCCCTCGGGTGCGACCTTGGCCATGCGCTCGAGCGTGCGCAGGTAGTCGTCGGAGCGACCGGTCTTGTCGTACAGATCGATCAGCGCCTTGAGCGCCTCGCGATCCGCGCCGTCCTTCTCCAGCGCGGCCTCGTAGCGCGCGATGGCACCCTCGAGATCGCCGAGCTTCTCGTGGCGGAGGGTGGCGAGCTCGTGGCGCACGCCGGTGGCGCGGCCGGTCTCGCCGGCGGCGTCGAGCGCCTCGGCGCGACGCTCGAGCACCTTGGCCAGGTTGCCCCAGCGCTCGTCGCGGCGGTAGAGCCGCTCGAGCGCGGCGAGCGCGTCGTCGTTGCCGTCGCCGACGTCGGCGGCGGCCTCGTAGGCCTCGAGCGCCTTCGCGGTCTGCGAGAGCTGGCTCTCGCACAGATCGCCGAGCTGGAGGTACGTGTCGACCTTGTGCTGCGTGTCGGGCTCGACCTCGACGTACGCGCGCAGCGCGTCGGCGAGCTCGGACCACTTCTGCTGGCGGCGCAAGAGATCGCTGATGCCGCGATGCGCCTCGAGGCTCTTCGTGTCGAGCTCGAGCGCGCGGCGGAACGACGGCAGCGCGTAGTCGTACCGATCGAGGCGCGTCGCGTACCACGTGCCGAGGCGAGCCCACCAGCGCGAGGCCAGCTTGGGCTCGGTGACCTCGGTCGTGATCTCGGAGGCCTCGGTGACCAGCGTCGGCCAGTCGCCGGTGGCGGCGGCGAGACGCTCGGCGTCGACGACGATGGCGTCGTCGGACGGCTCGAGGTGCATGGCGGCGGTGATCGCCTCGAAGGCGCGCTTCAGATCGCCGACCATCTCCTCGTAGACCTTGGCGGCCTCGCGAAGGAAGCCGGCCTTGCCGGCGGTCTCGCTCTCGAGATCGAGCCGGCCGAGGAGCACCTCGACCACGCGCTCGCCGTCCTTGGCGTCGCGCGCGGCGCGCTCGATGGCGTCGACCGCATCGCGAGCCTCGGCGTCATCGGCGTACAGGGCGAGCCAGCCGTCGAGATCGTCGGCGTCGGGACGCGTCTGCACCAGCGAGACGTTGGCGGACTTGCAGGCGATGGCGAGGGCCTCGAGCCACTCGACCACGGCCTTCTCGGCGACGTCGTCGCCGCCCTTGCCCTGCAGGTTCACCACTTCCATGTGGTGCTCGGCCATGAGCTCGTCGACGGTGACGGGACCGACGCCGGCGCCCAGGAAGTAGTGCTGGTTGCGCGGCGGCTCGAACATGCCGAACACGCGATCGAGCATCGCGGACAGGTCGGGATCGCCGAAGCGGAAGCCGACGAACACCAGCGTGCCGTCGACGTAGAGATCGCGGGCGTAGTCGCGGAGATCGACGGCGCGCGCGAGGGCGCGGCGCACCGAGCTGGGCGTGACGACGTACGTGTCGAAGTTGCCGAGCATCTTCACGAGCGTGCGGCGGCGATGCGACAGCCCGCCGAGCTCCTGGTAGGTGACGACCTTGGGGGCGGGCCAACCTTCGGGGCGGTGCTCGTCGAGCGCGCGCTCCAGCACGTCGCCCGGGAACGTGGTCCACACGTGGCGGAACGGCAGCTCCGCGATCGCGGTCGCGATGTGCGGGAGCTCGGCCGGCGTGCGCCACGTCTCCTCGACGACCTTGTCGCAGGTCTCTTCGCCGAGCGCGCGGGCGAGGAACCCTACGGCGCGGACCAGGCTGCCCTTGTGCAGCAGCCGGTCGAGATCTTTGGCGGCTGCGGAATCGCCATCGCGTCCGCGGGTCTCGAGCTCCTTGTTGAGCCGCTCGAGAAGTTGCTTCCAGCTTGGTACACCGATTCCCGCACCGACCACGAGGGCAGCCCGACCTGCCTTGATCGCTTCGACGAGGGACTCGGGGATCGTGTGCTCAGGCATCCTGAACCCCCAGGTCTTTCATTCAGTTGTGGAGACGTACGAACGGTAGCGGCGCGCACGGTACGTGGGGCCCGTGCGGCGATCAAGCGGGAAGACGCCGCAGCGGACGGACGTCGTCTGTCCGGTCGAGACTCGAGCGCGGCGGTCGGAGAACGCCTGTTGTCTTAATGCGGCCGAGCAATGTGACGTCCCCCTGATTGCGTTATAGAGCCCAGGAAGTCATGGGCGCCGCCGCCGACATCGCCGAGATCTATCGGGCGTCCAAGAAGAAGAAGGACATCAACTGGTTCACCCAGCACATCGCGCGCCCTCCGGCGGCGGTGCTGGTCTACCTGTTCCGCGGCACGCCCATCACGCCCAACCAGGTGACGTTCCTGGCGACGGTGGTGGCGGCGGGCGCCGGCGCGATCTTCGTGGGGTGGCTGGGCTGGGTCGGGCTGGTGGTGGCGGCCGCGGTGTTCGAGCTGTCGTTCATCCTCG
Source organism: Kofleriaceae bacterium (assembly GCA_035525615.1). Taxonomy (GTDB): domain Bacteria; phylum Myxococcota_A; class Polyangia; order Haliangiales; family Haliangiaceae; genus UBA2376. The sequence continues at coordinate 27,062 of DATLEB010000098.1, read as the reverse complement.
ACTGCGTCGACGGGATGCTGGCGCGCCTGCGCAAGCTCGCGTCGCCGCTCGGCCACCTGCTCGACTTCCTGATGGACGAGCTGAAGGCGATGCTCATCTATGGATGCGTCGCCGTGCGGCTGTGGCGGCAGACCGGGGACGACTACCTCTTGATCGTGGGGATCGCCGGGCTCTTCTGCCTGGCGTCGGGCATCGCGCTCACGTCGTTCATGCGCCGCCCGGAGTACAGCGGGAAGACGCCGACCGAGGACGGTGACCCGGCGGTGGTCGGCGGGCGCAAGGGGCCCATCGGGATGGCCATCTCGGGGCTCGAGTGGGCCGCGCGCATCGTCGTCCACTATCCGCAGTACATCTGGATCTGCGCGGCGGCGAACCGGATCGACATCTACTTCTGGGCGTACGGCGCGGTGAACGTGCTGTACCTGGGCCTGTCGCTCTTGAAGATCTTCTTTCGCCTGGGACGATTCAAGTCATGAGCGAGAACGTGAAGCGCGTGATCGTGATCGCCGCCGGGCGCGGCAAGCGCCTCGGCTCGCACACCGAGGAGCTGCCCAAGTGCCTGGTGCAGGTGGGCGCGAAGCCGATCCTCGGCTGGCAGCTGGCCGCGCTCGGCGCGGTCGGCGTCGAGGAGGTCGTGATCATCCGCGGCTACCGCGGCGACGTGCTCGAGGCGGGCGCGCGGGCGCTCGCGCCGGCGCACATGAAGCTGTCGTTCATCGACAACCGCGAGTGGGAGACCAACAACATCCTGCTGTCACTGGCGTGTGCGCGCGCGGAGCTCGACGCGCCGGCGTACGTGACGTACTCCGACATCATCTTCACGCCGCCGGTGACGCGTGACCTCGCGGCGGCGACGGGGACGCTGGATCTCGTCATCGACGCCGACTTCCGCGACATCTACGTCGGCCGCACGCTGCACCCGCTGGAGGAAGGCGAGGTGTCGGATCTCGACGCGACCGGGCGCGTGAAGCGCGTGGGCAAGAAGTCGCTGCCGCCCGAGGACGCGCACGGCGAGTTCATCGGGCTCCTGCGCATGGTGGGCGACGGCGTCGGCGCACTGACGCGCACGCTCGATGCGGCGCTGGCGCGGTACGCGGGCCGCGACGAGGAGCCGTATCAGCGCGCGGCGCGGTTCCGGAACGCGTACCTCACCGATCTGCTCCAGGAGATGATCGACGCCGGCGTGCCGATCACGCCGGTCACGATCCACGGCCAGTGGCGAGAGATCGACACCGGGCAGGATCTCGAACGCGCGGTCACACTGGTAGAGTCTCGTCCCGAGGAATGGTCATGAAGAAGCTGCTCCTGCTCGTGCTGGTCGTCGGTGGTCTCGCGGCGTGCGACAAGCCGTCGGAGACCGATTGCAAGAAGGCGATCGCCAACATCCGCATCCTGCTCGGCACCGACAAGATGACCGACGACGCCGGCCAGAGCGCCGCGTGGGTCCGGTCGTGCCAGGGCAGCGCCAAGAAGTCGTCGGTGAAGTGCGCCATGGAAGCGTCGACCGTCGATCAGCTCAAGCGCTGCGGCCTCATCAAGGAGGCTGACATGGAGATCCTCATGGAGAGCTCCGGATCGGGCGCGGCGACGGCGACGGGTGCTGGCTCGGCGACGGGTGCTGGCTCGGCGACGGGCGCGGGCACGGCGACGGGATCCGGATCGGGATCCGGATCGGGCATGGGCACGGGTTCGGATCCGGGTGCCGGATCGGCGTCGGCCTCGGGCTCCGCCACTGGCTCTGGCTCTGCCACTGGCTCTGGCTCTGGCTCTGGCTCTGGCTCTGGCTCTGGCTCTGGCTCTGCCTCTGGTTCTGGTTCTGGTTCTGGTTCTGGCTCTGCCTCTGGTTCTGGTTCTGGCTCTGCTGCTGGCTCTGCCTCTGGCTCTGCGGCTGGTTCTGGCTCCGCCTCTGCGTCCGGCGGCGGCGCTGCCCAAGGTTCCGCACCGAAGTGAGCACGCGCGCGGTCGCCGCCGCCGTTCTGCTCGCCCTCGTCGCGAGCATCGCGGCTACAGCTCGCACCGCCCGCGCCGACGTCATCGCTGCGATCGCGCCGGCCACCGACGACGTCCGCAAGACCATCGTCGTCGGCCCCTCGGGCCAGGTGTACGAACCCGACGGCTCCGGCACGTGGACGCGCAAGTCCGAGGGCGGCGTCGCCGCCGACGTGCGCGGCGCGGTCGTCGCCGGCTCGGCGCTCGTCGTCGCCGGCAAGTCCGCTCCGCTCTACCGGCGCGATCCCACCGGCTGGATCGCGATGCGCCTCGGCGAGCGCGGCAAGTCGGTCATCGGCAGCGGCCCGCGCCCCGCGATCGCCATCGGCAAGAACGTCTTCGTGTGGGCCGGCTCCTCCTGGAAGCGCGTCGGCCGCACGACCGCCAACATCGCCGCGCTCTGGGCGGCCAGCGAGACCAAGATCGTGGTCGCCACCGACGCCGGGCTGGTCCGGTTCGCGGGCGGAGGGTTCGCCCCCGTGCCGGCCGCGCCCGTGGTCGCGGGCCTCGGCAGCGGTGGACCGACCTCCTGGGCGGTCACGGCCGACGCGGGAGCGTACGAGGTCGCCACACGCCGCATACATCGACCTACGGTGGGCGGCGCGCCCATGGCCGTCGCGCTCGTCGCGACCTCGAGCGACTCGACCTGGGCGTTCGGCTCCACGCCGGCCGGAATCGCGCTCGCCCGGTTCCACAAGGGTGCGTGGAGCGAGGCGATCGCCCCGCCCGTCGCCGCCGACGACAGTGCGCTCGCGCTCGTTGCCGATACGTCGGGCGCTCTGCTCGTGGTCACGCGCGGTGGCCTGCTCCATCTGCTGCCCGCCGGCGCCGGCGCCACCTGGTCGACCGGGACCCGAGCCGAGGCCCTTCCACCGGCAACCCCCGGCCCTGGTCCGGCCCGCGGCCGCTGACGAACAGGTAGCGACGAGGTAGCGGTAATCCCCTGTCGAATTGACGGGTTTGGCATCACCGCGATAACGTATGGACGTGCCACCAGTCGTCCTCGTCGCCGACGACGACGCATGGATTCTCCGCATGGTCGCCACCGTGCTGGAGAAGCGGGGCTATACCGTCATCACGGCGGTGGACGGTGAAGACGCGCTCGCACGTGCGCTCGTCGATCCGCCCGACCTGCTCATCACCGACGTGATGATGCCGCGCATGGACGGCTGGGCGCTGGTGAAGGCGCTGCGCTCGCGCCCCGAGCTCGCCACGCTGCCCGTGATTTTCCTGACGGCGCTTTCCTCGGATGAGGATCGCATCCGCGGCTTCCGCATGGGCGCCGACGACTACGTGCCCAAGCCGTTCCGCTTCGAGGAGCTCGATCTGCGCGTGGCCAAGACCATGCGCCGCACCGCCGCGCTCGCGCAGGAGACACGCGAGACGATCCTCGGTCCGTCGCTCAAGGGTGATCTGTCGCAGATCGGCCTCGCCGCGCTGCTCACGATGATCGACATGGAGCGCAAGACCGGCGTGCTGTCGCTGCGCGATCCGGGCGGCGCGAGCGCGCAGGTCCTCGTGCGCTCCGGTCGCGTCGTGCACGCGCGCCTCGACCACGCGCCCGACCCCGTCGACGCCGACTGCATCTATCACCTGCTCGGCTGGAGCGCCGGCACGTTCGAGCTCATCAGCTGCGACGTCGAGGGCGCCGACCGCGTCCAGACCTCCACGATGAACCTGCTCCTCGAGGGCGCTCGCCGCCTCGACGAATCCACGCAAGTCGAAGCCGTCTAGCGGGTCCCGAGGCACGCCACGACGGCTGAGCCCTACAGCAAGCCCTCGCCCAGCCCCACGACGACGCGCACGGCCTCGCTGTGGTCGCAATCCTCCGGCGCCATCACGACGACGCCGTCGCTCACCTCGGGATCCGGATGCGCCGGGTCGTGGATCAGCGCGACGCGCACGCCGGGGTGCTCGCTCGAGATGTAGCGGACCAGCTCGTCGCCGTGCGTCTGCGTCAGCTCCTCGCCCACGATCACGGCGGCCGCGTGCGTGCGCGATTCCTCCAGCCGGCGGATCGCGTCGAGCGGCGTCGACGCGACGATCGGGACGCACGACGAGCGTCGCACGGTGTCGGCCAGGTGGCGCCGCCGCTCGCCCGGCACGTCCACGACGACGACCCGCGGAGACGCCGACGCCTCGACTGCTGCGAGCACCTCCTCCTCGATCTCGTCCTCGAGATCCGGCGGCACGCGCGCCAGCCGCAACGCGAACCGATCGGCGGCCGCGCGCCGGCAGACCTCGCCGCCCACGCCGTACCAGCGGCTGCTCGCGTTCGAGAGGTGCAGCTCGACGAGCACCGGCTCGCCGACCTCGGGGATCGGTTCGTGCGCGTGCTCGACAGCGCGCGACAGCAGCAGCCCGCCGAGCGACAGGTCGATCACGTCGCACGCGGTGATGCCGTGATCGGCGTGGACCAGCGCCCGTCCGACGACGCGCACGCGCTGGTGCCGGCGCGGCGGGTCGAACGTCTGATGGCGGGGCATCCGTACCAGGGTACGGACCCGGAGCCACAGAACAACAAGTCTCTCGTCCGTGGTCCCGGCTACGACCTGCACCCTGCGTGAGATGCAGCCTACGCGGCCTGGCACCCCGCGCGCCGCGTCACTCGTCGTCGTCGTCGGCAGGTCCGGCGGCGCCCAGGGCCTCGATCTCGTACTTCTTCATCAGCTTGCGAAAGTACTTACGATCGATATCCGCCTCGCGAGCGGCGTGCGAGATGTTACCGCCGTGTCGCTTGAGCAACGACACGATGTAGTCCCGCTCGAACGAGGACACCCACTTCTCCTTGGCGTCCTTGAAGGTGACCCCGTCGGCCATGAGCTCCTCGGGGGGCCGCGGGGTCGGTGGGGCCGAGGCGGCGCGCGCCTCCGACGTGAGCGCCCGCACCGGCGCGGTCCGCCGGACCTCGCGAATCATGTCCGGCAAGTCGGACATCTCGAGGGTCTCGCCGTCCGCGAACGACACGGCGCGCTCCATCACGTTCACCAGCTCGCGCACGTTGCCGGGCCACGCGTACGACGCCAGCGCGCCCATCGCCTCGCGCCCCACGCCGCGCACGCGCTGATTCCCGTCGGCATCACGGTTGTAGCCCATGGTCTTCAGGAAGTGCGGCACCAGCACGTTGAGGTCGTCGATGCGCTCGCGCAACGACGGCAGCTTCAACCGCACCACGCTCAACCGGTAGAACAGATCCTGGCGGAAGCGGCCGGCGCGCACCTCCTCCTCCAGGTTGCGGTTGGTCGCCGCGATGATGCGCACGTCGACCTTGCTCGCCTTCGCGCCGCCGACGCGCCGCACCTCGCGTTGCTCGAGCGCGCGCAATAACTTCGGCTGCAGATCGAGCGGCAGCTCGCCCAGCTCGTCGAGGAACAGCGTGCCGCCGTCGGCGAGCTCGAACAGGCCCTGACGCGTCATCACGGCGCCGGTGAAGCTGCCCTTCTCGTGACCGAAGAGCTCGCTCTCGATCAGGTTGGGCGGCACGGCGCCGCAGTCGAACACGACCAGCTCCTTCGCCTTGCGCGGCGACAGCCCGTGGATGGTCTGCGCGACGACCTCCTTGCCGGTGCCGGTCTCGCCCTCGATCACCACCGTCGTGTTGGTGGGCGCGATGCGCTCGAGGATGGTGTAGATCTCGCGCATCCGCGCGTTGCCGCCGATGAGCGAGCCGCAGCGATCGTTGCGCGACGGCACGATCGGCACCTCGGCCTCGCGCGCGTTGAAGCGCATCTGGCTCTGCCCCACCCCGATCGTGCATCCCGGCTTGAGGAAGCCCTCGCGCACGCGCACCTTGTTGATGAAGGTGCCGTTGGTCGAGCGCAGGTCGACCAGCACGTAGCCGGTGTCCTCCTGCACGATCTTGCAGTGGTAGCGCGACACGGTGTCGTCGCGCACGACCACGTCATTGTCGTCCATCGAGCCGATGCGGACCTCGTCCTTCTCGAAGGTCCACTCGCCCTCGAGGCCCTCGAGGCCCGACAGCGTGCACTGACGAAGATGCAAGGTCGCGCCGCGATCGAGGAACGCGACCTTGGTCGGCGGAACGAAGTCTGGAAACTTCTTGCTCATGCGAGCTGGGGTCATCGTACACCAGCCGCGGCACGCATCCTGCTTCGTGACGGTGCATGTACACGTTCCACATGGCCACGCTCGCGGCAGCCTTGCTCACGGCAGCCCTGGCATGCCGTCCGCGCACCTAGATCGGCTCGCGACGTACCACCAGAAGCGCGATTTCGACATCACGTCGGAACCGCACGGTGGGGACGTCGCGCACGCCACAGGCGACGGCTTCGTCATCCAGTGTCACGCCGCGCGCCGGCGCCACTACGATTTTCGCCTCGAGCTCGACGGCGTCCTCCTCAGCTGGTCGGTGCCGAAGGGCCCGAGCCTCGATCCCAAGGAGCGCCGGCTCGCCGTCCGCACCGAAGATCACCCGCTCGACTACGCGTCCTTCGAGGGCATCATCCCGCCCAAGCAATACGGGGCGGGTGGCGTGATCGTCTGGGACCAGGGGCGCTGGACACCTCAGGGCGACCCGCGCGCCGCCCTCGCCAAGGGTCACCTCGTCTTCGAGCTGCACGGCACGAAGCTGCTCGGACGCTGGCACCTCGTACGCACGCGCGGCGGCGAGCGCGACAAGCAGAACTGGCTCCTCTTCAAGGGCAAGGACGAGCACGCGGACGCCACGCGCGACATCGTGGCCGAGGCGCCGACCAGCGTCGTGAGCGGCCGCACCGTCGAGCAAGTGATCGAAGCTCCCGATCGCGTCTGGCACTCGAATCGGAGCCCCGGCGGCCAGATCAACGACCTGCTGAAGGGCCTGCCGCTCGGGTTCCAGCTCACGAACCTCGACAAGGTCCTCTATCCCGAACAGGGTCTCACCAAGGGCCAGGTCGTCGCGTACCTCGCCGTCGTCGCGGACCGCATGATGCCGTACGTGCGCGAGCGCCCACTGATGCTGCTGCGCTGTCCCGAAGGCTCGGCCAAGCCGTGCTTCGTTCAGAAGCACACCAAGCCCGGCACCCCGCCGCCCATCCACTCGACGCGCATCAAGGGCTCCGACGGCCTCGTGGAGGAGCACATGTTCGTCGATGACATGGCCGGCGTCCTCGGGCTGGCGCAGCTCGGCGCGCTCGAGATCCACACGTGGGCCGGTCGCGTCGACAAGCTCGAGCGCCCCGACCGCCTCGTGATGGATCTCGATCCCGATCCTTCGGTGCCGTGGTCGAGCGTGGTCGAGGCCGCGCTGGTCGTGCGCGAGCTCCTGCACCGCCTCGACCTCGAGAGCTTCGTCACCACCACCGGCGGAAAAGGCGTGCACATCGTCGCGCCGCTCACGCGCCGCGCCGACTGGGACGAGCACAAGGAAGCCGCACGCGCGGTCGCCGAGGCGATGGTCGCGCTCGATCGCAAGCGCTTCATCGCGACCGCGACCAAGGCGGCGCGCAAGGGCAAGATCTTCGTCGACTGGCTGCGAAACGGACGCGGCGCGACGTTCATCGCGCCCTACTCCATGCGCGCACGATCGGGCGCTCCCGTCGCCACACCCATCACGTGGGACGAGCTGACGACCGTGGATCCCCAGGCCTTCACGATCGAGACGGTCCCGCGTCGCGTACACGCGCACCCCGATCCGTGGGCGGCCATGGCGACAACACGCCAGACCCTCCGCGCGGCCGCGCTCGCCCGGTTGGTACGTGTCTCGCAAAAGTGACCGGCATGCCGACCAACGACCAGATGGACGCACTCGAGCTACTCGAGTCGCAGCACGATGAAGTCGAGAGCCTCATCGAGGAGATCGAGGAGGCCGACGACCCCGACATGAAGCAGCAGCTCTTCGAGGAGCTGGCCGACAACATCGCCGCCCACGGCAAGATCGAGGAGAAGATCTTCTATCCCGCCGTGATGGCCGCGGAGACGTCGGAGCTGCTCCACGAGTCGACGGAGGAGCACCTCTCGGTGAAGCGCTTGCTCGCCGACATGGTCGAGCTCGACTGCGAAGATCCCCAATGGGACGCCAAGCTCAGCGTGGTGAAGGAGCAGATCCGTCATCACGCGCGCCAGGAGGAGGAGGGCGAGCTCTTCCCGATGGTGCGCAAGCTCATGAGCAAGGACGAGCTCCAGGCGCTCGCCGGCGAGCTGACCCGGATGTTCTCCGAGCTCCTCGAGGGCGAACCGCGCTTCTCGGTGAAGGCCGAGACGCGCGAAGCCGCACCGCTCCCCGGCTGACGGGATGGCACAGCACTGGCACTGCTTCGTCGCATGTCAGTCATGCGCTTTGCAGCCGGTGCGTGTGCCGCGATGTTCTTCGCCCTGGTCAACCTCGCCGTCCGTACCGCCGGCCCCGCGGTGACCCTCGACGATTCGCGTTACAACGTCTGATCTGGGAAACGGGTATAAGATGGTCCCGTCGTGCCTGGGGACCTGCGCGAGCTCACCGAGCGGCTGGGGCAAGCTCTGCCCGAGGACGAGCGCGCGGGCGTGGAGGCACAGCTAGGGCGCCGGTTCCGGGACGCGGGTGAGCCCGAGCAGGCCCTGCGGTACCTCAGCGCGGCGCGCCGCCGGTACACGGAGCTCGCGGATGCCCGCGGCGCCGCGGCGATCGACGTCGATCTCGCCGAGGTGTGTGCGAGCCGCGGCGAGCACGATCGCGCGCTCACGTTCCTCGATCGCGCGCTCGATCACGCCGAGACCATCGGCGACGACGAGCTGCGCGCCCAGGTGCAGCTCCTGCTCGGCGAGAGCGCGCTGGCACGAGGCGACCTCGACGGCGCCCGCGATCTGCTCGTCGCCGCGCGCGCTCACTGGGACGAGTACTGGAACGGCGCGGCGCTGGCGCGCTCGGCGGCGTCGCTGGCGCGCACGCTCGCGCGGCGAGGCGAGCTCGCGGAGGCGCAGGTGTTCATCGATCTCGCGCGCGGCGACGCGCGGCCCATCGATGACGCCGCGCTCACGTCGCGCGTCGCGATGGCGGCCGGCGAGCTGGCCGAGCGCAGCGGCGACACGAGCACGGCCGTGAGCGCGTATCGCGCCGCGATCGAGGCCGCCAGCGCCGGCGGTGCGCGCCGCGCGCTCGCCGAGGCGCACCTCGCGATGGGCCTCGTGCTCGGCGTGCTCACCGAGCGCGACGCCGCGCCCGAGCCACCGGCCGGTCACCTCGCGCAGGCGCAGGAGCTGTTCCGCGCCACCGGCGGGATGCACGACCTCGAGCGTGTGCGCGAGGCGTTCCGCCGCTTCGGCCGCCGCGCCACCGACCGCGCCGAGGCCGCCGAGCTGGCGCCGCTCCTCGCCGAGCTGCGCGACCATCGCCGCTCGGTGCAGGAAGCCGCCGGCCGACTCCACGATCTCACGGCGCGCGGCCCGGCCGCCGCCGGCCTCGAGCTCCGCGCGGTCGAGGCCACGGTCACCAGCTCGCTGCGCGATCTCACGCTCGCCGAGGATCGCTTCGTCGCCGCGGTGAACGCCGTGGTCGTCGATCGCGAGAACATCCGCGGCCTCCTCGACATGGTGCGCCAGCTGGCGCAGACCAGCGGCTTCGAGGCGATGACGTCGGAGGTCGCCACCCTCGCCTGTCACCTCGTCACCGCCGATCGCGTCGTCGTCGACATCGCGGGCACGCCGCGCAGCGCGATCGGCGTCGATCTCGCCACCAGCGGCCCGTGGAACGACGCGCTCGACACCGCACGAAGCGCCGCCGGGCGTCCGATGCTCGTCGCCGCTCCCGGACCCGCGGGCCGAGCGTCCGGTCGCCGGACGACCACCAAGCTGGGCGCGGCGATGGTCGTGCCGCTGCGCGCCGGCGGTGGACGGGTCGTCGGCGCGGTCTGGGTCGACAAGGAGCCGTCGGGCGGCGTCTTCAGCGAGCGCGACCTCGATCTCCTCACGGTGTTCGCGGCGCAGGTCGCCACCGTGGTCGAGAACGCGCGCATCGCCGACGAGCTGCGCTTCACGGCGCGCACCACCGCCGCCACGCTCGAGGCCATCAGCGATGGCGTCGTGGCGATCGACGCCAGCGGCGGCGTGACCGCGATGAACACCACGGCTGCCCGCCTTCTCGGAGTGGTTTCGGCCGCCGGGACCTCGCCGGGGCGCGAGCCGTCGCTCGGCAAGCGCGTCTTCGAGCTCGCCAGTCCCGACGGCCGCGCCGTGCTCACGCTGCTCACCGACGCCGCCGCACGCGCCGACGAGCTCGACGGGCGCACCGTCACGCTCGGCAGCGCCGACTTCCTCGTCACCACGCGCCTCATCCGCGACGATCACGGCCTCGCGGTCGGCCTGGTCGCCACGCTCACCGAGCTGAAGCGCGCGTCGAGCCTGGCCCAGCGCATGGTCGGCACCAGCGCGCGCTACGTCCTCGGCGATCTGGTCGGGCGCTCGCCCGCCTTGCGCCACGTGCTCGGCCTCGCCGAGGCCGCTGCGCAGAGCGACGCCGCTGTCCTCATCAGCGGCGAGAGCGGCACCGGCAAGGAGGTGCTCGCGCAGGCGATCCACAACGCGTCCGGCCGCGCGAGCGGTCCGTTCGTCGCGGTGAACTGCGCCGCGATCCCGCGCGATCTTCTCGAGAGCGAGCTGTTCGGTTACGAGGCCGGCGCGTTCACGGGCGCGCGCAAGGGTGGCCGCCCCGGCAAGTTCGAGATCGCCGAGGGCGGCACGCTGCTCCTCGACGAGATCGGCGACATGCCGATCGACATGCAGGTGAAGCTCCTGCGCGTCCTCCAGGAGAAGACGGTGTCGCGCCTGGGCGGCGCACGCGAGCTACCGGTGTCGTGCCGCATCGTCGCCACGACCAACCGCGATCTCGACGACGAGGCGCAGCGCGGCCTCTTCCGCCGCGACCTCTATTATCGCCTGCGCGTCATCAACATCGAGCTGCCGCCGCTGCGCGAGCGCAAGGGCGACATCGCGGCGCTGGTCGATCACTTCCTCCGCGTCTACGCCGGCCGCGCCGGCAAGCGGCTCACGCGCATCGCCGCCAGCGTGATGGACGCGCTCGTCGCGTATCCGTGGCCCGGCAACATCCGCGAGCTCGAGCACGTGCTCGAGAGCGAGGTCGCGCTCGCCGCGCCCGACGCGACCACCATCTCCGAGATCCCGATGACGCTGCGCGAACGCCCGCGCCGATCGGCGTCGCCGACCACGCCGCCGTCGATGCCGGCGGTGCCGATGCACGTCATGCCGATGATGCCCACCTTGCCGACGGTGCCGCTCGGTCCGGCCCTTCCGAGCTTCGCGGGCACCGCCACGCCGCCCTACGGGCATGCGCTGCCGATGGCGTACGCGCCCGGCACCATGGCGTCGGCATCGACCGGCATCCCGTCGGGGGCGTTCGCGTCGCCGAACACGCCGCCCGGCGCGATCCGCGCGGTCGTCGACGTCGAGCGCGATCTCCTCGTGGCGGCGCTGACGCGGTATCGCGGCCGGATCCCGGCGGTCGCGCGCGCGCTCGGCTGGTCGCGCGGAACGATCTACAACAAGATGCGCAAGTACCAGCTCGAGCCCGATCAGTTCCGTGACCTCCCCTGACGAAGAAGATGACGATGCGGATGACGCCGAAGACGTCGTCGACGACACCGGTACGCAACCCTTCGCAGATCTAGGTCCGTGGTGGTCGCCGCCGCCGGGCATCGACATGGGCGTCCGCGCGCATCTTCGCCCCGACGGTACGCCGCACATCATCGAGCGCCGCTTCGACGTCACCGAGGACCTCGCTGGCCACCGCCTCGACCACTACCTCAAGCGGATGATCCCGCGCCTCTCGCGCACCCGCATCCAGACCGTGATCCGCAGCCAGCTCCATCGCGGCGCGACGCCGGGGGACGACCCGCGCCCGTTTCGCCCGTCGACCACGGTCGCCGCCGGCGACACGTGGGTGATCCGCCGCCCGGCGCGCGCCGAGCCGCCCTGCCCGCGCACCTTCGGCGTCCTCTACAAGGACGCGAGCGTGATGGTCGTCGACAAGCCCGCGGGCCTGGCCGTGCACGTGTCGGCCAAGTTCTACTTCAACACGCTCACGCGCGTGGTCTCCGAGCGCTTCCCCGACGAGGCGTGGCAGATCTGTCACCGCCTCGATCGCGAGACCTCGGGCGTGCTCGTGCTCGCCAACGGGTCGACCGCCGGGTCGGCGCTGAAGTCGTGCTTCGCCGACAAGCGCGCCGAGAAGACGTATGTCGCGATCGTGCGCGGCGATCCGCCGTGGCCGGACGTGGCCGACGCCGACACCGGCGGCGACGTCGCGCTCGACTTCCCGCTGCACCTCGCACAGCCCGGTGAGAGTCGCTTGCCGCACGTGCGCATGCTCGTGCGCGACGGCGGCCTTCCCTCGATGACGTGCGTGAGCGTGATCGAGCGCGTGCCGGGCTACGCGCTCGTGCGCTGTCGTCTCATCACGGGACGCCAGCACCAGATCCGCGCGCACCTCGCGCATGCCGGCTTCCCGATCATCGGCGACAAGCTCTACGGGGCGGGCGAGGACGCCTTCATCGGCTTCTGTGATCGCGGCTGGACCCGCGAGCTCGCCGAGGCCGTCGAGCTGCCGCGCCAGGCCCTCCACGCGTGGCGCATCCGCATCCCGCATCCCGACCGTCCCCCTTCCGAACGCCTCGAGATCACGGCGCCTCTGGCCTGGGACATGGAGCTCTTCCTTCTTGCTCGGCGCGGCGCGTCGTGATAATTGGTCTTACCACTTCAGGAGTACGTTCCATGGCGTTCGACCTCAAGACCTACCTCGACAAGTATCGCGAGGACCATCAGCACCCGGTGAACAAGGCGCTGCACACGGTCGGCATCCCGACCATCCTCGCGTCGCTCGCGGTGGTGCCGTTCAACCCGCTGCTCGGCGCGAGCATGTTCGTGTTCGGCTGGATCCTGCAGTTCGTCGGTCACGCGTTCGAAGGCAAGGCGCCGAGCTTCTTCTCCGATCCGAAGTTCCTGCTCGTCGGGGCGGCGTGGTTTGTCAAGAAGGTTACGGGCCGCGGCGAGAGCGCGCCCGACGCCTCCACGAACTGATCCCTGATACCGTTCGCGGATGCGGCGCCGGTGGTGGTGGCTTCCCGTCGTCGCGGCGATCGCGGGGATCGCCGCCACGTGGGTCGTCGCGCGCGTCGTGCAGGGGCGCGCGCGCACCGAGCGCCGTCACGCGCTCGAGCGCGCCGCCTCGGAGCTCAGCTTCGCGGTCACCGAGCGCGTGCGGCTTCCCGCCGAGGCGCTGCAGACCATCGGCGCGGTGATCTCGCACTCGCCCGCGATCGATCGCGCGAGCTACGAATCGATCGCGACCGCGGTGCACCAGCGCATGCCGCGCATCTACGCCATCGAGTGGGCGCCGCTCGTGCGCATGCCCGAGCGCGCGACCTTCGAGGAGAGCGTGCGCGCCGCCGGTCGGCCCGGCTGGACGATCCGCGAGCCGGGCGGCAACGGCCTCGTGCCCGCCGCCGAGCGCGCGCGTTACCTGCCCATCCTCTACGCCGTGCCCGACAATCCCGCGGTCGGCTTCGACGTGTTGTCGCGGCCCGAAGCGGCGGCGGTGTTCGATCTCGCGTGCTCGAGCGGCCGCGCGCTGTTCTCGCCGCGGTATCGCCTGGTCGAGGACGCCGACGACATCGCGTCGGTGATCCTGTACGAGCCGATCTGGCGCGACAACATCGTCCCGAAGGACGCGCTCGTCCGCTGCCGCGAGGCGCTCGGGATCGGAATACTGATCTTCCGCGTCCGCGACATGGTCGGCGACGCCATCACCCATCATCACGCGGCGACGTCGATGGACGTGGCGCTGGTCGACGTCACCGGCGACGACGCCCAGGTGCTGTTCGAGACACGCGCGGGCGCGTCGAAGCGCATCGCGGGCGAGCCCAGCCATCACGTCGGCGTGCCGCTCTACGGGCGCACGTGGCGGCTGAGCGTCGGCGACGCGGTCGGCCTGGCGCCGCCGTACGTGCCGCTCGCCATCGGCGGCGGGCTCACGATCCTGGCGACCATGCTCGCGAGCGTGGCGGCGTGGATCCTGTCGAACCGCAAGCGCCTGCACTCGATGACGCGCCTCGGGCAGTACCGCGTCGAGCGCGAGATCGGGCGAGGCGCGATGGGCGTGGTCTACCAGGCGCAGCACACGCTCCTGCAGCGCCCGGCCGCGCTCAAGATCCTCGCGCCCGATCTCGTCGACGCGGCGTCGCGCGCGCGCTTCGAGCGCGAGGTGCGGCTCGCCGCCAAGCTGCAGCATCCGAGCGTGGTCCAGGTCTACGACTTCGGCGTCACCGCCGAGGGCCTGTTCTTCTACGCCATGGAGCTCCTCGACGGGATCACGATCCGCGACCTCATCGCCAACCACGGCCCGCTGCCGCCGGCGCGCGCCGCCGACTTCGTCCGCCAGATCGCGCAGGCGCTGCGCGAGGCGCACGGCAAGCGCATCATCCACCGCGATCTGGCGCCGGCGAACCTCATGCTCACCGTGCGCGGCGAGACGTACGACGTGGTGAAGGTGCTCGACTTCGGCCTCGTCAAGCGCATCCGCACCGTCGCCGGCGAGGACGGCCACGGTGGCTCGCTGACCGAGGCCGGCGTCATCATCGGATCGCCCGGCTTCATCGCGCCCGAGGTGATCCGCGGCTTCGAGGCCGACGAGCGCGTCGACATCTACGCCCTGGGCGCGGTGTTCTACACGCTCCTCGCCGGACGCGTCCCGTTCGCGGGCCCGACGCCGCAGGCGACGATCAACTCGCAGCTGCGCAACGCGCCGGTCGCGCTCCACAAGCTCGTGCCCGAGCTGCCGTCGGCGCTGGTCGAGCTGGTCACCGACTGCATGCAGCCCGAGCCCAAGGCACGGCTCCGCTCGATGACGGAGGTGCTGCAGCGCCTCGACGCCCTCGGCCTGCCGGCGTGGACGCAGGAACAGGCGCGGCACTGGTGGAAGAACCGCCGCAACGCGGCCTAGCCTGGCCTGGCCTAGTCGACGCCGGCGTCGACCGGCACGGCGTCGACAGGCGCGTCGACCGCCGCGTCGTACGCCCACGCCGGGATGGGCGGGATGGGCTGGTAGTCGGGCTTGGCCTTGGTCTTCTCGTCGCGATCGAACAGCGTGAAGCCGAGCACGATGTTGATGACCATGATGATCACCATGCCGCCGGCCGCCGTCATCCAGTAGCGGACGTGCTTCCTCGAGAACGGTCTGGAGCGATCCTTCGCCATCTCACTCCCACACGATGTCGTACGGCAGGCGCGCCTGCACGGCGTCGGGGTTCACGAGCACCGAGGCCGGGATGCCGTCGAGGAGCGCCTTCGCCGCGGGCAGATCGCCGAGGCCGAGCGCCGCCGCCTCGCGCACGCCACCGATGCCGAGCAGCGACAGCAAGCCACCCGAGGGCCGGGGAAGCGCGAGCACACGCACCTTGTCGTCGGGGCCGAGCCCCATGCGCTCCTTGGCGAGCGTGATCGCGTCGGCGACGCCCCCCAGACGATCGACGAGGCCGATGCCCTTGGCCTGCGTGCCCGAATACACGTGCCCGCGGCCGAGCTCGTCGACCTTGGTCTGCGTCATGCCGCGGCCGCGCGCGACCGCGTCGGTGAAGCGGCCGTAGAAGTACGTGAGCCGGTCGTGGAGCACGATGCGCTCCTCCTCGGTGTACGGCCGGTACATGCTCTCCATGTCGGCGCGGCGGCCGCGGCGGAAGGTCTCGCTCGTGACGCCGAGCTTGTCCATCAGCCCCGAGAGATCGAACTTGCCGTAGAAGATGCCGATCGAGCCGGTGATCGTCATCGGCTCGGCGAAGATGACGTCGCAGCCGGCGGCGAGGAAGTACCCGCCCGACGCGGCGACGTCGCCCATCGAGCAGATGATCGGCTTGCGTCCGCGCGTCTTGAACACCTCGCGCGACATCACCTCCGACGCGAGCGCGCTTCCACCGGGCGAGTCGATGCGGATGACGATCGCGCCGACCTCCGGGCTCTCGCGCGCGGCGGCGATGAGCGCCGAGATGGTCTCGCTGCCGACCAGCTTGCGGCCGAGGAACGGGATCGTAATCGACTTGCCGTCGACGATGTCGCCGTCGGCGTAGATGACCGCGATGGCGGGCCGCTTCCAGCGGTCGTCCTTCTCGACCGGCGCCTCCGCGACCGGCGCCAGCCCGCCCAGCTCGATGGCGACGAGCTCGGCGACGCGCTCGGGCTCCGCGACCGCGTCGACCAGCCGCTTGTCGCGCTCGAGCTGACCCGCGGTGTACGGACCGCCGTCGATGAGCTCCTCGACGGTCTTGCGATCGAGCTTGCGCCCCTCGGCGATGCCCACCAGGAAGCTCTCCCACAGGCTGTCGTAGAGCTCGTTACGCATGCGGAGCGCGGGCTCGGTGGGCGCGACCTCGGTGTACTGCTCGGGCGCGCTCTTGTACTCGGCGATCTTCTCGAACTGCGCGGCGACGCCGAGCTTGTCGAACGCGCCCTTGAAGTAGAGCGTGGTGCCCGCGAAGCCGATGAGCCGCACGCCGCCGGCGGGATCGAGATAGATCTTGTCGGCGGCGCTGGCCAGGTAGTAGTCGCGCGCCGACGCGGCCACGATGTACGCGAAGACCTTCGTGCCCGAACGCGAGACCGCCTTCACCTCCTCGCGCAGCTCCTGGATCGAGCCCCAGCCGGCGGCGACGCCGTCGAGCGCGAGCACGACGCCGCGCACCGACGGATCACGCGCGATGGCGCGCAGGCGGAGCACCGTGGCGGTCACCTCGCGCGGTCCGATGCCGCCGGTCAGCTCGATGCGCTCGATGCGCTGACCGCGGCCCTGCACGGCGGGCGGCGGCTTCGCCGACCAGCGCACGATGGCGGTGCCGCCGAGGAGCCGGCGATCGCCGCGCTCGTCGAGACGGCCCGAGCCCCACAGCGCGGCGCCGAGCGCGCCGAACGAGACCTCGACGCCCGCGGACACGGTCAGGTCGCGGTCCTCGAGCTCGCGCGTGCCGGCGCCGGTGGTCTCGAGCACGACGAGCTCGCGCGTCTCCGCAGCGGCATGCACGAACACGCCGCGCGCCACGCGCGTCGACAGCCGTCCCCAGCCGTCGAGATCGCCGCGCTTCTCGCCGATGCGGCCGCCGAAGCCGAGCTCGAGGCGATCGGTCCCGAGCGGACGCGCGGTGAGCTCCATCTCGTAGCGACGCTGTACCTCGACCGCGCCGATGTCGGGCGAGCCGAGGTCGCGCGCGACCATGCCGAGCGCGGCGTGATTGCCGAAGCGATACGCGACGCCGAGGTCCGTGGTCCAGCGCCCGCGCGCGAGCGCCTCGCCGGCGAAGCGGTGGAACGTCATGCCGAGGCCGCCGCTGCGCCCGAACGGCAGCGACATGCCGAAGCTGAGCCGCGTCGGGGTGCCGGGATCGGGATCGAGCTGTCCGCGCGGCGGACGAAGCGCCTCGACGCCGAGCCCGATGCCGAGCTTGGGCAGGAGCCCACCGCCGGTGGTGCCGGCGTAGTAGAGCCCGACGCCCGGACCCGCAGCCGCCGCGGCGTCCTCGTCGACGACGTCGACCGCGAGCACGAGCCCGCTGCCGTCGAGCAGCTCGAGCCCGCCGGGGTTGAGGACGAGCGCGCGTGCGTCGTGATCGCCCGCCAGCGGCGTGGTCGGCAGGTAGAGGCCCGCGGTCGGCTCGTCGGCGTAACGACGGATCACCGACTGGGCCTCGGCCGTGGCAGGTACCAGCGCGAGCGCGACAGCGACGGCGACGAGCTTCATCGCGCGCAGCGTAGCACCGCCGCATCCGTTGTATGATCGGACCGTGTCCACCGCACAGCTCCTGGAGCGCCACCCGCTCCTGGCTCGCCTCAGCGCCGAGCAGCTCGAGCACATCGTCGCCGCGGGCGAGCTCGAGACGTTCTCGCCGGGCGAGGTCGTGGTGGCCGAAGGCAGCCTCGGCGACGCGCTCTATCTCGTCCTCACCGGGCAGGTCGCGGTGGCGAAGCACGGCCACTCGCTGGCGCGACTCGGCCCCGGCGAGTTCTTCGGCGAGATGGCGCTGGTCGAGCCCGCGCCGCGTTCGGCGACGGTGCTCGCCGAGGACGCGTCGTTCCTGTATCGCCTGCCCTACCTGTCGCTCCAGAACCTGTTCCAGAGCGATCCGCAGGCCGGCAACGCGGTCCTCATCGAGGTCGTGAAGACCCTGTCGGAGCGCCTGCGCCGCGCCAACTCGATGGTGACGTCGGTCGGTGAGCTCGCCGACTGGCTCGCCGGTTCACTCGTGTGATTCCCTGCGTCATGCCTGGTCAGGGCGATGACGACGACGATGTCGAGCGCCGCGGCGGCGTACGCGGGCCCGTCACCGGCCTCATGGCGGCCGTCGGCAACCTGCCTGCGGCTCCGGTCCTCGAGGCCGGCACCAAGGCGCTCTTCGTCGAGCTGCCCGACCCGGACATCTTGCCGCTGGGCGTGCCGACCGAGGCGGTCCTCATCAGTCCGACACGCCGCGCCCACGCGCGCGTCGACGTCATCCGCAAGGAGATCGCGCCGCGCCGCGGGATCGCGCTCCTCATCGTGAGCATGTCGCCGGCCGACGAGGAAGCCTGGTCGGCGATGCTGCATCCTTAGCGTGCCGCGGTAGAGTGACTCGATGTCCCTCGCACGCCCGCCTGCTGACCTGTCCTGCGCCGCCCTGTTCTCGACGTGGCTGCCCGACGCGTTCGAGAAGGCGCGCGCCGCGGGTGCCAAGGCGCCCGACGTCGTGGTGTCGGTGGTGCTCGACGGAAAAGGCGGCGGCGCGTGGACGCTGCGGGTCGCCGGCGGCGCGCTCACCGTGTCCGACGGCGCCGACGCGGCCGCGCACATCACGGTGCGCCAGCCGGTGGCCGACTTCCGCGCGGCGATCTGGGGCGAGGGCACGATGGCGCCGCTCCTGCCCGCCGACTTCGACGTCGCCGCGGCCGTGACCGGCGAGCTCAAGCTGCCGGTCGCCGCGCTCGGACAGATGAAGGGCACGCTCCACCTGGACGTTCCCGACTTCAACGCCCGCAGCTTCAAGGTGTCGGCCACGTTCGGCGGCGCCGCCGAACCTTCGGCGAGCGTCACCGCCGACGTCGCCACGCTCGAGCAGCTGCGCTCGGGCACGCTGCAGCCGGCGGAGGCGTTCTTCACCGGCAAGATCCGCGTCGCCGGTGACGTGCCGTGGTTGATGCAGGTCGGCTTGAGCCTGGCCGGCGGCGGCGCGATGTGACGGATGACGTGAACGACGTGAACGACGTGAACGACGTGAATGATGTGATCTAGCCCGTGGACGCACCGCTCCTGATCGCCATCGCGGTCATGCTTGGCCTGGCCAAGCTGTCCGGTGATCTGTTCGAGCGACTCGGCATGCCGCCGGTGCTCGGCGAGCTGTCGGCCGGCATCGTGCTCGGCAACCTCGACACGTTCGGCTGGCACGCGCTCGACTACGCGTTCGGCGATCCCAACCTCGCGTTCCTCGCCGAGCTCGGCATCATCCTCTTGCTCTTCCAGGTCGGCCTCGAGTCGAACATGGGCGCGATGGCGAAGGTGGGCGTGGTCGCGTTCGTCGTCGCCTGCGTCGGCGTCGTCCTGCCGATGGGCCTGGGGTACGGCCTGCACGCGTTGCTCGCGCCGGAGACGTCGTGGCACTCGCACCTCTTCATCGGCGCCGTGCTGAGCGCGACCTCGGTCGGCATCACCGCGCGCGTGTTCAAGGATCTGGGTCGCATCGACTCGCCGACCGGGCGCGTCGTCCTCGGCGCCGCCGTGATCGACGACGTGCTCGGGCTCATCGTGCTCGCCGTGGTCACCGGCTTCGTGCGCAGCGCCAACAGCGGCGAGAGCCTCGACACGCTCGCCATCCTGCTCATCGTGGGCAAGGCGTTCGGCTTCCTCGTGGTCGCGTTGCTCGTCGGCCCGCGCCTGTCGCGCCACCTCTATCACGCCGCGAGTTATCTACGCGTGCGCGGTGTCCTCCTCGCCACGTCGCTGTGCATCTGCTTCACCGGCGCGTACCTGGCGCATGTGGTGGGGCTCGCGCCGATCGTGGGCGGCTTCGCGGCCGGCCTCGTCCTCGACGAGGTCATCTTTCACGATCACATCCAGAAGGGCGATCGGCCGCTGGAGTCGCAGCTCGAGCCGCTCGGGCAGTTCCTGACGCCGGTCTTCTTCGTGCTCACCGGCGCGCACGTCGACCTGGCCGCGTTCGGCAACGGCGACGCGCTGGCGATGGCGGGCGCGCTGACCGTCGCCGCGGTGATCGGCAAGCAGGCGTGTGCGCTGGTGGCGTACGGTGAGGGCGTGCACAAGCTCTCGGTCGGCCTCGGTATGATCCCGCGCGGCGAGGTGGGCCTCATCTTCGCGTCCACCGGCGCCGGCATCTCGCTCGCCGGGCAGCCGGTGATCTCGCATCACACGTTCGCGGCGATCGTGCTCATGGTGATGGTGACGACCATGGTGACGCCGCCGCTCCTCGCGTGGTCGCTGCGGAGGGCGCCATGATGATGCGCGGGTTCGTGCTCGCGCCGATGCTCGCGCTCGCGCCGATGCTCGCGCTCGCGGCGACGGTGGCGACGACGGCATGCGGCGGCGGCGGCGGCACCCGCGGCACGACGACCGCGCCCGGCGCGACGTCGGGCGGGCCGCCGATCGCGCTGACGCTGCCCGCGCTCGACGGCGGCGAGGTCTCGCTCGCCTCGTACCGCGGCAAGGTGGTCGTCATCCACGTCTTCACGACGTGGTCGCTCGCGGCGCAGGCCGAGGTCGAGGCGCTGTCGGTGGCCGACGCCGCCGAGGACGTCGTGGTCGTCGGCATCGCCCTCGACACCGAAGGGCGGATGCTGGTCGCGCCGTGGCGCAGCGGCGCGGGCGTCCGCTACCTGGTCGCGCTCGCCGACGCCGCGACCGTGGCCGGCCAGGGCCCGCTCGGTGCGCTGCCGGCGGTGCCGATCACGATCGTGCTCGATCGCGCCGGCCGCGTCGCCGCGCGCGCCGATCGCCAGCTCGCACCCGGTGAGCTCGACGCGATGATATCGTCGGCGCGATGAATCGCGCATGGCTGGTCGGTGCCACGATTGTCGCCAGCACCGGCTTCCTCGTCTCCGGCGCCAGCTTCGCGGTTCCCGGCGCCGCCTCCGCCGACTCCCAGCCGGCGCCGCCGCTGCATGCCATCGGCGCCATCACCGTCGGCGGCAGCGCGCCCGCGCCGCTCGGTGCCGCGCTGCGCTCGGCCGCGACCGACGGCCTCACCGCCGGCGGCGCCGCGCTGGTCCCGCCCGACACCGTCGCGCGGCTCCTCGCCGCGGTCCCCGAGCTCGCGAGCTGCGACACCGCCGATTGCCACAAGCGGCTCGCCAACTCCGTCGGCGCCACGCGTCTCGTCACGATCGCCGTCGACGCCAAGGGCGAGCTCTACACGCTCGCCATCTCGCTCGTGGACGTGCAGGGCCGCGCGCTGCGGCGTCGCACCGACGAGTGCATCGCGTGCGCCGTGCCCGAGCTGCAGGAGCGCGTCACCACCGCCGTGCGTGACGCGGTCACCGCCACCGTCGACGACACGGTCGCGATCGTGGTCGACGCCAAGCCCGCCGCCGCGAGCCTCGTGATCGACGGCTCCGATCGCGGCGCGACGCCGTGGAACGGCGAGCTCGTCGCGGGCCCGCACGACGCGACCGCCACCGACGCTGGCGGCGCCTCGATCCGCCAGCAGATCTTCGTCGAGGCGCGCCCCGACCAGCACATCACGCTCGAGATCCCCGGTGCCAGCGATCGCCGCCGCTGGGGCAACCTGACCTACGCCGCCGGCGGCGCCGGCGCGGTCGCGCTCCTCGGCGGCGTCTTCCTCCTCTCCATGGACGGCGACGGCACGTGCGACGTCGCCGGCACCTGCCCACGCCAGTACGAGACCACCGCCGGCGGCCTCATGTCCATCACCGTCGGCCTCGCTGCGCTCGGCACCGCGGGGTGGATGTACTGGAGCGATCATCGTCAGGAACGATCGCTGACCGTCGCCGCGACGCCTGGCGGCGCCGCTGCGACGTTCCGCGCGACGTTCTGACGATGATCGCAGGCCTCGTGCTTCAGACCTCCGATCGGACCTCAGGCCTCAGACCTGGGTCCTCAGCCAGACCCAGATCAGATCCAGAGAGGCCTCGGGCCTGAGGTCTTCTGGCTCTGGCTCTTCCTGGCGCGCGCGAAGCGCACGCCAGGAGCGCTATCGCGGCTTTTCGCCGAGCTTCTCGAGCGTCGAGTTGAGCGTGCGCCGAACTTCCTCGTTCCCCGGATCGTTCTTCAGCACCTGCTCGTAGTACTTCTTGGCTTCCTGGTAGTTGCCCTTGCGGTAGTACAGGTGCCCGAGGACCTTGCGCGCCTCGTCGCCGGCGCCGTTGCGCAGCGCCTTCTCCGCCGCGACGATCGCGCCGTCGACGTTCTTGTTCTGCCACGTCGCCTTGGCGAGCCCGAGGTACGCCTGCCCGGTGTACTGCTTGGTGGCGATCACCTTGTTGTACGCGTCGATCGCCGCCGGCCAGTCGAGCGACTTCATCGCCTTGTCGCCGGCCGCGAGCATCGCGGCCGCATCTTTGGGATCGGCGGCGTCCGCCGAGCCCGACGCGGCGCCCGACGCCTTGCCGGTGCCCTTGCCCGAGCCTGCGCTCGCGCCGCCGCCGCCGCCGCCGTGCACGTCGCGATCGCGGCCGCTCGCCGAGCCCTTGCCGTCGCGATCGCCCGCGCCCTTGTTGTCGCGATCGCGATCGCCGCCACCCGACGCCTTGCCGCTGCCCGAGCCGCGATCGCCGGGACCACGATCGTCCGGCGCGGCATCGAACGACGGCATCACGCCGGCATCGAGCGCGCCCGCCTGCTCGCCCGAGCCCGACACCGCGGAGCCGGCCGCGCCGTTCTTGCCGCGCTCACCCGCCGCGACGAACAGCACCACGCCGAGGCCGCCCAGCACCACGCCGGCCAGCAACACCCAGAAGAAGGTCGCCAGCCCGGAGCGCTGCTGCACCGGCACCGACAGCGCGTCGAACGACATGCCCGGGTTGTCGAACCCGCCCGACGATGTCATCTGCGGCGCCATCATCGGGGAGCTCGGCGTCGCCACCGGCAGGTGCGACGGCATCACCGTCCCCGGCGCGGGCAACGACGCGACGATGGGCACGCTCAGCGCGGCTTGCGACCCGGCGCGCGGCAGCGAGTAGATCCCGCTGTTCGGCAGCCCGATCGCCGGCGACGACGTGTTGGCGCGGGCGCCGCCCGAATCGATCACGCGCGCCGCCATGCCGGGGTTGAGCGACGCGACCAGGTGCTGGTCGGTCGTCATGCCCAGGATGTTCGCCACCGCGATGCCGCGCCCCGACAGACACTTGGTGAGCTCGTACTCGAACGCGTCCATCGACGGCGGGCGATCCTCGGGATTGCGCGCCATCGCCTGCATCACCAGCTGACTCACCTGCGCGGGGATCGTCGAGCGCAGGTGGCTCGGCGACACCGGATCGACGGTGGCCTTCTTGGTGAGGATCTCCATGAAGTTGTCGCCCTGATACGGCGGCACTCCGGTGAGCATCTCGTAGAGGATCGCGCCGAGCGCGTAGATGTCGCAGCGCGCGTCGGCCTGCCGACCCGCGGCCTGCTCGGGCGCCATGTACTCGGGCGTGCCCATCGCCATGCCCGGGCTGGTGAGCCGGCGCTCGCGCAGATCTTCGGCCTCGGTCGTCTTGGCGATACCGAAGTCGAGCACCTTCACGAAGTCGGCGTTGCCGTCGCGGATGGTGAGGAAGACGTTCTCGGGCTTGAGGTCGCGGTGGATGATGCCCGCGGCGTGCGCGCCGGTCAGGGCGCGGCACATCTGCTGCGCGATGCGGATCGCGCGCGCCAGCTCGAGCGCGCCCTCGCGCTCGATGACGCTGCCCAGCTCCACGCCCTCGAGGTACTCCATGACGAAGTACGCCGAGCCGTCGGCGGTGGTGCCGGAGTCGGTGACGTCGACGATGTTGGGATGCCCGATCTTCGACGCGGCGCGTGCCTCGCGGCGGAAGCGCTCGACGAGATCCGGCATGCGGCTGTAGCTCGGGTGCAGGACCTTGAGCGCGACGCGCTTGCCGATCTCGACGTGCTCGGCGAGGTACACCTTGCCCATGCCGCCTTCGCCGATCAGCTCGACGACGCGGTAACGGCCATCGATGATGTGGCCGATGATCGGCTGCGAGTCGTCGGGCTCGAGCTCCGGCTGCTGCGCCGTGGCCGCGCCCGCGTGATGACGCGCGCCCTTGCCGAGCGCCCGCCGCTCGCCGGGCTGCTGGCGGCGATCGATGCCCTGATCGCCGCGATCGTTGGCGCGACGGCCGATCGAGTTGGGCGAACGCACCGCGGTCGCCTGCGCGTCGGCCGCCTGGTAGTCACCGGACTTGTCGAGGATCTGGCGCAGCTCGTCGGTCGGCGGCAGCGTCATCGCCCGCTTGCGCAGGTTGTTCATCATCGCCTCGCGCTCGATGCGATCGGCGGCGATGTCCTCCGCGAACAGATCCTGGATGAACTCCGACATGCGCGACGAGTCGGTGGTCGGCGCGTTGACGGCCAGCCAGCCCTGCAGCGCCTGCCGCATCTCGTCGCAGTTGCCGTAGCGATCCTCGCGCGACGCGGCGAGGCCGCGCACCACGATGTCATCGAGCTCGGCCGGCACGCGCGGCGCGCGCTTGCTCGGCTTCAGCACCTCGGGGTTGCGCGCGCGCGACAGCAGATCCTGCGGCTGCTCCTTGCCGGGCGGAAACAGCTGGCGCCCGGTGAGCAGCTCCCAGAGCACGATCGCGGAGGCGTACTGATCGCTGCGTCCGTCGAGGCGCTCACCGCGCGCCTGCTCGGGCGACATGTACGCGACCTTGCCGTAGATGATGCCGGGCGCCGTCTTCTCGAGCTTGAGCGTCGACGACGCGAGCCCGAAATCGGTGAGCTTGACCTCCCCGGTGTACGAGATGAGGACGTTGGGCGGCGAGATGTCGCGATGGACGAGCTCGAGATCGGGGAACGAGTGCGCGTACGCGAGGCCGCGGCACAGCTCCTTCGCGATGTAGACCGCGATGTCGATCGGGAACGCGACCTGCTTCTTGGCGCAGCGATTCCACACCGCGCGCAGGTCGCGGCCCTCGACGAAGTCCATCGCCAGGAAGAGCTCGCCGCCGACCTGACCGGCATCGAACACCGGGATGAGGTTGCCGTGGGAGAGCTTGACGACGACCTTGGCCTCGTCGCGGAAACGCGCGACGTACTCGTTATCGGCAAGGTGCGGCAGGACGGTCTTGATGACCATCAGGCGCTCGAGGCCGCGGTCACCGGTGACCGCAAGGTAAAGCGCTCCCATCCCGCCTTGCGCCAGGGGACCGAGGAGATGGTACTTCCCGAACCTCCTCGGGTACTTGTCGAGGTTTTGACCTGGCGCCGCCATGGTCGGAAGGCGAGCCCAGACTACCACGCGCCATCTGACAGAACCAATTGTGATCACTTGGTGCTGCGCGGGGTGTCGGGTGCAGAACGGTTCGTACACACCGGGACGGTGAGGCGGCCCGGCCCCTTGCCCGTCCGAGGCGGGCCTTCTACGATGCGCCCGCACGCATGGCCGGGGAGCGCGTTCTCGTCATCGACGACAGCCCGACGATCGTCCGGGTGGTCCAGCTGGTGCTGACCAAGGCCGGCTTCGAGGTGGTGGCTGCCCCCGACGGAGAGGCCGGCCTCGAGGCGGCGCGGGCGCAGCTGCCGGATCTGATCCTGCTCGACTTCGTGATGCCGAAGATGAACGGCTACCAGGTCTGTCGCGAGCTCGCGAATGACCCGGCGCTGACGGAGGTGCCGGTGGTGCTGATGAGCGCCAAGGGCGACCAGGTCGGCGAACGATTCGTGAAGGTGATGGGAATCGTCGACTACATCACCAAGCCGTTCTCGCCCGAGGCGATCACGGCGGTCGTGCAGCACACGATCACGAAGTACGGCCGCGGCAATCCCGAGGCGCGCGGCACGGCGGCTGAGAGCGCGCCGAACGAGAGCACGGTCGACAGCGACGACGGCCCGCGCGCGGCGGCGATGGCGCGGCTGCGCACGACGATCGCGGACGCGGTGGGTGCCCGCGTCGCGGCGCTGTTCGGGCTCGCCAACGCGGCGCACGACGGTACCAGCGAGGACAGCCGGATCCCGACCGACGCGGCGGCGATCGCCGACGCCGCCCGGACCGCCCTCGACGATCGCAGCCTGGGCGACATCCTCGCCGGCGTCGACCTGAGCGCGCTCGGCGCGAGCGGCCCGTCACTCACCGGTGACCTGCGCGTCGTGCCGCTGGCCGAGGTGCTGCAGCTCATCGATCACCAGGAGCAGTCGGGCGTCCTGCGCGTGACGCGCGGCGCGGCGCGGATCGACCTCTACTTCCGCAAGGGCCGGATCGACCAGGCGCTGGGCGAAGGGCTCGCCGAGGATCTGCTCCTCGGGCGTTACATCGTCGACGCCGAGCTGATGAACCGGCAGGACTTCGACGGCTTCCTCGGCTCGCGCGAGCCCGTGGCCGGCGCGCGCCTCATCGGCAACCAGCTGGTGCGCCTGGGTTACCTCGGACCCAACGACCTCAAGGCCGCGCTGGCGCGGCAGACCTCGGAGCTGGTCTACGAGACACTGCGCTGGCGCTGGGGTCGCTTCGACTTCACGGCCGGCCGCGATCTGCCGGCGCCGGTGGTCGAGGCGTCCCTCGAGCTCGACGTCGAGGCGATCCTCATGGAGGGCTTCCGCCGCGTCGACGAATGGCACCTCATCGAGCGCGCCATCGACGACTTCGACCTCGTGTTCCTGCGCAACGAGGACGCCGTGGCTCAGATGGGCCGCGGGCGCCTGACGCGCGAGGAGCTCGCCATCCTCGAGCTCGTGAACGGCAAGAACACGGTGAAGGACATCGTGCGCAAGTCGCGCATGGGCAGCTTCGAGGTCAGCAAGATGCTGTACCGCCTCCTCTCCATCAAGCTCGTCCGCCGCCGCGTCTTGCCTGTCGCGGTGTAGCGGGGGCGGCGGCTGCGGAGCGCCGCGCCGCGGGGAGACCACCAACACCGGTGCCTCAGCTGGAGAGGGCCTCTTCGGCGAGCTTCTTCACGAGCTG
>DATLEB010000083.1:0-4285 GCA_035525615.1 Kofleriaceae bacterium | reverse complement strand
CTGCTGCGTCGGCGACTGCTGCGACGACTGTTCCTTCGAGTACGACTGCTGCGGTGACTGCTGCGCGGATGACTGCTTCGAGGTGCTCTCATATCCCTGCACGTCCCGCTGGCTCATCGACGCGAGCCATGCGCGCGGCGCCATTCCCGTTCGCGCGCGTGCCCGCGCGCTCGCCTTGCGGGCTGGCGCGGTCCGCGCCGGCGGGTTCGGCGCGGGTGTCGCCGGCGAGTACGGCGCGGGTGTCGTCGGTGCCTCGCGCTGGAGCGTCGCGCTGACGTTCGTCGAGTCCCACGTGCGGCCACCGTCGCGCGAGTGCACGATCAATCCACCTGCGCCGGCGAACCACACCTCGTCCGTGCCGCGCAGTGCGTACACGGCGGACAGCGGTCCTCCCGTGACGGGCATCCGCTGGATGGCATTGCGCTCGATGGGATACCGCCACCACTCGAGCGACGTCGGCGTCGCGATGCGGAGCGGCTCGACACGTGGCGCCTGCACGAGCGCCGCCACGGTCTCGAACGTCAGTGCCGCGATGCCGGCCAGCGCGACCCCTCGGCGCCAGCTCGCTCCCTCGGATCGCGTGGAGCCGGTGGACCCGGAGGCGTCCACGGCGCTCCGCATCTTCACACCGGCGACGTTCGACTGCATGTCGGACATGACGACCGTCCAGAAATGCTGAGGCTTCATCCTGGACCGCCCAGCCGTTCCTGTCAAATGCGCCGGCGCTCGACGCACTCCGTCGAGGCACCAATGCGACGCGGGGCGACGGTGTGACCCGTCGCCCCGCGTCTTCGTTCGGCTGCTCGCGCTACTTCGGCTGCTTCGCCCGGTACGCCTCGAGCTGCGGCCCGTACTGGCTCTCCACGCGCATGATCGTGATCGCGTCGACGAGCCGCGGAGCGATCGCCGGATCGGCCCACGCCGCGTCGAGCACCGGCGTGATCTTCTCCTTGATCGCCGCCGGCGCGCGCGGGTTCCGTACGCCCTGGAGCAGCACCGCGTACGCGAGCGTCCGCTGCGCCGGATCCTGCGCCGAGCGCGCGAGGTCGACGAAGTAGTCGAGTTGGTTGGCGCGCAGGCGCCCACCCACCCACGTGCGCCACGCCGCCTCGATCGGATCGCCGCCGGCGCCCGGGGCCGTCGTTCCCGGCTGCGCCCCGGCGGCTGCGGGCTGCGCCCCTGCCATTGCGGGAGTCGGCGCGCCCGCCCGCGGCGTCAACCGCGCGAACACCGCCGTCGCCGCGTCACGCCCCGCGTCTCCTGGCATCGCGGCCAGCGCGGTGAGCAGCTTCGCGCGCGTCGCGGCAGCGAGCGTGGTGTCGAGCACCGCCGTGCGCGCCAGCGCGAGCGTCGGCGCTTCGAATGTCGTCTCGCCGGCGAGCAGTTCGGCCACCGCTGTGTGGAGCGCGGGGCTCGTTGCGTCGAGGCGCGTGACGAGCGGCACCGACTCGGCCGCGAGCTGCGAGGTGCCGACCAGCGCGTCCACCAGCGCGTCGCGCTGAGCGGCGGCCGGCGACGTCGCGACCGCGTTGAACAGCGGCTTCGCGCCCATCGGCAGCACGCGGTTCAGCGCGAACAGATCGACGAGCGCATCGAAGTCGCCACCCTTCTCGGCGAGCAGCGTCTGGCGCAGCACCGGCTTGATCCGCGCGCTCTCCTCCCACGTCGCGGGGGTGAAGTACGGCCCCACGTTCGTCGGATACGTCCCCCACCAATCGCCCTTCCAGGGGCCCTCGGTGTTGTACAGCCGCGCGAGGGTGGCGACGACCTCGCGCTTCACTGCCGGATCACTGGCGCTGCCGTTCGCAGCCAGGAGTGCCGACACCGTCTCGGCATCGTGCATCTGCTGGAGGACGAACCGCGCCCGCGTGCGCAGCTCGGGCGACGACCCCGCCCCCGTCAGCGCGCGCAGCGCCACGTCGCGCGCGCCGAGCGACACCAGCGCCTGGGTGGCGAGATGGGCCAGCGAGCTGTCGGGGCTGGTGAGCAGCGGCACGATCGATTCGGCGCGGTCGCGCGCGTTCAGGCGCACGAGGCCGTTCACCGCCGCGGCGCGCACGGCGAGGTCGGCGTCGTTCAGCGCGGTCACGTACAGCGCGACGGGGACGCCGTCGAGCTGGCGCTTGTCGTCGGTGAGCGCGTGGAGCGCGAACTCGCGCAGCGCCGGCTCGGCGGCAATGCGCTGGATCGTCGCGTTCGCGCGTGCACCGGCGAGCAGCTTGAGGGTGAACACCGCTGTGGCGCGTGCTTCGGGTGCACGCTGCCGGTCGAGCGCGAGCTGCGTCAGCCGGGTCACGGTGGTCGCCTTGGTGCCGCGGCGCACGAGCTCACGCTGCGCCCAGATGCGATGAACGGCGTTGTTGGACACGAGCGCCGTGAGCAGCTGGGCGTCGGTGCGCGTCGTGGGCCGGAGCGCCGTGGCGGCGGGCTTGCCCGGATAGCTCACGCGCACGATCGCGCCGACGGTGTCGCCGGCGTAGTTGAAAACGCCGCCGATGAGGCTCGCCACGTACAGGTGCGACCGGTCGTCCATCGTCATGTCGATGGCGCGCGGCACGGTCATGAACTCGTCCTGCTTGATCGACCAGCTCGCGCCCTTCCGCTCGATCGGGTGGTGGAAGATCCGATTGACCGTCCAGTCGCCGGTGTAGAGCGTGTTGTTCCACTGGTCGGGAAAGCCCGGGTCCTGGATCCAGAGCCCCGCCGTTCCCGACCCCGCGCCGTAATCGAACAGCGACGGCATGCGCTCGTCGGGGAAGTGCAGGAAGAGCGACGGATAGCCCATGTTCGCGCCTTGCGCGAGCCAGTGAAAGCGCGTGTTCCAGCCGCGTCCGTCGTTGGTGTTGTCGCGCGCGAACGCGTGGCCGAACGGGTCGAGTCCGATGTCGTAGATGTTGCGGGTGCCGACGGTGACGAGCTCGAGCCCCGTACCATCGGGGCGCACTCGCACGAGCGAGCCACCGTGGCGCGTGATCCGCGTGCCGTCCTTGCCGGTGGCGTTCAGGAACCCATAGTCGCCGACGGCGACGTAGATCCAGCCGTCGGAGCCGAGCGTGATGTTGTTCGTCGCGTGGTCCTCGCTGCGGACGTCGAGGCTGAACCCGATGTCCTTCACGATCACGTCGGACCAGTCGGCGATGCCGTCGCCGGTGGTGTCGCGGTACGCCGTGAGGTTCGGCGGGGCGAGCACGTAGACGGTGTTGCCGTCGACGGCGATGCCGCGCGGGCTGTCGAGGTCGACGAAGGTCGTGTACTTGTCGGCGTGCCCGTCGTCGTCGCTGTCGACGAGACGCATCACGCGGCCGCGCCCCTTCACCGCGCCCTGGGCGAGGTTGAGGTCCACGCCGACGTACACCGAGCCATCGGGCGCTGGAGTGACGACGGTGGGATACATGGCGAATGGCGGGCCGGCGTAGCTCACCATGGTGAACCCATCGGGCGCCTTCATCGCCGCGAGCACCTTGCGCTCGTAAGCAGTGTCGCGCGGGATGGTGCCGCTCTTCGGGAGCGCGGGGCCGGTGCCCATGTTGAGCTGCTGCCCTTGGGCGCCGGCGGACTCAGCGAGGGTGAGCGTTGCGACGAGCGCGCTGGCGCCGATCGACGCGAGCATGCGGAGTGAACGACTCGTGATCATGTCGGATGTGATGAGCGGAGGGCGTCCCACGGCGGGCACAGGACGGTCTAACGTGCGGCGGCAGCGATGGCGACGTTCGTCTCGGACCCATCAATGTAACGCCGGATACGGGCGGCCTGTTGGGGATCGGGTGCAGTAGCGTACCGCATCGAGACACTTCGCAGGCTCATGCGCTGGGTGCTGCGCGCCGGCATCCGGTGCGGTAACTTTTCTGATTGAACGCACTGCGCGTGCGTCGTCGTCGCACCGCCGTCATCAGCCCCGATCCCGTTTCACGTGTCCGACGATCGCCAGATCCGCGAGCGCGAGCTCACCGCCCTGCTCGACCATCTGCACCGCACGCGCGGCCTCGACCTGAGCGGCTACAAGCGCGTCGGGCTCCTGCGTCGCCTCACCAAGCGCATGCGCACCGTCGGCGTCGCCGGCTTCGGCGACTACCAGCGCTTCCTCGAGTCGCACCCCAGCGAGTTCACCGCGCTGCTCGACACGCTGCTCATCAACGTCACCGCGTTCTTCCGCGACGACCTGCCGTGGGGCTTCCTGGGCACCGAGATCATCCCCCAGATCATCGCGCAGAAGGGGCCCACCGAGGCGATCCGGGTATGGTGCGCGGGGTGCGCGAGCGGTGAGGAGGCCTACACCCTGGCGATG
>DATLEB010000051.1:0-2193 GCA_035525615.1 Kofleriaceae bacterium | reverse complement strand
AGCGTCCAGAAGCGCGGCTGCTCGAGCGCGCTCGCTTGCGGGGTGGCGGCATCCGCCATCAGCTCACTCTCTCGGTGACGATCTCGTGGACGATCTGCCGCTCGTCGAACGGCAGCTTGGTGGTACCGCGGATCTGGTAGGTCTCGTGCCCCTTGCCCGCGAGCAGCACGAGGTCGTCGGGGCCCGCGAGAGCCAGCGCGCGGGCGATGGCGTCGCGACGGTCCTCGATGCGCTCGTGGGCGACGTCGCCCATCCCGGCCTCGATGCCGTCGAGGATTCGTTCCGGGTCTTCCGTGCGCGGATTGTCGCTCGTGACGATCGCGAGGTCCGCGCCCTGTGCCGCGATGCGCCCCATCTCAGGACGCTTGCCGCGATCGCGATCGCCTCCGCAGCCGAAGACGACGATCAGTCGCCCCGCCGCGAACGGACGCACGGCGGCGATCGCGCGCTCCAGCGAATCAGGGGTGTGCGAGTAATCGCGCAGCACGGTCGGTCGCTCGTGCACGATCTCCAGGCGGCCCGGCACCTGCGGCATCGTCGCGAGCCGTTCGACGATGGTGCCCGACGAGAGCCCGAGGGCCCACGCGCACGCCGCGGCGCCGAGCGCGTTCGCCACGTTGAAGTCGCCGATGAGCGGCAGTGTCACGTCGTGAGACTCCGCACCGAGCACCAGATCGAAGCGGCTCCCGTCCGGCGTCGATCGCACCCGACGCGCGCGCACGTCCGCCGCGGCGCCGAGGCCGTACCGCACTGTTCGCGGCGCAGGCGGCAGCGAGTCCCACGCGCGATCGTCGGCGTTCACCACTGCCACGCCATCGCGATCGAGCAGGGAGACGAGGATCGCCTTGGCGGTGAAGTACTCCTGCATCGTGCCGTGGTAGTCGAGATGATCGCGGGTGAGGTTCGTGAACACGCCGGCGGCGAAGCTCAGCCCTTCCACGCGTCGCTGATGCAACGCGTGCGACGACGTCTCCATCGCGACGGTGCGTACGCCGTCGTCGCGCAGATCTCGCAGAACGCGTTGCAGTTCGACAGGCCCTGGAGTGGTGAGACCGCTGCCGCCATCGAGCGGATCGCCGGCACTGCCGACGAGCACTCCCAGCGTGCCGATCGATGCGGCGCGCGAGCGGTCCTCATCGAAGAGATGGCGCAGCATCCCGACGGTGGTTGTCTTCCCATTGGTACCGGTCACGCCGATCAATCGAAGCGACGCCGCGGGCTCCTCGTAGAAGGCCCGCGCGGCCGCAGCCGCGGCGCGGCGCGTATCCGACACCACGAGTGCGGGGAGTGTGGTGCGCGACGCATCGTCGACGATCGCCGCCGTCGCGCCACGCTCCGCGGCGAGCGCCAGATAGGTGTGCCCGTCCCGCTCCGCGCCGCGCACGGCGAGAAACAGCGACCCGGATTGAACAGTGCGACTGTCGTCGCCGATCGCTTCGACCGACGCCGGGAGCGTACCCGACTGGCCGATCAGCAGACCGGCGCGTTCCAGAGCGATGCGGATGTCGGCGAGCATACGGCTCATCGGATGCCCGCCAGGCGCACCACGGTTCCTACCGGAAGCACGGCGCCGGCAGCCGGTGCCGTTCCCTGCTCTGCGCCGCTCTGAAGCTGCACGTGGAAACCTGCCGCGTGGAGCGCGTGCACGGCCTGTCGAAGCGAGAGCCCGCGGACGTCGGGCACCGGTCGCGGCGGCTGCGCTGCTGCGCGACGCGCGCGTGGCGCCGGTAGCGTCGCCACGAACGGCGGCGAGTCGGCCGAGTCCTTCACGGCGCGCTCGGCGGCCAGGGCTCTCGCGCTCTCGCGCGCCGGCGCCGTTGCCAACGTCTCGGCCGCCACGCGCGCGTTGGCCAGGGCCGCGGCCGTATCTCGCGATGAATCGGGGCGCGCGTCCTGTCGCACCGCCGCGAGTGTGCCACGATCGAGCGATGCATTGCGCGACGCGAGCGCCGCCTCCAGCACCGCCTTGGTCACCGGCGCGGCCGTGAGGCCTCCGTAGTAAGCGCCGCGTGGATTGTCGAGCTTCACGAGGATGACGAATTGGGGCCGGTCGCCAGGAAAGAGTCCGACGAAGGTGGGGATGTACTGCGACGCCGCGTACCGCCCGTGCACCGTCCGGCGCGCCGTCCCCGTCTTGCCGGCAAGCGTGAAGGTCTCGAGCTCCGCCTTCGAGGCCGTCCCGCCTCCCTCCAC
>DATLEB010000029.1:0-26963 GCA_035525615.1 Kofleriaceae bacterium | reverse complement strand
CCCTCCGGCTCCGACGCGGCCGATGACGACGCCGCCGACGACGCGCCCACGAGCGCAAAGCCCCAGCCCACCAAGGGCAAAGGCAAGCGCACCAAGCCCAGCGTTTAGGGGTCACTCTCCGGGGTCAGCGTTTAGGGGTCACTCTCCTGGGTCGCAAGCGGCCGAGATGATTGCCGAAAAACACCCGATTGTGTCGCGGGAACGCGCGACGCATTGCCCCTGAATTCCCCTGCTATATCGGGGTGTTGGGACCCAGGAGAGTGACCCCTCTCCTCTTGACGGGGCATCGAGGCAGGTGTAGATAATATTGCGAGTGAACGTTCAGTCGCAAAATACGCGGGCGCGCCGCGGGAGAGGGCGGGGCCGGCCGGCGACGCCAGGTCGCAAGGAGGACATCCTCGAGGCGGCGCTCACGTTGTTTGCGGAGCGCGGGTTCCATGGCGCGTCGATCCCGGAGATCGCGGGGGCGGCGGGCATCGCGCCGGCGTCGCTGTACCGGCACGTCGCGAGCAAGGAGCAGCTCGTCAACGAGGTCTATCGCAACGCGAAGGCGTTGCTGGCGACTGCGCTGTTCTCGGCGGTCTCGCCCGCGACCGTCGCGACGGCGCCGCTGCGCGATCAGTTCCATCATCTATGGTGGGCGCTGGTGCGGTTCGCCCGCACCGAGCCGCGCGCGTTCGCGTTCCTCGAGCTCCACCACCACGGCGACTACCTCGACGCCGAGTCGCGCGCGGTCGAGCTCCGCGTGCTCGCGCCGATCGCGCAGGTCGTGGAGCGCGGCCGCGCCGCCGGTGTCCTCAAATCGCAACCCGCGCCCGCGCTCATCGTGACCGTGTGGGGCGCGTTCGTCGGCATGGTGCGCGCCGCGCGCGCCGGCTACTTCACGCTCGACGACGACGTCTGTCGCGCCGTCGAGCACACCTCGTGGGATGCCATCGCGCAAGGGAGACTGCCATGATCGAGACCACCGCCACCCCCGCTCGCCCCGCCACCGCGTCGACCGTGTCCGGCCCCCGGACGCTCGACGACCTCGCCGAGCTCGACGTCACCGCCCTCGAGGCGGTGTACCGGCGCGGCACCGTCCCGTCGACGCTGCACGCGCTCGACGGCAATCCCGCCTGCCGCATGCTGAGCATCCGCGGCCTCGACAGCGGCGGCCGCGGCGGCTTCGTGCGCAACCTCGCGCGCGCCTCGTGGTTCCCGTGGGCCGGCAAGAGCTTCGCCGCGCAGACCGACGGCAACGGCAACGGCATCAACCGCGTCCGCATCCTCGGCGGCAAGCGCTGGTTCCCCTTCACCACCACGATCGAGCCGTCCGCGATCGACGGCGCGCCCTGCATCTTCCTCGACTACCGCCACGACGCGAACCCCAGGCCCATTCAGATGATCCGCGACGAGCTGCGCGAGATCCGTCCCGGCCTCTTCCTCGGCCCGGCGATGTTCGACAACGGCAAGGCGCCGGCGCGCCTCGTGCTCTGGTTCGCCTGCGACCTCGGGAACCAGCCGAGCTAGGTCGCGTCCGTCACGAAGCAGCCCCAGCCGGGCACCGTGTCGCGGTACTCGCGCAGGCTCTTGCCGAGATCGATCACGCCGATGATCTCGGTGCGCTTGCCGGCCTCGACGTTGATGGCGAGCGTCGAGAGCGTGTCGAACATGATGCGGAAGCCGAGCTGCGCGCTGGCCGCGTCGAGCGCCATGCCGCCCTGCTTCTGCGCGCCGCCGCGCACGAGCGAGCCGAGGACGTGCTCGGGCCGCAGCTGACCGACGCGATCGCGCACCGCCACCGCGAAGCGCCCGACCTCCGCCGCCGCCACGATCTCGATCGGTCCGAGGCTGGCGCGGATGTGTCGCTCGATCGCGTTGATCGCCATCTCGTCGATCGCCGACAGGAACAGGTCGGCGATCAGCTGCGGACAGCCGAGTCGCTGCGCGCGCGAACCGATCTCGCGCAGGATGCGGACCTTCGCCACCGAGTCCTCGACGGCGTACGTCTGCATCAACCCGCCGTGCCGCACGTAGCGGTCGAGCCCGAACAGCTCGGCGCCCGACAGCTTGCCGAGCGTCGTCAGCAGCGAATCCTCGAGGCGATCGTCGACCGGCACCAGGTAACGGAGCGCGCGCCCGGCGATCAGCTCGAGCGCGGCGCGCCGCCCGGTGCCGCTGCACAGGACGACGACCGGACCGAGCGCGTCGTTGGCCTGCTCGATGCGCGCGTGGCTCACGATCGTGACCGCCCCGCGCGCGTCGGTGCGATCCATGTTCGCGACGGCGAGGACCGCCTCGACGCGTTCTCCCACCGCGACGTCCTCCACGATCACCCGCGCCGACACGAGCTTCATGATCGCATCCGCACCAGGAAGTCGAGGTAGCCGTCGAGCTCGTCGAAGCGGAGCTCGTGCTTGCACGAGCCACACCACCGGGCCGGCGCCCGCAGCGACACCTCGTCGCGGTGGATGAGCATGTTGGTGCTGGTATCGCACGTCGGGCAGGCGTACGGGGCGAGACACGACAGGACCTCGGCCCGCGCGAAAAAATTGGAGACGTAGTTCGCCTGCATCCCCACGCAGTACGGCACGCCCTCGACGACGATGCGCCGGTGCGCCGTGATCCGCGCCATCGTGAGGATCCATCGGTGGGCGCCGATGGAGTTGATGCGATTGACTCCCGACAGATCGATGGCGAGCTCGCCGTTCAGGTCGGCCAGCATCACGTCGAGATCCGCGGTCTCGTCGATGATCCCCGAGAGCATCACGGTCGTTCGACCGTCCTGACGCCTCTCGAGGCGACGCTCCAGCATGACCGAAATAACTATCGCCCGCCGACTTCCTCTGCGGAGATTGCTGGGGGGCTAGGTTCGGGGTACGGGCCGGGTAGCGCTTTCGCGTCGCCCCATTGCCGCACCCCGGGGAGCGAGCGGTAGAGGAGCCAGTGGTACAGCGAGCGGGGGAGGAGGCGCCGCAGGTAGCCGAACACCCACGCGTCGATCGTCACCGGCACGCGCAGCGGCGGAGAGCGACGGTGGATGGTGCGCACGATGCGCTTCGCGATCGATTCCGGCGTCGCGCGCGCGCGGTGCATGAGCCGCGCGATGAACGGCGACATGTGCTCGTAGTGCGCGTGATAGGCCTCGCCGAGGTCGGCGTTCGAACGTTCACTCGCGGCCGTGAGCCGCGTGTGCTCGAACGACTCGGAGTGCACGAAGCCCGGCTGGATGAGGCTGACCTTGATGCCCCACGGCCGGACCTCGTAGTAGAGCGCCTCGGTCGCGCCCTCGAGCGCAAACTTCGACGCGCTGTAGATGGCCATGGTCGGCATCGCCATCATGCCCCCCACCGACGAGAGGTTGATGATGCTGCCGCGGCGGCGCGCGCGCATCCCGGGCAGGACGAGGCGCGTCAGCTCGACCGGACCGACGTAGTTCACGTCCATCTGATCGAGGAAGTCGTCCTCGGTCACGTGCTCGAGCACCGAGCGATACGCGACGCCAGCGTTGTTGACGAGCACGTCGACCGCGCCGAAGCGCTGCTCGGCGGCGGCGACCGCGGCGCGGCGCTCGCCCTGATTGGTCACGTCGAGCGCGACGATCGCGACGCGCTCGTTCTCGACGATACCCTCGGCGGTGAAGCGCGCGAGCGACGGCCGGCGTGCGGTGAGCACGACCTGATGCGGCGTGTCGCGAAGCAGCGTCCGAGCGAGTGCCAGGCCGATGCCGGTGCTCGCGCCCGTGACCATCACGGTCAGCGGGGTTGGTGCCATGATCCAGTGTACGCCTCCACGTACACGGCCTCGACGGAATCTTCGCGGGCCCTCCCCGCGGTAAGGCGGCCTACGCTACGGGACCATGGCCGCGTACCGCCGTCGGCGGCGCGCGACCAGCAGCGTCGAGACGCTGCTGAGGGCGGCGATGCTCATGGCGGCGGCGACCCCGACCTTCCAGGGCGCGAGCTCACCGCGCGACGGTGGCGCGGGTTTCGCCTGCGGCTGCGGCTGCGGCTTCGTCTGCGGCTGCGGCTGCGGCTGCGGAGGCGGAGGCGGCGGCGGCTGCGGCTCTCGCGGGAGCTCGACCTCGAGCTCCGTCCCATCGGAGTACCGCGCGAACAGGCGGAAATCCTTCCGTCCGATGTAGTGGTCGTTGACGAGGTTGCCGACGCAGTTGGGATGACCGATGAAGGCCCGCAGCGCGTTCGGGTCGCGCTCGCCACCGCTCATCCGTGAGAAGAACGCCGTGCTGTTGGGCGGGATCAGCTCCTCGTAGCCGTTCGACCACACCACGCGGAACGCGGCGACATCGGCGCCGCGCGCGTCGATCGCGAAGCCGCGCTCGTGGCTGCACGTCCACGAGCTCTCCATCCACTGCACGCTCTCGACGACCGGCGCGACGGGCGGCTTCACGGGGCCGATGACGTACGTCTTCGGCACGTCGTGGTCGCCGCCGCTCACGGTGAACGAGCCGCTGGTCGCCTCGATGTGGATCTCCATCGCCCTGATGTCGTTGTGGGGGCCCACGCCGCTCGCGGTGTACCGCATCGGTCCGTCGGGTCCTTCGATCGTGAGCACGGGGGGCGCCGCGTACTGGAGATCGAAGCGATAGATGACCGGATCGGGCGGAACGATCTGCGCCTCGGGTGCGGTCACCGGATCGGGCATCGCGCATTCGGCGTCCGCCGACGGCGACGCCGACACGACACCAACGGCCAGGCACATGGACCCCACGGCGGTCGCGCGCATGGCCCATTGGACACCGGGACCCCGCTGCGGATTTGCGAGGCATGACTCCCCGCTGCAACTTTCGAGCGTGGCGAGACTCCTCGCGCCGGCGCGGCGCGTCTGAATGCTTTCGCGCCATTGTCGGCTGGTGCGCGATTTGCTCCGGCGGCAGATGCCCGTGGCCGCCTGGGAGGGAGGCTCGGGACTGGAGGATCCATGCGCCTGCGCCTGCGTGCGACCGCTGCGTTCGGTTCGTTCGTCGTCCTCGCCACCGCGCCCGCCGCGCTGGCCTTTCGTGCGCCGCCGCCCGGGCTCGCCGGCGACGATCGCCTCGTCACACCCGCCGGTCCGGCGCGCGCGTATCGCGACACCACGTGGAACGCCGCGCCCCCGCGCGCGACCGCGGCGTGGAGCGAGTTCGTGCGCCAGCACGGGACGGCGTGGACCTCGCTCTGGGATCACGACACCGCGGTGCCGTTGCGCCTGTTCGGCGAGGGCATCTCGACGCCGGGCGCCACCACCGACGATGCCAAGGCGCTGGCCGCGGCGCGCGCGATCATCGACGCGCATCGCGCGCTGCTCGCGCCGGGTGCGACGGCGGGCGACCTCGTGCCGGCCGCCAACGATCTCACCGACGGGCTGCGCTCGGTCGGCTTCCTCCAGTACCACCGCGGGATGCGCGTGCTCGGTGGCACCGTCAGCGTCCGCATCAAGCGCGATCGCGCGATCGTGCTCGCGTCGACCGCGTTCCCCGACATCGACGCGCCGGTCGTGGCCGATCCGATCGCCGCTTCCGACGCACGCACCCGCGCCACCGCGTATCTGGTTGCGCTCGGCGCGCCGGGCGCCGTGGCGTCGACGGTCAGCACCCCGGTGGTGCTGCCCATCGTCGAGCCGCGCAGCGCGCCACGCTACGCGACCGTCGTCGTCGTGCAGGTCGACAGCGAGTCGCCGCGCGGCCGCTGGGACGTGTACCTCGACGCTGCCACCGGCGCCGTCGTGGGTCGCCTGCAGACGCTGTCGTTCGGCTCGGCCGTGCTGCAGATGAACGCGCCGGTCCGGTGGTGGGGCGGCGATCGCCGCGACTACCCCGCCACCGGCGCGAGCGTCACGCTCGGCGGCAGCTCGGCCACCGCCGACGCCGCGACCGGCGCGCTGTCGTGGTCGGGCGCGACCGGCCCGGCGCTCGTGGCGCGCTCGACCGGTCCGCTCATCAGCGTGAGCAGCCAGGCCGGCACGGCGGCGAGCTACTCGGCGCAGCTCAGCGACGGTGCGACGGTCACCTGGAACGCTGCCACGAGCGAGTACGCCGACGCGCAGATCTCGACGTTCGTCCACATCCAGCGCGTGAAGCAGTGGGCGCGCACGGTGTCGAACATCCCGTGGATCAACCAGTCGATGCGCGCGACCGTGAACATCAACGACCAGTGCAACGCGTTCTCCGACGGCACCGATCTCAGCTTCTTCCGCGCGTCGGCGCAGTGCGGGAACACCGCGCGCATCGCCGACGTCGTCTATCACGAGTTCGGGCACTCGTTTCACAACCACGCGCTCATCAGCGGCGTGGGCTCGTGGGACGGCGCGCTGTCGGAAGGTCTCGGTGACTTCGTCGCCGCGACCATCACCGGCGATCCCGCGATGGCGCGCGGCTTCTTCAACACCGACGAGCCCATGCGCCACTGCGATCCGGCCGGCAGCGAGTTCTCGTGGCCCGAGGACCGCGGCGAGATCCACGACACCGGCCGCATCTACTGCGGCGCGATGTTCGATCTGCGCAAGAACCTGATCGCGCTCTACGGCGATGCCGGCGGCCGCGCGCGCACCGACCGGCTGTTCTACGAGTCGTTCCGGCGCGCCAGCGACATCCCGTCGACGTACGCCGAGCTCCTCGCCATCGACGACGACGACGGCAACCTCGCCAACGGTACGCCGCACAAGTGCGAGATCGACGAGGCGTACGCGCGCCACGGCATGGCCGAGCCCACCATGGACGCCGGGCCGCGCGTCGCGCCACCCACGCTCACGAACCGCACCGTGTCGATGGCGCTCTCGCCGTCGACGGTGTGCCGCTCGGGCAACGTCACAGGCGGAACGCTGACGTGGCGCCACCGCGACAACCCGGCGATGACCGGCACGGTCACGATGACGGCCGGCGCGTCGGCGCTCACCGGCGATCTGCCCGCGGTGCCGGCCGGCACCGTCGTCGAGTACCAGCTCGCGGCGACGACCGAGGTCGGCGGCACGCTCACGTACCCACTGAACGCGGCCGACCCCTGGTACCAGGCGTTCTTCGGCGACGCCACCGTCCTCTACTGCACCGACTTCGAGAGCGATCCGTCGGTCGCCGGCTGGACGCACGCGCTCGTGAGCGGCACGGCGGCCGAGGGCGCCGACGACTGGCAGTGGGGCGCGCCGCTCGGCGAGGGCGGGGACCCGGCGACCGCGTTCTCGGGCACGCGCGTCATCGGCAACGACCTCGGCGAGGCCGACTTCAACGGCCAGTACCAGGCCGACAAGGTCAACCAGATGCTGTCGCCGCCGATCGACACCGCCGGCTACGACATCGTGCGGTTGCAGCAGCGGCGCTGGCTGAACGTCGAGGAAGGCGCCAGCGATCAGGCGTCGATCCGTGTCGGCGACACGACGGTGTGGACCAACCTCGCCGACGGCACGACGCACCACACCGACGGCGAGTGGCGCTTCCAGGACGTCGATCTCACGCCCGCCGCCGGCGGCACCATCCGCATCGAGTACCGCATGACGACCGACGCGAGCGGCCAGTACGGCGGCTGGACCCTCGACGACATGTGCGTCGTCGCGTACGACCGCCCGGTCACGCCGCCGGAGACGTGCGGCGACGGCAGCGTCGACGCTGCCGAGGAGTGCGACGACGGCAACACCGCCGATGGCGACGGCTGCAGCGCCACCTGCACCGCCGAAGACGGCGGTGGCGGCGGGGGTGGCGGCGGCGACGTCGGCGGCGGCTGCTGCGGCGCTGGCCCAGCCGCTACCGGCGTCGCGCCCCTCGCCGGCATCGCGCTCTCGCTCCTGCTCCGGCGTCGCCGCCCTGGAGCTGGGAGACGTCCGTGAGGTCGGTCTCGGGGCGGCGGCGCTGGGACACCATGTCGTCATGGGGATCGCGCTGAGCGTTCGAGTCGGGTCGGTGGTGCTGCTGATGGGCGCGGTCGTCGCGTGCGGCGGTGGTGGAAGCGGCGACGATGACGGCGATGGCGATCCCGATGGCGGCAACGGCGACGGCGGCGGCGGCGGCGGCTGCAGCACCGACGGCGTCTGCGCCGCCGACGCGTGCGGCACGGTCTATCGCTCCGGTTGCGCGCCGGTCGATTGCGGCCTGTGCCGTTACGACGGCGCCGACGTCGACCCGATGGGCAAGTCGCCGTCGCTGGCCGGCGGCGCCACACCGCGCGTCGCGTACATCCGTGACGGCGGCACCCCGGAGGTGCGGGTCGCCACCTTCGGCGGGGTGAGCTGGAGCTCGGAGCCGGTGACGACGTTGACCGCGTCCGGCACCAACGATCTGAGCACGTCGATCGCGATCGCCAGCGATGGCGCGATCTGGGTGACGTGGACCGAGAGCGACGACACCGTGAACGTCGCCACGCGCCCTGCCGCGGCATCGACGTGGACCGTGGAGCGCGCCATCGGTAGCGGTGTGCGCCCGGCGATCGGCGTGCTCGCGAGCGGCGCGCCGGTGGTCGCCTTCGCCGGGATCTCGCCGTCGGGGATCCAGCTGCGCACGAAGAACGGTGGCGCGTGGTCGCCG
Organism: Kofleriaceae bacterium; assembly: GCA_035525615.1. Classification (GTDB taxonomy): domain Bacteria; phylum Myxococcota_A; class Polyangia; order Haliangiales; family Haliangiaceae; genus UBA2376. The sequence continues at coordinate 18,472 of DATLEB010000029.1, read as the reverse complement.
AGCACGGCCTCGCCCGACGGCGCGTTCGCGCTCGCCATGGCGGTGTCCGGCGACCAGATCCACCTCGCGTGGCGGAACCAGGCCGACGACGTGCGCTACGCCGGCGGCGCGATCGGCGCGCTCGTCGCCGAAGCCGTCGAGGTCGACGTGCCGGATGTGCCCGTCGACGTCGACGTGGCGATCGCCGTGAGCGCGGACGGTACGCCGCACGTCGGCTACAGCTACGCCGTGAGCGAGTTTGGCTACGCCACGAAGGCGGGCGGCTCGTGGCAGAAGCGGCGCTTCGGTCGCTGGTTCGGTCAGGGCGGCGGCGCGGCGCTGGCGGTCGACAGCGCGGGTGCGAGCCTGGGGCGCGTGCACGTCGCGTACCTCGACGCGTTCGCGCTGCGCCTCGCCGACATCGATGGCAACGTCGCCGAGCAGATCGTGAGCAATCGCTGCGACACCGGCCAGGTGACGCTCGGCTTCGACGGGGCGGGCGCGCTGCATGTCGTCCACGGCTGCGAGAACACGCGTGGGATCGTGTGGCGTGCGCGGCGCGGCGATCGTTTTGCCGACGGCTGGGGCGCGTCGTGCGACGCCATCGCGCAGCGGCTCTACGAGACCGCGTGCTCGTGCGCACCCGACCCGGCGCGCCCCAAATGCTGCATCGTGATCCCGAGCGACAACGGCTCGCGCAACGTGTGCTCGTCCGGCCTGTCGGTCGCCGAGATCGCGCGTGCCCAGCTCTGCGGTGATCCGACGGTGTCGCCGTCGATCCTCGATGCGTGCACGCCGGCCGCCGACGCGGCGGTCTGCACCGTCGACGGTGACGAGGGCATGGTGACCGTGCCGCCCGTCTGCCTCCCCTAGGGGGCTGTGCTAGCTGCGGCCGTGTCCGCCGAGGCGCGCGTCGAGCTGTTCGAGCAGCTCGATGATCTGCACCATCTTCAGCGCGAGCGCCTGATCGCCGGCGCGCTGCTCGACGGCGGCGCCGACCACGGGCACGAGCGTCTCCTCGATGCGGCGCACCTGCGCCAGCAGCTCGGCCGCGGTCTTTTCCGACGCCGCGTGATCGCCGTTGCCGCCGTTGCCGTTGCCGTTGCTGCGCGCCGCGACCTCGACCGGTCGCGCGGCGTGGGCGCGCAGGCTCTCGGCGAGCGTGTCGAGCCGCGGCGCGAGCCAGTCCTCGGGGTCACGCGTCGCGGCGTCCGCCGATGCCTGCTTGGCCCAGAGGGTGATCGCGCCGCGCAGCTCGCGCATCTCCTTGCCGAGCTCGCCGGAGCCGCCGCCGCCGCTGAGCGCGCTCTTGATCGCGCCCAGCTCGGCGCCGAGCCCAGACAGCGTTCCGACCAGCCGCGTGACCGGATCGTCGGCGCCACCGCCCATGCGGCGCTGACGCACGAACTCGGTCTTGATCTCGGTCCACCGCGCCTGCTGCGCCGGCGTCATGCGGGCGCGCAGCTCGGCCAGCTTCAGGAGGTTCTGCTCGGCCGCCGTGGTCAGCGTCTGCGACTCGCCCTGGTAGTGATCGCTGACGAGGTTCTCGATCTCGTCGGGCGTCATGGCCGAGACCACCTTCTCGGCGATCTTGTTCATGTTGCGGTAGCTGCCCTGCAGCTTGAACGGCGGCTCGGTGCGGTACGCGTCGGCCTGCGCGGCCGAGCGGATGTACTCCTGGTTCACCTTCAACAAGGTCACCTGCGCCGCGAACAGGTGGCGGATGACCTGCAGGATCTCCTCGAGCTCGATGCCCGAGTAGCCGTGCGACAGCTCCGTCGTCGGCACCGGCTCGCCTTGCGCCATGCGGATGATCTTGTAGACGTCGCGGAGGTCGCGCGTCGCCAGCGGCGACAGGGTCGGGCTCGAGGTGAGCGCGTTCTCGAGGAACGACAGCGCGAACGCGTCGCCCTTGCCGGTCAGCACGTCGCCCAGGTTGTAGACGTCGGCGCGGTTGGCCAGCATGTCGGGGATGCGGAACGCCGCGCCGCTCTCGGTGTAAGGGTTGCCGGCCATCACGACGCAGAACTTCTTGCCGCGCAGGTCGTACGTGCGCGTGCGCCCGCGCCACACGCCCTCGATCTTGCGCTGCGCGTCGCACAGCGAGATGAACTTCTGCAGGAGCTCGGGCGACGTGTGCTGGATGTCGTCGAGGTAGAGCATCACGTTCGTGCCCATCTCGAGCGCGAGCGAGACCTTCTCGATCTCCTGGCGTGCGGTCGCGTTGGGCGCGTCCGCCGGATCGAGCGACGTGACGTCGTGGCCGAGCGCCGGCCCGTTGACCTTCACGAAGGCGAGGCCGAGGCGCGCCGCCACGTACTCCATGAGCGTGGTCTTGCCGTAACCGGGCGGGGAGATGAGCAGCAACATGCCCATCTGATCGGTGCGCTTGGCCGCGCCGGCCGCGCCCAGCTGCTTGGCGAAGTTGGCGCCGACCAGCGGCAGATAGACCTCGTCGATGAGGCGGTTGCGCACGAACGACGACATCACGCGCGGCACCAGCTCGTCGAGGCGGAGGCGCTTGCGCTCGCGGTCGGCGACCTCGGCGCGCAGGGTGCGATAGGCGCGGAACGCCGGCACGTGCTCGCTGCGGAAGCGGTCGAGGCGCGCGGTCAGCTCGTCGAGCCGCACGCGCAGGGTGCCGCCTTCGAGACGCGGGTGACGACCGAGTAGCCCCGTGATCGTCGCGTCGACGACGGCGCTCGACGTGTCGCGCGTCAACGCCGGCGTGGCCAGCATCGCCGCGGCCTCGATCGCCGCGGGCGCCAGCTCCGGCCTCTTCGCGACCACGCCGTCCACCCACGCCCGCGCCAGCGCGAGCCCGGCACCGGGCGCGCCCGCGAGCGCACGCAGATCATCGTCGAAGCTGAGGCGCGCATTGCGCGCGTCGAGCTCGGCGTGGAGCGCATCGCGGATCGCCACGGCCGCACCGCTCACGACGAACCGCGGCGCGGGCAACGCCAGCTCGCGTACGAGGTACGCGGCCGCCAGCTGCGCATCGGCGACCGCCAGCCCTGCCGCCACCAGCGACGGGTCGCGCTCGACGAACGCCGCCACCGCGCGCGCCAGGTCGACCGCCAGCTGCGCCCGTGCGCCTCGATCGCCGAGGACGTCGGCGAGCCGCGCCAGGCTCTGCGCGGCTCGGCTCCAGCGCGTACGCGCCGCGACCTCTTCCGGTGCGTCGTTGCCCCAGTACACGGCCGCCAGCGCGCGCGCCGCCGCCGGGAACGCGAGCAGCCCCGCGCCCTCGCGCATCGCGAGCAGCCGCTCGAGGATCTTGGCCGCATCGTGATCGTGCACACCGCGCTCGTAGCCCTCGTCGTAGCGATCCTGCGCGACCTGCCGCAGCGCCGCCTCGAGCGTTCCGGCCCGCACGTGCTCGTGGAGCGCGGCCAGCGTCAGGGCGCCGCGTCCCGCCTCCGCATCGGCCAGCACCGACGCCGCCAGATACTCTCCGCGGTACACCGCCGCCGACTCGCTGGGCAGGTCCTGGTCCCAGTACGCGCGCGCCGCGGTCAGCCGCTCGTCGGTGAGTGGCTCGTAGAAGTCGGTCCCCGCGAGGTGCACGGCCAGCCCGTCCTCGTGCGGCACGATCATCAGCTCGAGCGGCTGCTTGTTGACCGGGAAGCGATGCGCGCCGAAGCGCAGGAGCTCGCCTTCACCCTCGAACAGGTCGGCCTTGTCGCGCTGACCACGCAGCGCATCCTGGCGCGCTGCCTTGAGCCTGGACTCGAGCTCGTCGGCCTTGACCGCGTCGCCGAGCGTCGACATCTCGCCCGCGATGTCGCGGAGCTTCTGCACCATCGCGTCGGACGCGAAGTACGCGTTGACCTCGTCGGCGCTCGACAGCCCGGCCGCACGCCGCGCCACACCCTCGAGGATGCGCTGCGCGGCCTTCTGTAGATTCGCGGCGCGCCGCTGCCGCTCCTGCGCGAGCAGCTGCTTGCGCGCGCCGACCGCATCGACGATCTCCTCGCGCTTCGCCCCCAGCTCGGCGGTCAGCTCGTCGACATCGGCGAAGCGCCCCTCGAGCTCCTCGAGCTGCACCAGGAGCCGGGTCAGCTCCTGGTCGCACCGCTCGGGCGTGTCGCACTGCGCGAGCGCCGACGCCACGCTCTGCGTGAGCAGCTTCACCTGCGCGCCGAACTCCGCACGCCCCTCCTTGCCGGCCAGCTCGCGGTGCCGTCCCTCGATCGTCGCGCGCGCACGGTTCACGTTGCCGAACGCGTCCGTGATGTTCTCGAGGATCGCGGTGCGCTTGGTCGCGTCGTCGATCTTCAGGGACCCGATCACGTTGCCGAGCAGGTCGAGCCCGCCCGCCACCTGATCGATCTGCTCGCGGATCGGCTTCACCTCCACCGCCGTCGACAGCTCGCCCACGCGCGCCGCCAGCGTCCCGGCGCGCCCGACCAGCTCGCCGAACGCGTCGCCCTTGGCGAGGAACGCCACGCAGTCGGTGGTCACGCGATCGAACGCCGTCGCGACCTCCTTCTCGAGCGCCTCGAGCGCGGCCACGTCGATGAAGCGCACTTCCTTCCTGGAGATGAGCTGGCCACGCAGCCCGCGCAGCCCGGTCAGCGCCTCGAGGAACGGCTCGATCTTGTCCCAGCCTTCGCTGCGCGTCGCGCGGAGCCGCTCCGTCACCAGCGTCGTCGCCTCGGTGAGCTGCTTGCGCGCCTCGGCCTCGAGCGCGACCACCTTCTCGTACTCGTCGAGGATGAGCTTGGCCGCGTTCCGCACGTCGGCGATCGCGGTCTTGAGATCGCCGGCGTCGGCGTGCCCGAGCCAGTAGTACGCGTCGTTGGCGCGCGTCGCGAGCGTGAGGATGTCCTCGAAGGTCGTGCGCTGCGGCTTGTCGGCCCCGGCCAGGCGCGCGATCGACAGCGCGTCGCTCAGGCCGCGCACCAGGTCGGCGTTGCCCACCTTGGCGAGGTAGCTGCCGTCGGTGGGCGCGCTCGCCGCGTGCTCGGCGCTCGTGAACGGCGTCTTCCACACCTGCATGGGGTGGACGCGCGTGGGCTCGCCGGTCGCCTGCCGCATCACCACCATGCGCCCGTCGGCGAACAGCGAATAGCCGCTGCACGCGATCGGGGCGGCGACGGTCTTCTCGATCAGGTTGTACGGGTAGAGCAGGTACGTGCCGTCGGCGCCGCGGTGATAGACGTAGAGGACGTCCTCGCCGTTGGGCGACTTCAGCTCGCGCTTGAGGACGTAGTCGCTGGCGTCGCCGTCGAACTTCTTGTGCTCGCCGCCGACCAGCACGTAGCCACCCGGGAAGATCACGCCGTGATCCTCCGGCAGGCTGCGGCAGCCCTGACCGATGCCGTCGGCGCGCACGACCTTCTTCGAGCGCGCGTCGAACACCATGTATCGCCACGCCGTCTCGCGGAAGGGCAGGAACTTGAGCAGGATGAGCCCGCCCGGCTTGCCGATGGGCGCGAAGTAGATCCGCGCGTCGTCGAGCGACTGGTTGGCGTCGTCGACCGGCTCGTTGTAGACGCCCTCGCCGCTCTCGGTGTTGTTCTCGACCTTGATCGAGAGCGTGCCCTCGATGCACTCGACGAAGATCGTGTCGAGGATGTTGTAGTGCGGGTGCTTGCCGGAGACCTGGTGGTCGCGCGTCACCTCGCGCCACTCGAAGTCGTAGGCCGGCGGATACATCGCCGCGAGGTCGCGATCGCCGCGATCGTCGACGTACACGACGCGCCCGTCGGGTTCGATGCGCCAGCGCAGGACCTTCTGGTCCTTCCACGTGGCGCCGGCCTGGAAGACCGCGAGCAGCTGCGTGTCCAGCTTCACCAGCTGGATGAGGCGCGCGTCGCGGTAGTAGCGATACAGGTTGGCGAAGTCGCGCTCGAGGTCCGCCCCGTTGAGAAAGTCCTGCTGATCGGCCGGCAGCGCCGCCGTGTCGAAGGAGCCGTCGCCCGTCGCGTTCGCCGGAGAGGAGATCAATGGCTCGAATCGGTGCAGCGCGAGGACGTCGGCGACCTTGGTCTCGGCCTTGAGCCCGAGGAAGACGTTGAACCCGAGCAGCAGGTTCTTGCCGACGGCGACGATGTCGACCGGCGCGCAGTTGTGCTCGGTGCGCAACCGCTCGGTCGCGACCAGCTGTGGCTCGGTCGTGCCGAACACCGCCTTGCGGCGCAGGTTCAGCGCATCGGCGCGCTTGGCGAGGTCCGCGCCACCGGCGGCGAGCCGCTGGCGCAGGACCTCGTAGTTGCCGCCGGTCAGGGCAGCGTCGACATCGGCCATCGCGTGCTCCTTGGCCCTGGCCTCAGCTCACCTTGTCGTCGTCGAAGCCGAGCTTGCGCGCCTGATCGAGCAGCGTCTGCAGCTTCACGCGCGTCTTGTCGTCGGCCTTGAGCATGAGGTTGGCCAGCACCGCCGACACCGTCAGGTTCTTGAGCGCCTCCGACGAGCCGGCCGCGGCACCGACCACGTCCTTCAGGTCCTGCATGAGCTGCCCGTTGCCGTTCTTGAGCCGGTCGCCGAGCGCCGAGCGGATCACCTCGGAGTGATCGACCACGCCGTCGATCGAGTTACCGAGCGAGACCGCCTTCACGAAGCGGTCGAAGAACTGACCGTCGCCGCCGATGATCTGGATGTCGGCCTTGCCCATGGCCTCGGACATGACCTTCGCCTGCGACTCGGACATGGCGACCTTGGCCTTGATCTGCTCCAGCGCGATGGCGCGGTCGTTCTCGAGCCTGAGGCGGAACTCCTCGTGCTCCTTGGCGGCGCCGTCGAGCGCCTTCATGGCGATCGCCTTCTGCTCGAGGCCCTTGGCCTCGGCCAGCATGCGCTTCTCGATCGCGACCGCCTCGGCCTCCTTGGCGGCGACCTCGGCGAGCAGCCCTTCGCGCTTGCCGACCGCCTCGGCCATCCCGGTCTTCTCGATCGCGGCGGCCTCCGCCTCGCGACCCGCGGCCTCGGCCATCGCCTTGCGCCGCACGTTCTCGGCGATGACGGTGCCTTCCTTGTCCGTCACGGCGACCTGTGTCTCGCGCACGCGCGCCTCGGCCATGCCGACCTTCTCCGTGGCGATGGCGTCGGCCTCCTTCACGCGCACGTTGGCGAGGCCCTGGGCCGAGTGCTCGGCCTGCGTGCCTTCGCTGCGGCGGATGGCGGCGCGCGCTTCCTTGTCGCTCGCCTCCATCGAGGCCTCGGCGAGGATGAGCTGCTTCTTGGCGTGGGACTGCGCGACCTGCTGCTCGGCCTCGGCCTTCTTGATGTCCTTGATGAAGACCTCCTGCGCGGCGGCCTCGGCGTGGACGATCGTCACGTGCTTGTGGCGCTTGGCCTCGCTGTCGGTGCGGAGGTCCTTGATCGACTCCTCCTCCACGGCGACGGTCTTGTCGACGGCGACGCGGGCGCGGATGATGTCGGCGATCGAGCGCTTCTCGGTCTCGACGGCCTTGTTCATGTCGATCGAGCCGAGCTCGACCTCGCGCTTGCGCAGCACCTCTTCGAGGTCGTGCGCCTTGGCGACGCGCACCTTCTCGACCTCGACCTCGCGGATGCGGCCCTGCTCGGAGACCTGGACCGAGCGCATCTTGGCCTGCTCGGCCATCTGGATGGCCTCCTCGGCGCGCTGGCGGTCGACGTGCGTGCGCTTCTCCTCCTCGAGACGGAAGCGGTGCGCCTCGTTCTCCTCGCGTGCGTTGGCGATCGCGATCTCCTTGTTCTTCTTCGCCTCGGCCTCGGCGCGCTGCTGGTCGAAGCGGAACACGGCCTCGTCGGAGGTCAGGTTCTGCTTGCCGAGCTCCATGCGCTCCTTCTGCTTCAGCTGGTTGGTGTCGATCGCCGCGCCCGTGGTGATGGCGGTGATCTTCTTGATGCCGAGCGAGTCGAGCACGTTGTTCGGGTCGAGGACCTCGATCGGCGTCTGCTCGAGGTAGTCGATGGCGCAGTCATCGAGCACGTAGCCGTTCAGGTCCTTGCCGATGACGGAGATGATCTGGTCCTTGAAGACGTCGCGCTGCGTGTAGAGCTGCTCGAACTCCATCTTCTTGCCGACGGTCTTGAGCGCCTCCGAGAACTTGGCGGCGAACAGCTCCTCGAGCGTCGACTGCTGTGACGCGCGGATGCAGCCGATCGATTGCGCGACGCGGAGCACGTCGTCGGTCGTCTTGTTGACGCGTACGAAGAACGTGACCTTGATGTCGGCGCGGATGTTGTCGGCGCAGATGAGGCCTTCCTTGCCTCGGCGCGAGACGTCGATGGTCTTTACCGAGAGGTCCATGACCTCGGCCTTGTTGACGATGGGCAGGACCACCGCGCCGGTGAAGGTCACCTTGGGCTCGGTTCCCATCTTGTTGACGATCATCGCGCGGCCCTGATCGACCTGGCGCCAGGTGCGGGCGATGAGCACGAGAATGCCGAGGATGAGGACGCCCAGAACCCCGATCAACATGAGCATCAGCTGCTTATCCATGACGACTCCTTCTCCTCTAGTTGCTTGCCGTGAGTGACTTGATCTTCTTGATGCCCTGCGCGTCGAGGACATTGCCGGGATCGAGCTGGTCGATCGGCGTCTGCTCGAGGCGGTCGACGGCGACGTCGTCGAGGACGTAGCCGTTCAGGTCCTTGCCGATGTACGCGATGACCTGGTCCTTGAAGTGGTCGCGCTCGCGCGTCAGCGGCTCGAAGTCGAGCTGGCGCGCGACGACCTTGAGCCCTTCGGAGAACTTCGCGGTGAAGAGCTCCTCGAGCGTGGTCTGATCGGAGGCGCGGGCGCAGCCGACCGTCTGCGCGACCTTGAGGACGTCCTCGCTGGTCGGGTTGATGCGCAGGAGAAACGTGGCCGTCACGTCGGCGCGGATGCCGTCGGCGCAGCTCAGGCCTTCGCCGCCGCGGCACTCGAGCACGATGCGCTTGACCGAGAGGTCGATGACGTCGGCGTGGTTGACGATCGGGAGGACCATGGGCGTGCCGCTCAGGAACACGCGCGGCTCCGGGCGGCCTGGCTGGGAGACCAGGAGCGCGGTTCCGGGCTCGACGCGGCGCAACGACTTCGCGATCAGCACGAGCGATCCGATCAGCGAGAGCGCGCCGATCGCGGCGACCACGATGATCATGTCACCCTGTTCGCCCAAGTCAGCTCGCCTCTCCGTCCGGAGACGCCATGAGCGCCTCGGGCGTGGGCTCGACGACGTACGCGGCGCGCGCGCCGTCGAAGTCGATGACCAGCGCCTTGTGGCCGCGGCCGAGCACGCCGCTCCGGTCGCAGCGGACCGGAATGACGAGCACGGTGCCGCCGTCCTCGATCGTCGCCTGGCCGAAGCCGTCGTCGACGTGGCCGGTGGTGATGGTGCAGGTGTGCCCGACGTAGTCGCGGTTGGACTTGCCCTGCTTGATCTCGAACACGGGGCCGAGCGGGCGCACCAGCATGCCGGCGAGCGGGATGCCGACGAGGATGACGGCGAGGAGCACGACCGCGGGGAGCCAGCCGGCGAGGTTACCGACGGTGCTGCTGCCATATCGCATCGCGAGCAGCGACCCGATCCAGCACAGCAGCATGATCACGGAGACCGAGATGGTGATCGGCACGGTGGCGAGCCCGAGCGAGTGCCAGAAGCCGCCACCGTCGACGTCGGCGTCGTGGCCGTGATCGATCTTGATGCCCTTGAGCCCCTCGACGCCGCCCTTCGCGCCGCCGGTCGCGTCACCGAGGAGATCGATGTCGAGCGCGCCGAGCAGCACGAAGACCCAGTAGATGAGGCAGACGCCGAGGCCGATCGTGAAGATGACCGTCGGGAACTGCGCGGATGCGTCGAGCAGCTGGTTCACGAAGGCCTCCCCGCGCGAAGTGGACGACGAATCTGATGCAAGACGCTCATCCTGTAGGTCCCCCCAGGGCGCGGTGAAAGGGACGATCGGACGACCCGGTGCACGATTGCAACCCCGGTGGACGCTTTGCGTTGGTGCCCGAAAATGCCAGCCGCGGCGAGCACGTACAGTGCCGCCGCGGCGATTTGCAAGCGATCGGGCTTGCCCGACTTCGGATCGTGTCTAGTGCGCGAGCTCGAGCGCGTCGGCCTGCGCGTTGCGCGCGTTCGCCTTCGCCGGCGCGCTCGTCGGCGCGGGCGGCGGCGCCGCGGGGTCGCGGGACTCGAACCCCTTCGCGGCGCGATCGAGGACGTCGCTCTGCTTGTCGAAGGACGCGGTGGCGGTGGCGGCGCCGCGACCGCCGGCGGCGTCGGCGCCGAAGAACGGGTTGTCCTTCTTCATCTTCCAGTTCTGGGTGCGGACCTCGTCGGCGCGGCGGCGGAGCAGGTTCGACGCGTCGGTGCTGTTGCCTTCGCGGAAGAGCTGATTGGCCTGCTCGAGCGTCGCCGCGGTCTCGCTCGCGGAGACGCGCGCCGAGACCACGCCATCGAGCGGCGACAGCTTCGACGTGTCGGCGGTGGCGATCGCGGAGAGCGCACCCTCGCACTGGCCGGGCTTCTGATCGACGAGGTCGTCGTAGCGGAGGCGGACGGCGGCGACGGGGCGCTCGCCGGCGGCGCCGCGCGGCACGCGCAGGCGCACGAGCGCGGTCTTGTGCTCGCCGGCGGCGAACGCGCCCATGGGAATGATGGTCTGGCTGCCGGTCCCGACCGTGACGCGGTCGAAGACCTGATCGGCGAAGACGCCGGGCGCGAGATCGACGACGAGCTCGGCCTGGTTGGCGACGGTGCTGGTCAGCGTGCTCATCTCCTTGTCGAAGATGGCGGGCAGGTTGTCGGCCTTCTCGACGAAGTAGTGGCCGCCGTTCGACTCGCGCGCGAGCTGCGACATGACGCGCTCGTCGTAGTCGACGTCGACGCCGATCGTGGTGATCGACGCGCCCAGGCGGCGCGCGTCCTCGGCCTGGCGCTTGAAGCCGGGCAGGTCGCGGATGCCGGCGGTGGCGAGGCCGTCGGACAGGAGCATGATGCGGCTGACCATGCCGGGGCGCTGACCGAGGAGGCGCACGCCGGCGTCGATGCCGCACGAGATGCAGGTGTCGTTCGACGCGCGCGGGATGGCGAGGCGCTCGAGGATGCGGGCGCGCGAGGTGGCGTCGATGACGGTCGGCGAGAGTACGACCTGCGCGCTGGTGTCGTAGGCGACCACGCTGACGATGTCGCCGTCGCGCAAGCGCTCGATGGCGCGGCGCGTGGCGGCGATCGCGTTGGTCATGCGCTTCCCCTTCATCGAGCCCGACTTGTCGACGACGATCGACAAGTTGAGCGGGACGCGCGCGGCGGTGCGGCCGGCGTCGGCGGAGACGTCGACGAAGAGGAAGGTCTCGCTGTCGCTGTCGGCGGGGAGCGTGGGATGGCCGAGCCGGCCTTCCATCATGAGCGTCTTGCCGGCGGTGAAGTGCGAGCGATCGACGTCGGGCGGCGGCGGTGTCTTGGCGCCGGGGGCGGTCGGCCCGCGTGCGGGGTCGGCGGGGTCGGCGGGGTCAGCGGGCGCGGCGGTGGTGCCGCGCGTGGCCTGGGCCGGATCGATGGATACCCACACCGCGGCAGCCGTGGCGATGGCGCTGGTGGTGGCGAGAGTCAGGAAGGTCGAGAGCTTCACGACGGGGCCTCCTCAACGGGTGTCGAACGCATGGTGCGGTGGTTCGGTCTGAGCGGCTCGCCATGTGTGTGTAAGGTGTGAGGCCTCGGTGCCGATGAGGACGAAGAGGCTGTCGCACCCCACGGGGATGGGGCCGGCGGGTGTCGTGAGCGTGGCGGTCCCGGGCGCGAGGGCGGTGAGCTCGCTCGACCAGTGGGCGCGGACGGCGCCGGCGGCGATGCGGCGGCGGAGCTCGGCGATGTTGCGCGCGCGGCCGCGGCGGAGGTCGGCGCCGCGGTAGGACAGGACGACCTCGGTGCCGGGCTGGCGCGAGAGGGCGATCGCGGTCTCCATCGCGACGTCGCCGGCGCCGACGATGACGACGCGGCGGCCGGCGAAGCTGGCGGCGTCGGCGAGCGCGTAGTGCACGTGGGCCGTCATGGCGGGCGGGATGTCGAGCGGCAGGCGTCGCGGCGAGCCGCGGCGGCCGACGGCGAGGACGACGGTGCGTGCGCGATGCGTGATCGCGGTGCCGGCTCCGTCGAGCGCGCGGGCGTCGGTGCTGGTGATGCGCCACGTGCCGTCGGAGACGCGCTCGAGCGCGGTGACGCGGCGGTGCTCGAGGAGCGGCGGCTGCTCGGTGCGGATCGTGAGCGACCAGCGGGCGAGGAGCTCTTCCTTCGTGGCCTCGGCGAGCCAGAGGCGCGGCGGCGTGGCGGCGGGCGGCGCCGCGTCGAGGACGAGCTTGCCGCGCGGGAAGCTCTGGATCGAGGAGGCGATGGTGCCTTGCTCGAGGGTGAGCGCGCGCAGGTTGCGGGCGCGGGCCTCGAGCGCGGCGGCGAGGCCGGCCGGGCCGGCGCCGATGATGACGACGTCGTGCAGGTCGGCGTCGGTGACGGCGGGGCGCGCACGCGCGGCGATGGCGACGACGGCGCGCGCGCCCTCGTCGACGGCGTTGCGGATGAGCGAGCCGCCGCCGGCGTCGCCGACGAGGAAGAGGCCGGGTGCGTCGGGCGATTCGAGGCCGGTGCGCATGACGGGGACGGCGGCCGCGGGCGCGGCGATGTCACGCATGACGAGCGACTGGTTGGGACAGATCTGCGCGCACAGCGTGAGGCCGCAGCAGGCGTCGGGGCGCGCGACGACGGCGACGTAGCGGCGGACCTCGAGGACGTCGTAGGGGCAGGCCTCGACGCAGGCGTTGCAGCCGAGGCAGGTGGCGCGGTCGATCACGGGAAGGCGGCGGGCGATTGCGGCGGGCGCGGCGGCGGTTGCGGATCGCGTTCCGGTTCCGGTTTCGGTTTCGGTTTCGGTTTCGGATCCGGACCGGAACCGGGACGCCGGCACCGGGTGACGCCGCGCGGACGAGCGTGCGAGCGCGGCGGATTCGCGGCGTGCGGCGAGCGTTCGGGATGCGGCCCAGGCGACGAGTGCGGCGGCCGCGGCGAGCGCGAGCACGAGCCATGGTGGAGCGTCGCGGCGCGCGGGTCGAGGGCGCGGTGGTGTCGTCGACGCGACGGCGCGGGCGGCGTCCCATGCAGCGGCGCGCACGGCGAGCGCGCCGTCGGTGGCGCGAATGGGCGCGTGCTCGTCGAAGCAGGTGACGATGCCGTTCGTGGAGCACGAGGTGAGCGGTGCGCGCGTGGCGTCGTGACAGCGCGCGCACTTCGTCGCGTCGAGGAGCGGAACCGTGATCGCCACCGAGGGTCGGAACGCGCCGCTGGCGGCGCTTCGGGGTGAACCGGACAGGTCGACCCCGGGGGGGTGGTTCCCGGAGTCGTTACCCAGATGGGTACGCCGGCCGCCGGCGCCAGCACCTGGCTGGGGCGCGCGGTCGCCCGTGTCACCCATCTGGGTAACGGTTCTCGGAGACGACCCCATGGGTCGGGGGGTGTCCGGGCGGCTCACCTGCGTCGTGCCGTCGGGGAAGAACGTGACGGAGCCGTGGCTGCGGTGGCCGCCATGGCAGCTGGTGCAGCCGAGCGAGCCGTCCTTGCGGAGCGCGGCGTGCCCGGGGCGCGCGGTCGCGTGCTTGCCGTGGCAACCCGCGCACGCTGTCGACGGCGGTGGCTCGTCGGTGCCGCGGGTGTGGCACGTCGCGCACGCGAGACGCGCGCCCTGGTGCGACGTCGAGAGCGGACCCGGCGCCGAGCCGCGCGGCCACAGCACGACGGTCGCCATCGCGGCGACCAACCCGGCCACGATCGCGGCGATGGCGATTCCGCGGAAACGCGTGACGTCGCTCGTCGCGACCAGCCGCGGAGCGCCGCGCGTCATCGGAGCACCATCACGACGTGCACGACGAGGAGCGCGAGCGTCACCGCGGCCATCACCATGTGCAGCGGCAGCCAGGCGCGGAGCGACGCCGTCAGCACCCGGCGGCCGGGCAGGGCGCGGACCTCCACGGCGACGCGGATGACCTTCTCGAGGCCGGTGAGGCGATCGCTGCCGCGTCCCTCGAGCACCCCGTCGATCTGCGCGCGCAGGCGCCGTTCCTCCTCGGAGAGCGTGCGGCCCGACGCGACGAGCGCGATCCATCCGAGCGGCTTGCGGGCGTACGGCACCAGGATCTTGTCGGCGATGCGTTTCACCAGCTCGCCGGTGCCGCTCATCTCCTTGAACAGCCGCGCGCGGAGCTCGCTCGCGTCGCCCTTCAGATCCTCGGGCAACGAGCCGCCGCGCTCGATCCGCGTCAGCGCGCGCGGCAACGCGCGATAGACGGCGGCGCCGAATCCACCGAGCACCGTCGCGACCGCGAACGCGAGCAAGAGCACGCCGCCCGTGCCCGCGAGCCCGTCGGCGTGCGCGAGCACGGCGGCCGGTGCGACTCCGCCGACGAGCACGTGGGCGAGCATCAGCGCCTTCACGCGGCTGCGCGCCACGGGCCGCACACGCTCCCGCCGGTCGCGCGGCTTCATCCACAGCCGCACGAAGCGCTTTGGCACGGCATACGCGCTCAACGCGACGACCATCAGCGCGCCGACGACGCCCGCCGCGAGCCCCCCGCCGCTTCCGGCGCTCCATCCTCTCCCCATCACCCAGCCCGCGACGACCAGACACGCGATGACGCCGATGCCGAGCCCCCACACGCCCGCGTTGACCGCCGTCGCACGCGCACCCGAAACCGGACCCGGACCCGGACCCCGATCCGCTGACCTGGTTGCCGACGGTCGAGCGCCCCATCCGCGCAGCGCGAGCGCGACCTCCGCGAAGTCGCGCTCGGGCTCGACGCGCAGCACGCTTCCCGTCGGGCACGCGGTCACGCACGCCGGCGCGGCGTACTCGCGGCACAGGTCGCACTTCACGGCAACGAGCGCGGAAAGACCGGCGCTAGCGTGCCCATTGCCGCCGGCGCTCCCGCCGGCGCGATCGGCCATCGAGATGTTGTCCCAGGGGCAGGACCGGGCGCAGTTGCCGCACCCCGTGCACGCGTCGGCGCGAATGAACACCTCGCCGTCGAGATCGCGGCCGATCGCGCCCGTCGGGCAGTCGTGGAGGCACGCGGCGTGGCGGCAGTGCTGGCACGTGTTGGGCAACAGCAACGTCGCGGCGGCCGCGGTCGCGGAGGCGCGGCCGAGCACGCGATCGACCGGCGTCACGACCTTGTCGCCGCGCCGCACCAGGCGGCTCTCGCCGTGGACCTCGGAGCAGCTCCAGGCGCAGTGGCCGCAGCGCACGCACGTCTCCTGATCGATCACGAGGAGCGAGCGCGCCACCTGCAGCCGGTAGAGATCCTTGAACACGTGCTGCGTCGCGCCGGCGCGCTCGACCAGCGCCGCCTGGTCGGCGAGCTGCGCCGCGGCGACGCGCCGCCACCGCGTGAGCACGCCGGGATTGCGGTCGGCGATGGTGCGCACCACGTCGCGCGGCACCACCGCGCACCAGGTGTCGCCCGCCGCGACGGCCGTGGCCGCGTAGGCGCTCCCCGCGAGCGCCTCGTCGTCGCCGAAGAAGTCGCCGCGCGCGAGGTACGCCTGCACCGCGCCGTCGCGCTGGAGCTGGAGCAGGCCCTCGGCGACCACGTAGATGTTCGCCGCGCGGTCGCCGGCGTGCACGATCTCCGCGCCGCGCGCGAAGCGATCGAGCGTGACACCGTCGAGCAGCAGCTCGAGCTCGTCGGCGCCGAGGTCGCGGCCGAGCGCGCTGCCGGCAAGCACGTCGCGCGCCGCGCCGCGCTCGAGGTACCGCCCCTCGCGTCCACCGGCGGTCGAGCCGCCATCGCCGCCGCCTGCTGCGGCATCCTCGCCGCGCGCGAGCACGCGACGCGCGACGGCACCGGCGATCTCGGCGACGCGCGTGCCGGCCGCCGCCGCCGCCGTCGCCCGCCGGGCGAGCCCGGGCAGGAGCGCCTCCTCGCCGAACGTTCCGCCGCTGCGCACCGTGCGCAGCACGCTCGGCGTCGCGTCGCCGCGCCGCGTGGTCCGCAGCTCGACCGAGCCGGCGACGACGACGAACATGGCCTCGCCGGGCTCGCCGTCCTTGTAGATCTCGCCGCTCGCGTCGCGCACGCGGCCGGCGGCGACGAGCGAGCTGTGCGCGTTCACGGCAGCTCCACGACCGCGTCGGCGACATCGACGATGTCGAGCCGCTCGAGGGCGCGCGCGTCGACGAGCGGCCCGCTCGGGCGGAGGCCGAGCCGCTGCTGCTCGCGTTCGTAGTCGATGAACGCGCGGATGAGGTAGGGCGGGAAGGCGCGGAAGCGCAGCGTCACCTCGACGCGCAGGGGACCGGCGGTGTCCGGGATGTCGAGCTCGTGCACGTAGCGCTGCGGCACGCCGGGCGCGAGCGAGCGCGTGTCGACGATCGCGTCCGGTCCCCGGACGAAGCCCTGCGTCGCGTCCAGCGCGCCCACCGGGAAGAAGATCTCGGCGAACGCGTTGGCGCCGCGCAGGTTCGAGCGGCACTCGCCGGTGTCGGCGTCGTAGTCGCCATCGGAGAAGCGGTCGGTGCGCGTGCGCTCCTGCCCGGGCCGTGGCTGGCATCGGCCGCGCGCGTCGATCTCGCCGATGCAGCGCACGCAGCGCAGGAAGCCGTTCTGGAAGTTCACGAGGCCGCGCCCGCGGAACGTGCTGGTGCCGTCGCCGTCGGCGGTCCACTGCGGCGCGTCGGGGCCGTCGGCCACGTCGGCGCCGAACAGGCCGAGCGGGCGGCCGAGGCCGTCGAACGACGTCGCCGCCGTGTTGATGCGCAGGAAGAGCTTGTCCTTCAGATCGTCGGTGGCGCGGTCGATGCGGCCGGCCTCGTAGCGCACGACGCCGCGCGCGTCGGTGACTCGCACGTGCAGCCAGAACTCGCGCTCCTGGCTGAAGCCGGCCGGCACGCGGTGGCCGGCGCCGATGTTCTCGACGGTGATCGGCAGCTCGAGGCGGCCGCCGCTACGGCGCGCGCCGTCGATCGAGAGGCGGAACGTGCGCGCGAGGAGGAGGTCGCGGCGCTGCTTCGCGCCGACGGGGACACCGTCGACGTCGAGCGATGCGTCGTCGAGGCCCCGCGCGTCGAACCCGGGATCGAGCGGCAGATCGACGCCGGTGAAGCTGTGGCCGTGAAGCCGCGCGGCGTCGCTGCTCGCGGCCGATGCGCCGGTCGCGTACGTGCCGGGCGGCACCGCAGCGAAGCGCGTGCCCGGCGGACACGTGCGACCGGCGAGGCCGTCGTCGGGCTTGCCGGGCACGCACACGCCGGGATAGAGGCTCATGTGGCAGTCCTGGCAGCTCGCGGCGACGCGGCCGGCGCGGCGTTCGTCGTCGGCCCACGCGACCCACTCGCTGTACGCGTTCCGCAGGCGCTTGAAGTGCTCGCCGCGGCGCACACCCTCGAGCGCGTCGGTGCCGAAGAGCCGGACGTCGTGGCACGAGCCGCAGAACTCGCTCGAGCCGAGGTACGCGCGCGCGGACGCCGAGCTGGCGCGATGCGCGCCGCCGGCGACGAGGTCCGCGGCGCTGCCGCCGCCAAGGAGCGCGCGCACGTCGAGCAGGTAGCCGCTGTTGGCGATGCCGAAGCGGCCGCGCTCGTCCTCGGGCCGCATCGAGAAGCGCTGGCCGGTCTCCGACGAGATCCACGACGGGTTGCCCTCGTAGGGGGAGCCGGGGCGCGCGGGCCCCGTCACCTGATGACAGAACGCGCAGCTGATGCCCTGCTGTGCGGACGCGGGGAGCAGATCTCGGAGCGGGCGGCGGCTGCGCTCGTCGAACGCGCTCCACGCGGGGAGCGACGGCGCGAGGTTCTCGCCGGGCGCGTGACAGTTGACGCACCAGAGCGCGCCGCCCGAGCCCGTCTCCGCGATGCCGGTGCGACGGTTCACGCACGCGCCGGTGCCCGCGCTGCGCAGCACGCCGGCGCCGCCAGGACAGTCGCGATCGCGGCCGACCTGCTCCTCGATGAGCATCTCGAGCGCCTGGTAGAGCGGCGAGCCGGTGGCGTGCGCCATCACCGAGCGGCTCCACTCGTTCGATTGACGCGGATGGCAGCTGGCGCAATCGGACAGCTCGCGGGCCTTCGCGAGCGGCGCGTCGCGTGCGCTGGCGGCGCTCGCGGTCTTGGTCCGTGGCGCGCGCAGGTTCGCGCCCGCGAGCAGAAACGCCGCGATGAGCCCGAGCGTGAGCGGCGCGAGGAAGGCGACCCGCGGCAGCCACCGCGCGGTGGCTGCCGCGCGTGCGTCGCGGGTGCTGCGCTTTCCGGTTCCGGTTTCGGTTCCGGTTCCGGTTTCGGTTTCGGTTTCGGTTCCGGTTCCGGTTTCGGTTTCGGCTGCGGGTGCGGCTGCGGCTGCGGCTGCGGGTGCGGCTGCGGCTGCGGCTGCGGGTGCGGCTGCGGCTGCGGCTGCGGCTGCGGCTGCGGCTGCGGCTGCGGCTGCGGCTTTGGTCCGCAGGCCGCGGCGATCACGATGAGCGCGAGGACGGTCGCGCGTGCGATCACGGAGGCGCCGTCTTGCCGGCCGCCTCGAGCTTCTTGGCGCAGACGTCGAGCT
>DATLEB010000015.1:0-6140 GCA_035525615.1 Kofleriaceae bacterium | reverse complement strand
CACGGTTCGCCCGACGTCGTGCTCGACGCGGCGCTCACGCTCGAAGAGATCGAGCTGCGCTGCGAGGCGCGCCTCGCCACGGCCATGGCCGCGTTCACGGCCGCGCCGGTACCCGATGCGACACTGGCGCTCGATGTGGCGCACGCCGCCGAGGCGCTCGTGCTGAACCGCCTGGCCGACGCCGCGATGACGCCGCGCCTGGTAGCGGCGGCGCGCGACGCGTATGCCCGCGCGCTCGCCTGGGCGCCCGAGCACGCCACGCAGATCAAGCGCGATCTCGCGCGCCTCGAGCTCGCCGCGGGCACCCGCGCCCAGACCGTGCTCACGCTCGCGCCGGCGCAACCCGTTGCGCAACGCGTGAGTGGCGAGATCGAGGTCGCGCGCAAGCCCACCCTGCCTCGTCGCGTCAGCCAGGCGTTCGACGTGCGCGAGGTCGCAGCTGCGGCTCTGATGAGCTGAGCACTTCGCGATGAGGCCCGCTGGTTGCATTCCAGCCGAGTCATGCCGCTCTGCCGCCATCTACTAATCGCATCCCTCATCCCGCTCGCCCTCACCGCATGTGCCGGTCCCGGAGGTGACGACGGCGGTGATGACGACGCCGGACCGGACCTGACGCCCGACCCCGCAGACACCGGTTGCTCGCCGATCTTCCGCCAGGGGATCCTGCCCGAGTACCGGATCACGATCTCCGACGCGGAGTGGGCCAAGGTCACCGACGAGTTCCTGCACGTCGTCGAGCGCACCGCGATGATGCTCGATCCCGAGCCGCTGCATCCGGTGCAGGTCACGTACGACGACGGCGTCGGTGACCCGGTCGAGATCCCCAACGTCATGCTGCGCCTCAAGGGCGCGTCGTCGTGGCTGCAGACGATCATGATCGACCAGAACCCGAAGATGCAGTTCGTCCTCGCGTTCAACGAGATCGATCCGCAGGGCCGCTTCGAGGGCGTGCGCAAGGTCGAGCTCGACATGCCGCGCACGGACACCACGTTCATCCGCCAGCGCCTCGCGCTCCACTACCTGCGCTCCGCGGGCACGTACGCGCAGTGCGCGAACAACGCGCGCGTCACCATCAACGGCCAGTACTACGGCCTCTACACGCACATCGAGCGCCTCGACAAGGAATTCCTCCAGCGCTACTTCGAGAACGAGGGCGAGGACGACGGTGATCTGTGGAAGGGCGGCCGCACCATCAAGACCAACGAGGACACGTTCGAGTGGGACCGCATCGACGCCTTCTGGCACAACGTGAACACCGGCGCCGACCTCGACGCGCTCGCCGACATGGACACCTCCATGTACGAGTGGGCGGCCGAGGCGGTGATCGGCGCCGCGGACGGCTACTACAACGGCCGCGCCAACTTCTTCCTCTATGACCACCCGACGCGCGGCTTCATCTGGTTCCCGCACGACATGGACACCGCATTCGCCGACGACTTTCTCCCCGAGGAGTCCGACCCGATCTTCCCGTCGTGCGCCGGCCGCTGGGAGAAGGACTGGCGCCACTACCTGATCACGCTGAACGAGGTCCCGTGGCGTGAGAAGTACATCGCGGCGCTCGCCGAGGCGCGTTCGGCGTACGACGCCGACCTCTACGAGGAGAAGGTCGACAAGTTCTCGGCGCAGATCGCCGCCGCGGCCGAGGCCGACCCGCACCGCCCCTTCCCGATGGCGATGCACGACAGCTCCATGGGCATGATGCGGCTCTACGTGCACGAGCGCGTCGAGTTCATCGACTCGTGGATGGCCTGCCGCTCGGGCAGCGGCCCCGACGCCGACGGCGACGGCTTCGTCTGGTGCCAGGAGTGCGACGACCACGACGCCGGGGTCCACCCGGGCGCGGCCGAGACGTGCAACCTGCGCGACGACAACTGCGACGGCGCCGTCGACAACGTCGGAGTCGACCAGACCTGCCAGTGACGGTGACCCGCGCGACATGCGCGTCTCGCGGCGTGCGCCGGCGCCCGATATGCATGTCGCGCACGGCGTCGACGAGTTGGTTCGCATGCTTGCACGCGCCGATCGTGGCGCGATGTTCGCAACAGGCGGGGACATGCGCCCGTCCCGCGCGCGTCCCGCCCCGCCTCGGAGGTCCTTCGTGATGTCCCCCCGCGCCCGCCTCGCCATCCCCGGCCTCGCCATCTCGCTCGTCCTCTCCGCGTGCAGCGGCAACGCGCCGGTCGGCGACGATGACGACGTCGGCGCCGACGGCGGCACGCCCGATTCGCGCACCGATGGACCGCGCCCCGACGCCGTCATCCCGACCGTGCCCCCGGATGTCGACGGCCGCATCGTCATCAACGAATTCATGGCGTCCAACGCGCTGACCACGAAGGACGAGAACGGGCTCGCCTCCGACTGGATCGAGCTCTACAACCCGACCAGCCAGGACCTCTCGCTCCACGGCTACTCGATCACCAACAACCTCGCCGAGCCGGGGCTCCACCACTTCGACGGCGTGATCATCTCGGCGCACGGCCACATCATCCTGTGGGCGGACGAGCGCCCGCCGCTCGGTGGCTTCCACCTCGGCTTCAAGCTCGACGCCGACGGCGGCGAGATCGGCCTGGCGCGGCCCGACGGCACGTACATCGACCGCGTGCACTACGGCGCGCAGGAGACCGACTTCTCGTCGGCGCGCCAGCCCGACGCGTCGAGCGGGTGGACCACGGTGTGGAAGGTCACACCCGCCGCCGCCAACGCCGCCGGCAACGGCCAGCCCATGGGCCTCGAGCAGCCGTCGTCGCCGCCCGAGGAGATCGCGGCGATGGGCGACCTGACGGAGCAGATCCTCGGCTACGACCGTATGCCCGCCATGGAGCTCCTCGTCTCCGCGGCCAACGTCGCCGCGCTCGAGGCCGAGCCGTTCGTCGACGTGCCGGCGCAGATCGTCTTCCAGGGGCGCACCTACGGCCCGGTCGGCCTGCGCCTGAAGGGCCAGAACTCGTTCCAGACCTTCTCCCGGAAGCCGTCCCTGCGCATCAACGTCGACGAGTTCGAGGACAAGGCGAAGTTCTGGGGGCTCAAGGATCTGACCCTCAACAACATGTCGCTCGATCCGTCGCAGATGCACGAGCGCCTCGCGTACTGGGTGATGCGCAACGCCGGCATGCCGGCGTCGCGGGCCAATCACCTCGTGCTCACCGTGAATGGCCAGCTCTACGGCCTCTACGCCAACGTCGAGACCGTCAAGAAGCAGATGGTCGCGCGCTGGTTCGCCGACAACACCGGTCCGCTGTTCGAGGGTACCGACGTCGACTTCGCCGCGCAGTACATCGACCGCTACGAGCTCGAGTCGGGCCCGAACGATCGCTCGATGCTCTCCGGTGCCGCGACGGCGTTGACGATGAGCGGTGACGCCGCCATCGCCGCGGCGGCGAACTACGTCGACATGGCCAGGTTCCAGAAGTTCTGGGCGGTGTGCTCGGTGATCGGCCAGTTCGACTCGTTCCCCTACTCGCTTCCCGGCGACGACTACTTCGCGTACGCCGATCCGACCAGCGATCGCCTGGTGTTCATGCCCTGGGGCATGGACGAGACCTTCTTCTCCGGGAACACCGACGTCACGCAGACGAGCTCGATCCTCGCACAGCGTTGCAAGGAGTCGCCGTCGTGCTTCGACGCGTACAAGGCCGAGACGATGGCCATCCAGGGCATGACCGAAACGATGGGCCTCGCCGCCGAGCGCACGCGCGTCGCGGCGCAGATCGCGCCGTTCACGGTCATGGATACCCGCAAGCCCTGGACGAATGAACAAGTCACTGCAGCACAGGACGCCATGCGCTGGTTCATCTCCGGTCGGAGAAACCACCTCAACACCATGCTCGCGCCCCCGACGCCCTGAGCCGCAAAAAAGAACCTAGCAAGGAGAATGCAGATGAAACGGACGGGAATGTTGTTCGCGCTCGTGCTCGCAGCCTGCGGCAGCGCTCAGAAGTCAACCACGACCCCGATCGCATCCGACAGCGAGACCGCGAGCGCCGAGGCGATGGCGAACCCGTCGCCGCCTCCCGGCAGCGAGGACGACAAGCTCGCCCCGCCGGTCGAGGAGGAGACTCCGCCGGTCACCGAGACGCCGGCGATCCCCGCCCAGGCCGAGCCGCCCAAGCCGGCCGCGCCGCAGCAGGCGCTCGCCATGCTGACCGCCGTGAAGGACGGCAAGGACGTCGGCACGGTGAGCTTCGAGCTCGGCAGCGACAACGTGATCGTGATCCAGGGCGACTTCCACGACCTGCCCGCCGGCAAGCACGCCATCTACATCTACGAGAACGGCGACTGCAGCGGCAAGGGCAAGAAGATCGGCAAGCACCTCGACCCGACCAAGCAGAAGCACGGTCCGCCCTCGTCGGCCACGCGCCACGCCGGCGACTTCGGCAACGTCGAGATCGCCAAGGAAGGGACCGGCACCTTCCAGATGAGCACCGACTCGCTCTCGTTCGAGCTCGGCCGCGCCGATACCGTCACGAGCCGCGCCATCGTCGTGCACGCGAAAGCGGACAACGCCAAGGGCAACGCGGGCGCGCCGATCGCGTGCGGCGTCATCTCGACGCGCAGCGAGTGAGCGCGCGAGTGAGCGCGCGAGTGAGCGCGCGAATCGCGGCTGCCGAGATCCGGTGATTCGATCGGAAGGCTGGTGGAGAGCACCAGCCCGGCGCCGGCCAGGGCGGACCAGCGGGAGACGCCCCTGCCCTCGCGCTCGCATCGGCGCCGCGTTGAACGCGCGGCGCCGACGCTTGTGCGGGGACAGGGGATCGATCCACCCGGATACCTCCAGCGCGGGGCACCTCCGACGAGCGCTCGAGCAGGATCGTCCCCCTCGGTCCGTGCCCCTCGCCGGCACCTCTCCGCGCGCACCACCCATACCGACATCGCCGGCCCCGCCAGCGCCCCGACGATCACGGGCTCAGACGGAGCGCAGGCCGGCGCGGTCGGCCTTGCCCCGAAGGGCTGTCGTCATTGCGACGGAGACGGCAACATCTCGATGCCGCGCACCCGTGCGCGGTAGCCGGCCGCGTCAGTCGCACGATGCGGCTACCGCCGCGGGTAGCGGAGGCGGTAGAGCACCGCCTGCAGCTCGTCCTCGATGGCGGTGACTGCGTCGAGGCGCGACTGCGGCACGTAGCCCCACTGGACGGCGATGCGGCTCCACACGAGGGCTTCGGCCGCCTCGGCGCCGGCGACGGTGAACGAGTGGTTGCGATCGCCGCCCACGCGGCGGCCACCCTCGGCGGTGTTGGCGGCCGCGCTCGTGGCGGCGTCCCGGAGCTGCGTGGCGAGGTTCTTGTCGCGCGGCATCACCGCCTCGACGATGGGGCGAACGGCGGCGATGAGTCTCATTGCGATCTCGAGAGCCTTGAACATGGCGCGTGTCTCCTTGTTGGTTGGGGTCGTCCGCAGCGCGGCCCACGCGCGTGCCCAGTGACGAGTGCCCACACCCACGCGCGCGCCGCCCGGACGCCCGCCTCTGGGGCGGTGGCTCGACGGGCACCGCCCTCGTGGGCGCTCGGCACAGGGCGCGCGCGAAGGCCGCGCGCGGCGCCCAACCGACAAGGAGACACGCGCACGTTGGCGCCGAGATCACGAGCTCACGAGCAGTCGCACTCGTCGAGGCGGACGCCGACACGCCGCCGCATCGCGCGGCGCTAGCGCCGCGCCCCCGCGCGGAAGGCTTCGCAAGCCGCGTCGCAGCCCGCGCACGCAGCCGCGCGCGACGACGCTCACCGCAGCCGCGCGCGCCGACGCTCACCGTGCGACTGCACGCTCGGGGCATACGTTCGGCGTATGCTCGGGGCAACGCGCCCGCGGCTGCGTGGCGCAGTGTCGGCTGACTCGCTCGCGGTGAGCACGCGCGAGCTCGCCCGGCGGACCTGGCACGGGTGCCGAAATCAAATCGCCCGGCGGACCTGGCAAGGGTTCCCAGATCAAGACGCCCGGCGGACCTGGCAAGGGTGCCCAAATCAAGACGCCGCGCGCCTTCGGTTTCGGTTTCGGTTTCGGTTTCGGTTTCGGTTTCGGTTTCGGTTTCGGTTTCGGGCTCTGGCTCTGGTTCTGGTTCTGGTTCTGGTTCTGGTTCTGGTTCTGGTTCTGGTTCTGGTTCTGGTTCTGGTTCTGGTTCTGGTTCTGGTTCTGGTCCTGGTTCT
>DATLEB010000301.1:0-53006 GCA_035525615.1 Kofleriaceae bacterium | reverse complement strand
TGCTGCTCTCGACGGCGGCCCCGCTCATCCGCGCCGCCGCCCCGGTCCCGCCGCTGGCCATCGCCGCGCTGCGGGTCTGCCTGGCGGCGCTGGCGCTGGGAATCATCGGGCGGCGAGAGCTCGCGACGCTGGGGACGCTCGGGCGGCGCGAGCGGTGGCTCGTCGTCGCCGCCGGCACGCTCCTCGGCGTGCACTTCGGCGTTTGGATCACGTCGCTGTCGTTCACGTCGACGGCGGCGTCGGTGGCGCTGGTCGCCACCAACCCGATGTTCGCCGCGCTCCTCGGCTGGATGGTGGGCGATGCGGTCAGCCGCCGCGAGTGGGCGGGCATCGCCGTCGCCGCCGGGGGCTGCGCGCTTCTCGCAGGCGGCGACTGGCAGGCGGGCGGGGACGCGCTCGTCGGCGATGGGCTGGCCGTCCTCGGCGCGGCCACCGCCGCCGGGTACCTCGTGGTGGGCCGCCGGCTGCGCGCCGCGCTTCCGATCTTTCCGTACCTCGCGGCCGTGAACGGCGTCGCGGGCCTGGGCCTCCTGATCGCGGCGCTGGTCGCCGGCGTGATGACGTTCGAGCTCGGCGGCGACATCACGCCGTGGAGCTACGCCGCCATCGCGGCGAGCGCGCTCTTCGCGTCGGTCGGCGGCCACACCCTCCTCAACATCGCCGTGCGCCGCGCGCCCGCGCACCTGGTCGCGCTCGCGATCCTCGGCGAGCCCGTGGGCGCGTCCCTCATCTCGTGGGCCGCGTTCGGCGAGGTGCCGCCGTGGACCGCCGCGGTGGGAGGAGTCGTGATCCTGGGAGGAATCGGGGTGGGGTTCACGGGGAAGGCGAAGGAGTGAGGATCGGGCACGGCACGGGCACGGGCACGGGCGAGAAGCATCGTGCTAGATGAGAGATGTGGATCCGATCAGAGGACTCGCCAGACTCCCCCACGTACGGCGCCTGATCGAGCTCGCGCTCGACGAAGATCTCGGTCGCGGCGACGTGACCACGGCCGTGACCGTCGGCAAGCGCGACACGCAGGCGACCGCGGTCATGAACACGCGCGCGAGCATCGCGCTGGCCGGCATCGACATCGCCGCCGCCGTGTTCACGATGGTCGACCCGCGCATCGTCGTCGAGCGCCACGCCGGTGACGGCGATCGGCTCGAGCCCGGCGCCAAGCTGCTCGTCGCGCGCGGCCCCGCCGCCGAGATCCTGATGGCGGAGCGCACCGCGCTCAACTTCGTGCAGCGCCTCTCGGGCGTCGCCACGCAGGCGCGCCGCTACGCCGACGCCGTCGCCGGCACCAACGCCAAGGTCGTCGACACGCGCAAGACCACGCCCGGGTTTCGCGTGCTCGAGAAGGCCGCGGTGCTCGCCGGCGGCTGCGGCAACCACCGCTTCGATCTCGGCTCGGGCGTCCTCATCAAGGACAACCACATCGTCGCCTGCGGCGGCGTGGAGGCGGCGGTCACGCACGCCCGCCGCGAGGCGCCGCATCCGCTGCGCATCGAGTGCGAGGTGACCAACCTGCCCGAGCTCGAGCAGGCGCTCGCGGCCGGCGCCGACGTGGTCCTGCTCGACAACATGACGCCCGACCAGGTGCGCACCGCCGCGGCGCGCGCCCACGAGAGGCACGTCCTCGTCGAGGTCTCGGGCGGCATCACCCTCCAGACCATCCGGGCCTACGCGGACGCCGGCGCGGATCTCATCTCGGTCGGCGCGCTCACCCACTCCGCGCCGGCGGTCGACATCGGTCTGGATTTTGCCTGACGCGCGCGTGACCTCCGACGTGTGGCTCGGCGCCGAGCGCATCGAGCTCGACGTGTGCGAGTCCACGAACGACATCGCGCTCGTGCACGCGCGCGAGGGCGCCACCCACGGCACGGTCGTCATCGCCGACGCGCAGACCGCCGGTCGCGGCCGGCTCGGGCGGGTGTGGGCCTCGCCGGCCGGGACCAACGTCTATCTGTCGGCGATCGTGCGCGCGCCGCGGTCGCTCGCCGAGCTCGCGCCGATGACGCTCGCCATCGGCATCGGCGTGGTCGACGCCGTGCGCGCCGCCGGCGTGCCGACGGCCGCGCTCAAGTGGCCCAACGACGTCGTGGTCGGCACGAAGAAGCTCGCCGGCATCCTGTGCGAGGTCGCGACGGACGGGTGCGTGGTCGCGGGCATCGGCGTGAACGTGAACGTGCGCGCGCACGAGCTCCCACCCGAGATCGCGGCGCGCGCCACGTCGATCGCCGACGCGCGCGGCGAGACGATCGATCGCGCCGCGTTCGTGGACGCGCTCCTGCGCGAGATCGCCCCGTGGATCGATCGCTTCGTGCAGGGCGGCGTCCCCGCGATCGCCGCCGCGTGGGAGCAGCGCATGGCGACGCACCTCGTGCTGCGCGTGGAGCGCGCGGGCTCACCCATCACCGGCACCGCCGTGGGCCTCGATCGCGATGGCGCGCTCGAGCTGCGCGACGGCACGGGCGTGATCCATCGCATCCATGCGGGAGACGTGGCGATTCCGTAGGTGAATCGCGTGCGCGCGGGAGCCGTCCAACCGACATGCCCAGCGCCGTGCCCCGTGGTACCACCGACTCGTCCATGCAGCCGCGTGTCATCGTCGGAGTGCTCGCGCTGATCATCGCCGCGATCGTCCTGTTCTTCTTTCTCCAGGGTGATGACGAGAAGAAGACGGAAGCCGGAGATGGCGCGAGCGCCGGCAACGGCGCCGAGATTCGCGAAACGGGAAGCAGCGGAAACGCGGGTGCGCCGCGCCCGCGTGTGCGCGACGGATCGGGCACGGGCACGGGTACGGGGACGGGCACGGGAGATGGCGAGGTGCGGACGTACGTCACGGATACCGGACAGATCGTGCGCGATCACCGCGACACCAAGGGCCGCGAGCCCAATGCGGTTCCCGCGCCGCTGCCCCCCGAGCAGCGCACGATGAACAGCGTGATCACGGCCGAGATGTATCGCGCGCTCGCGCCGACCGTGCGCCAGTGCTCCAATGACATCGACGCGTCGGCGCTCGGGCCGTCTCCGATCGTGAACGTGACGCTCAGCGTCGACGTCTCCGGCGAGAAGCTGCGCACCACCGACGCAACCGCCGTTGTCACGGACATCAGCGGTCCGGCCGCTGACAGGGTGATCGCGTGTGTGCGCGATCGTGCGGCCGGCCTCACCGTTGACGCAAAAGGCGAGCCGGATCGCGAGAACTACGTGCTGCAGTACCCGATCCGCGTGCGCTAACCACGCGCCGCGCTGCGACGTAGCTCGATGCCAGGTGCGGTCATGTCGCCATACGGCGCGTCATCCGTCGTGCATGGTATGTCGCGCTTCGTGCAGCGGGCCTTGCCGCATGGAATCGGGTTCTGTACATTGCGCCACCCCATGTGGCGAGTCGTCATGCTCCTGCTCGTCGCGCTGCCATTCCTCGGCGGATGCGACGAGCTCTCTGCGCGGCAGCACATTCAGAAGGGCAACTTCCAGTACGGCGAGCAGGACTACAAGAAGGCCGTCGATCACTACGAAGCGGCGATGAAGCTCGCGCCGGATCTCGACGTCGCCTACCACAACGCGGGCATCGCCTATAGCCGCATGTTCGCCGAGGGCCTCGAGACGCCGGAGAACAAGGCCATCGCCGAGAAGGCGACGGCGAATCTCGCCAAGTGGCTCGAGAAGCACCCGAAGGACGTGAAGATCCGGAAGCTGCTCACCGGCCTCTGGATCAACTCGGGCGACTACCAGAAGGCGCTCGCCTACTGGCAGAAGGAGCACGAGGCCAACCCCAAGGCTCGTGACGTGATCCAGCTCATCGCCGGCATCCACCTCAAGTCGGGTGACTGGCGCACCGCCATCGAGTGGTACCAGAAGGATGTCGACGCGGCCCCCGACGCCCCCGGCAAGGTCTCGGCCTACCAGTCGATCGCCAACCTCGCGTTCGGCAAGCTCTTCAATAGCCGCGAGAAGATCATCGGCGCCGAGCGCACCGAGATCGCCGAGATCGGGCTGGAGGCGGCCGGCAAGGCCCTCGAGCTCGACCCCAACAATCTCCCCCTGACCAGTATCTCCGCGGGATTGTGGAACAATCGCGGAACGGCCCACGGGCCGTTCTGGGCCGCGACCCTGGATCGTGCAGAAGCTCAGGTCTACGAGCAGCGTGCGCGCGTTCTGAGGGAAGAGGCCAAGAAGAACCAACCCGCCCCAGGTTCCGGCGGCACCGGCGGGAGCGCTGCTCCTCCGGCAAGCGGAACGAAGCCAAGCGGGGGCTGACGGGCCTCGTCCAATAGCGACAACCGTCAACACCCAGGCCTCAGCGAGATACCACCCATGTTCGAGAACTTCGAAGAGTTCAGGAACCGCAGGATGCCCGGATGGGTCATCCCGGTCCTCATCGCCGCGGTCATCGCGCACGTCGCCGTCTTCGGCGTCGTCGTCTTCAACGAGATGTGGGCGGCCCCGCTCCTCGACGTGCCCTCGGGCGGCGTCGACCTCGCCGTCGCTCCTCCGCCGCCTCCTCCGCCGCCTCCGCCCGCCGGTGGCAAGAAGCTCGAGGCGCAGAAGGAGAAGAAGCCCAAGAAGGTGAAGCCGACGGAGACCGTCCAGCCCACCAAGGTCGAGGACAAGCCGCAGGAGGCCGACACCTCCTCGAGCGACGTCGGTGAAGAAGGTGGCGAAGAGGGTGGTGAAGAGGGTGGCGTCGCCGGCGGTGTCGTCGGTGGCGTGATCACGGAGGCGCCGCCGCCTCCGCCTCCTCCTCCGCCGCCCGCGCAGCCGCAGAACATCGCGCCGGCCGCGCTCGAGTCGCAGCGCATCTCGGGCGACAAGAACATCATCCCCGACGACGTCACCAAGACGGAGATCCAGCGCTCGGGCAAGACCCAGCTGATGGTCCCCGTGAAGGTCTGCATCGACCGCGCCGGCGCCATCCAGAGCGTGAAGATCATGAAGTCGTCCGGCTTCGCCGCGTACGACCAGAAGCTCACGCGCGAGATCAACCGGTGGCGCTACCGGCCGTTCACCGTGAACGGCACGCCGACGCCGGCTTGCACCGCGATCCAGTTCATCTACCGCCAGAAGTAATCCTCTCTCAGGCACCGCATCCACCAGGCACCCGAGGTCTCTAGTCATGGAACACGGTTTTATCGATGTAATGCTCGAGGCGAGCATCCTCGTCCAGGTCACGATGGGCGTGATGGTGCTGATGTCGATCTACACGCTCTATCGTTCGATCGAGCGCGTGATCACGTACAGCGCGGCCTCCGATCAGACCGTGTCCTTCGTGCTCGGCCTGCGCGGTCACCTGAAGGCGCACCGCTTCGACGACGCCGCGAAGTCGGCTGACCAGCACGTCAAGAGCCCGGTGGCCAAGGTCATCGGCTCGGGCCTCCGCGCGTACGCGCAGGGCCAGGAGGCGCTGGCCAAGCAGGGGCCGCACGACGTGGGCGAGTTCGACCTCGTCGACTCGGTCAACCGCGCGCTCGAGCGCGTGAAGGAGCGCGAGACCTCGGGCCTGCGCAAGGGCCTCGCCGGTCTCGGCACCGTGGCGACCACGACGCCGTTCATCGGCCTCTTCGGTACCGTCATCGGCATCATCAACGCGTTCGCGCTCCTCAAGGGCAACGCGACCATCGAGGTCATCGGTCCGGCGATCGCCGAGGCGCTCTACTCGACCGCCTTCGGTCTGGTGGTCGCCATCATCGCCGCCATCGGCTTCAACTACTGCACCAGCCGCGTCGAGGAG
This sequence comes from Kofleriaceae bacterium, assembly GCA_035525615.1. Classification (GTDB taxonomy): domain Bacteria; phylum Myxococcota_A; class Polyangia; order Haliangiales; family Haliangiaceae; genus UBA2376. The sequence continues at coordinate 47,287 of DATLEB010000301.1, read as the reverse complement.
ATGACGGTCGACATGAACGACATCGCGTCGGAGTTCCTCGACGTCTGCCTCCGCGAAGGCCGGGGCTAGCCGATGAGCGGCCCTGCAAAGCGGGGCGGAGTCCGGCACGTCAAGAAGCTGGCCCTCGACCCCATCAAGAACGACATCAACGTCACCCCGCTGGTCGACGTGTGTCTGGTGCTGCTCATCATCTTCATGGTGATCACGCCCATGATGTCGCGCGGCAAGGAAGTGAAGCTCCCGAAGACGGAGTTCCACTACAGCCGCAAGGACAAGATGCAGCCGGTCATCGCGATCGATGCCAACAACATCCTCTGGTACGAGAAGATCAAGCTCGGCGAGGTGAACGCGACGTCGCTCGCGCAGATGCAGGATTCGATCAAGCGCGGCTGGGAGAAGGTGAAGGACGCGGAGAACCAGAACCGCGTCTATCTCAAGGCCGATGACAGCCTGCCGTACTCCAAGGTCTACCCGGTGCTCATGGCCATCAACGACATGGGCGTGACGTCGATCGACCTCGGCACGAACGAGCGGGAGGGCAAGTAGCCATGGGAATGCAGGTTGGAGGCAAGGGCGGGGTCAAGAACGACATCAACGTCACGCCGCTCATCGACGTGGTGCTGGTGCTCCTCATCATCTTCCTCGTCACGATGCCGATCATGATGCGCACCATCACCCTCGAGGTGCCGCGCAAGATCACCGACATGGAAGACCCGACGGTCGCGTCGAAGCAGATCACCGTGATCATGCGCGCCGACCTCTCGGTCCTCATCAACGACGGCTCCAAGGACACCGAGATCCCGGGCACCGACCTGGCCAAGACGCTGCGCCCGATGCTCGAGGAGAAGAAGACCGACAAGATCGTCTTCGTCGACTTCGAGGATCCGGTCCCGTGGCGCGAGGTCGTGACCGTGATGGACACGGTCCGCTCGCTCGCCGGCGAGGAGAGCCGCAGGCAGGACCCCAACTCCTCGGCCGACCCGAATCCCATCAAGGTGGCGCTCAAGATGAAGGAAGACAAGCCGGCGCCAGTGCAGTGATGTAGCGGGGGCAGCGGCTGCGGTGCCCTCCAGCGGGCATCCTCGCTCGCTGCGAGAAGATCCCGGACGGTGGAGCTCCGATGCGGCGGCCGGTCGCAGTGCGAGTCGCGACGTCATCAACGATGATGTCGCGTTTTGCGTTTCGGGCGGTCGGGGTGAGGGGATCGCCTAAGTGGGACAGCCATGAGGTGTCCTGGGGGCTGCGACGCCTCGCCCGGTCACATGCAGTGAGAGAACCCAGGCTTCCTCGGGCCGTCAGCGCGGTGATACAGCCGGAGGGATAGAGGCTCGTCATCCGGCTATGACCAAGCCCATGTGGGGAAGCGTATTCGGATGTGCTTGACACGGGGCGAGTCCCTTCAGTAAGAACCAACGGTTTTATGAGCGGTTGCGCTCGTTTCGAGCGAACCGCGTCGGGGCAACTTTCCAGAGCTTTGCGACGGAGCAGACAAATCATGGCAAACCTCAGCAGGTCGACGATCGCTTGTGGCTTCGCCGCGCTCACCGCGCTGGCCGCCGCGTGCGATGAGCCGGCGACATCGACCGGTCTTCATCCCGAGGGTCCACCCAAGATCCAGCAGGTGGTGATGAAGGAGCAGACCGAGAATCAGGTCACCGGCAGCCTCACCATCGCGTCGATCCTCGCGTTCGGTACGCACGACCTGATGCCCGAGTCGCGCATCAAGCCGAACACGCAGGAAGGTTCGCCCGACGACCAGAACCTCCGCGTGGTGTTCGACGAGCTCCTCATCGGCAACACGCTCGAGGAGATCGCCTGCCGCACGCGCATGCTCTCCGAGACCGAGTCGTGCGTCGTCCCCGGCGGCTTCTCGCGCGTCCCCGTCGGCGCGACCCCCGACGACATCGCCGACTGCTCCGCGGCCGACGACCTGCTCGACGACAACTGCAACGGCACGCACGCCGTCTGCCTCGAGAACGGCCGCCCCTGCGGCGTGCTCGACGAGGACGAGAACGGCTCGGCCGACAACACGCGCCTCATCGACGGACAGGTCCGCGTCGTCTGCGGCGGCACCATCGTCCCGCTCAACCTCGAGCAGTCGTACTGGCAGCCCGCCGGTAACCAGCTCGTCCCCGCGGGCGGTACGCCCGAGGGCTCGCTCGGCCCCGCGCTCATCCTCCGTCCGATCAACGACGGTCGCATGCCGACCAACAGCGACTGCGTGCTCGAGTTCGCCTCCGACGTCACCGACAAGCACGGCAACGCGCCGTGCGCGCCGGCCGCCGGCGACATCGCGGCGGACTGCACCCCCGGCGATCTTTCGGCGTTCAGCTTCAAGACGCAGCGCCTGCGCTTCTCGTCGACCATCCCGGACATCGCGCAGACCGGCGTGAGCCGCACGCCCGCGACGGCCTCGCTCTACTTCAACGCGCCGGTCGACATGGCGAGCCTCGCCAACTCGGTGACGGTCACCCCCGCGCTTCCGAACATGCAGGTCACGCTCGCCCAGAACGGCAAGAGCATCACCATCACGTCGTGCCAGTCGGCCACGCCGCCGTGCACGCCGGGCACGTTCGAAGCCAACACCCTGTACACCGTCACCGTGCAGAACCTGACCGACACGTTCGGCAAGGCGATGCCCACGGCCGAGACGTTGACCTTCACCACGGCGAACTGAGGAGCAAGACGTCATGACCATCACGCGCACCTCCAGGCTCCCATCGTCTTACCTGGCCGCCGTTCTCGGCGCCGGCTCGCTCCTCGGCGTCGCGGCCATCACCGCCACGCCCGCGCAAGCGCAGGGCACCACCGGCTCCATCCAGGGCATCGTGTCCGACGGCTCCTCGGGCGAGTCGCTCGCCGGCGTCACCGTCGTCGTCACCTCGGGCTCGGTCTCGCAGACCGCCATCACCGAGGAGAACGGCAGCTACAAGATCACCGGCCTCACGCCCGGCGACTACCTGGTGACGTTCTTCTTCGGTGACACGACGATCGAGCGCAAGAACATCAACGTCGGCGTCAACAAGACCACCCCGGTCTTCCAGAAGATCAACACCCAGGCGGCGGTCGCCGAGACCATCGTCATCGAGGACAAGCCCCCCGCCATCGACCCGACGTCGACGACGCAGGGCATCACCATCGACCAGGAGTACACGAAGAACATCCCGGTCCCCGGTCGCACGTTCGAGTCGACCCTCGGCGCGGCCGCCGGCTCGCAGAATGACGGCGCGGGCGTCGCGTTCTCCGGCTCCTCGTCGCTCGAGAACCAGTACTACGTCGACGGCGTCAACACGACGGGCCTCCGCTACGGCACGTCGGGCTCCCCGGTGATCAACAACTTCATCGAGGAGATCGAGGTCATCACCGGCGGTTACAACGCCGAGTACGGCCGCGCCACCGGCGCCGTCGTCAACGTCGTGACCATCACCGGCGACAACACGCTCAAGGGCGAGGTGTTCGCCTCGGTGCGTCCGGGCCTCCTGGTCGCCGAGCGCGAGTTCACGCCGTTCGAGGGCGCGTCGATCGACACGGTCGGCAACCTCGACTACTCGGCCGACGGCGGCTTCGTGCTGTCGGGTCCGGTGATCAAGGACAAGCTCTGGTTCGCGGTCGGCGTCGCGCCGACGTGGTCGCGCACCAAGATCACGCGCACCACCAAGCGGCGCATGGACTGCCAGCAGCAGCTGCCCAGCGGCGAGCTGTCGGCCTGCGATCCGCGCACGATGGCGAGCGGCGGCTTCGCCGACGGTACGGCCGACGTCGATCCCGACACCGGCTTCACCCTGTTCGAGACCCTCGGCCGTCGCAACGTCTACGCCTCGGGCGGCGGCGCCTACGTCCTCGGCAAGCTGAACTTCGCGGTTCGCCCCGAGCACCAGGGCCAGTTCAGCGTCAACGCGGTCCCCAACACGTCGAGCGGCCCGGAGACCTACGGTCTTCCGCAGTCCGGCGACTACGAGTTCAGCGGCCTCACGTCGGACGTGTCGGCCAAGTGGACCTCGAAGTTCAACGACAACAAGACCGAGCTCGAAGGCGTCATCGGCTGGCACCGCGACGCGAGCAAGCTCACCCCCAAGTTCGCGCAGTCCGGCACGACGCCGTACGAGATCCTGATCTTCGGCAACCTCGGCACGTGGGCGTCCCTCGGCTACGAGGACGGCGCGACCCTCGCGGGCTGCACCGACAACGCGCAGGGCGACCTCTATCCGCTCATCGAGAACTGCCCCGACGAGATCGGCCACGGCTACCAGGTCGGCGGCATCGGCTCGATCGTCGACGACAAGGACAACCGCTACTCGGGCAAGCTCTCGCTCACGCAGCGCGTGAAGGCGATCGGTAGCCACGAGATCAAGGCCGGCCTCGACCTCGAGGACAACCGCCTCCAGGAGCCGCGCGCGTACACCGGCGGCGTCTTCTTCGAGAACTACCAGGACCGCTCGCAGATCTACACGAACCGGTTCATCCAGGTCGGGCCCGTCGGCACCGACGATCCCAAGTTCGACACGACCTGCCCGTACACGCCGACCGGCGCGCAGCAGTCGGTCAACCAGCCGTGCCGCTACATCGCTCAGAACGGTGAGGGCTCGATCATCCAGGGCCAGACCGTCAACTGGTCGGCGTACCTGCGTGATTCGTGGCAGATCCGCCCGAACCTCACGCTCAACGCCGGCCTCCGGTACGAGGAGCAGCGCCTCCGCTTCGCCGAGTACCTGCGCGACGACTTCGACGTCGCCACCGGCCAGCCGTTCGGCAAGAACGCCATGTCGATGACCAACATGTGGGCGCCGCGCCTCGGCCTCCTCTACGACTGGACCAAGGAAGGTCGCTCGAAGATCTACGGCCACTGGGGTCGCTTCTACGAGTCCATCCCGATGAACATCAACTCGCGCTCGTTCGCGGGTGAGGTGTCCTACCGCCAGGTCTACGACTACGACCAGTGCGGCATGGCGGTCCCGGGCTACGGCAGCCCGTCGGGTAACGGCTGCCCGACCTCGGGTGGCGGCGCCAACGACATCATCGGCATCAACGGCACGCTGGTGACGCCGGGCATCAAGCCGCAGTACATGGACGAGCGCATCCTTGGCGTCGAGTACGAGCTCGCCGAGGACCTCAAGCTCGGCATCGCGTACCAGAACCGCGAGCTCGGCCGCGTGATCGAGGACGTGTCGACCGACGGCGCGGCCACGTACGTCATCGCCAACCCGGGCGAGTGGGACGCCTCGGAGGAGGCCAAGCTCCAGGCCCGCATCGACGCGGAGGACGATCCGGCGATCAGGTCTCAGCTCGAGACGCTCATGCGCCAGTTCCGCGGCGTCCGCCAGTTCGACGCGCCCGTGCGTGACTACAACGCCATCCAGTTCACGCTGACCCGCCGCTTCTCGAAGGCGCTCTACATGCAGGGCAGCTACACGTACGCCAAGACCAAGGGCAACTTCCCCGGTCTCATCGCGTACGACAGCGGCCAGGTCGACCCGAACATCTCGTCGCAGTACGACCTGATCGAGCTGACCGCAAACCGCCAGGGCGCGCTGCCGCAGGACAAGCCGCACTACATCAAGCTCGACGGCTACTACCAGTTCGACCTCAAGCAGGCCGGTCAGCTCACCACCGGCGCTCGTATCCGCGCGCTGTCGGGCGAGCCGCGTCAGGCGCTCGCGCGTCACTGGCTGTACGGCGTGAACGAGTCGTTCCTCCTGCCGCGTGGCACCGTGGGCCGTACGCAGTTCGAGACCGGTCTCGACCTGCACGTCGGTTACGCGCGCGACCTGAAGAGCAACATGGAGCTCGAGCTCTACGGCGACATCTTCAACGTGTTCAACGACCAGGGCGTGGCCGGCGTCTCCGACGCGTTCAGCACGCGCTCGGCGTCGAACCCGATCGTCGGTGGCACGTACGAGGACCTGGTCTTCGCCAAGGAGAACAGCCTCCAGACCGGCGGCGAGACGTCGACGCCGATCAAGCGCAACCCGAACTACGGCAACACCACGCAGCGGTACTCCCCGCTGACGGTGCAGATCGGCGCGCGCCTGTCGTTCTGAGGTGCTAAGAGGGTGGGGCCATGGGGCACCCACTGAATCCTGAGCAGCGGGCGGCCGTCGAGTACGGTGACGGCCCGCTTCTCGTTTTGGCGGGTGCAGGGACCGGCAAGACGCGCGTGCTGGTGCACCGCATCGCGGACCTCGTGGGGCGCGGCGTGGCGCCGTACGAGATCCTCGCGGTCACGTTCACGAACAAGGCGGCCGGCGAGATGCGCCACCGCCTGTTCGAGCTCCTCGGCGACCGCGTGAAGCCGATGTGGATCGGCACGTTCCACTCGACGTGCGCGCGCATCCTGCGGCGCTACGGCGAGATGATCGGGCTGGCGCCGGACTTCCTGATCTTCGACGACGACGATCAGCAGAAGACCATCAAGGCGCTGCTCAAGGCGCACAACCTGGCCGACGAGGTGTCGCCGCGGTCGATCTCGTCGCGGCTCGACTGGGCCAAGAACCGCGGCGTCGATCCCGCCAAGGTGCAGACCGGGCTGCCGCTCGACGACATCATGAAGGTCATCGGGCCGGCCTACGCGGCGCAGCTCGCGCGCGAGAAGGCGCTCGATTTCGGCGACCTTATCGTGAAGGTGCTCGAGCTGACGCGGCACCCCGAGGCGGGGTCGCACCTGAAGACGCGCTTCCGGCACGTCCTGGTCGACGAGTTCCAGGACACCAACCTGGTGCAATACGAGCTCGTGCTCGGGTTGAGCGAGGCCACGCGCAACCTGACGGTGGTCGGCGACGACGATCAGTCGATCTACGCGTGGCGCGGGGCCGAGCCGCGCAACCTGCTCGATTTCGATCGCGACTTCCCGGACGTGCGCGAGATCAAGCTCGAGCAGAACTACCGCTCGACCAGCGTGATCCTGGACGCGGCGAACGCGGTCATCTCCAAGAACCTCGACCGCCGCGGCAAGGCGCTGTGGACGCAGCAGGGCGGCGGCGACGGGATCGACTACTACATCGCTCGCGACGATCGCGCGGAGGCGGAATTCGTCGGGCGGACCATTCGTCAGCTCGTCGACGACAGCTCCTGTTCGCCGGGCGACGTGTGCATCCTCTACCGGACCAACGGTCAGAGCCGCGAGCTCGAGACCCAGCTGCGCCGGTACCAGTTCACGCCGCGCATCGTCGGCGGCCAGGCCTTCTACGATCGCAAGGAGGTCAAGGACGTCATCGGCTACCTGCGGCTTTGCGCGAACGCCAATGCGGACAGCGCCTTCGAGCGCATCGTGAACGTCCCGCCGCGCGGCATCGGAGAAGCGTCGATCGACAAGCTCCGGCAGTACGCGGCGGCTCGGGGCGAGGGTCTCTTCGCCGCCGCGCAGGACGTCGCCCGCGGTGGCGGCCCGCTCAGCGGTGCCGTGCGCAAGAAGCTCGCGCAGTTCGTCGAGCTGATGGAGGGCCTCATCGCGGTGCAGGCCGGGGGAGCGTCGCTCGCCGAGCTCACGATCCAGGTGGTGGAGCGCAGCGGCTATCGCGCCTGGCTCGATAACGAGGACGACGGCGGCGACCGCATGTCCAACCTCGCCGACCTCGTGAACGTGGCGTCGGACTACGAGGAGGAGCAAGGCGAGGAGGGCACCCTGGCCGGGCTCCTCGAGCAGATCGCCTTGACGGGCTCCGCCGACGCCAAGGACGGTCGCGGCGAGACCATCACGCTCATGACGGTCCACATGGCGAAGGGGCTCGAGTTCGAGATCGTGTTCCTGTGCGGGATGGAGGACGGTCTGTTCCCGTCGTTGCGTCCGCGCGACGGCGTCGACGAAGACGCCGCGATCGAGGAGGAGCGACGCCTGGCGTACGTGGCGATCACGCGGGCGAGGAAGAAGCTCTTCCTCTCGAGCGCGCGGGAGCGTCGCGTGTGGGGCGACGTCAAGTCCCAGATCCCGTCGCGGTTCCTGGACGACGTGCCGTCCGAGTGCTTCACCGTGCCGCCCAGCGCGATGCGTCGCGCGCCGTGGAGCGGGCCGCCGGCGATGGCGAATCGGCCCCCGCTGGCGAACCGACCGCCGCGGCCCAAGCGCCCGGCGCGAGACGAGCTGGATCAGCGGAGCTGGGACGGCGACGACGTGCCGTCGGTCGATCTGAATGCGGACATCTCGCAGAGCGGCGACGGCATGGACGGCATCGACGTCGACCCGTTCTCGCCGGGCGCGACCGTGCGGCACGCCGCGTTCGGTCCGGGCAAGGTCGTGGCGTCGCGTGGTGCAGGTTTCCAGCGTCGCGTGGTCGTGCATTTTCCGTCGGTGGGCGAGAAGACGGTCGACGCGCGCTGGCTTCAGCCCGGCGCGTAGCCACGCGTCGGGTAGCGGCGCGCTCGTCGGGTAGCGAGCTGAACGCCCGCGACACACTCGCGCGCCGCCGCACATCGATGCGGCGCAGGAATCCAGCTTTGCGTATCATCGCGAGGGGTATGCGCCTTGCTTATCGACTCTCGTCGGAGCCCGTCATGCGCGCGCAGCGATACGACCTCCCGGTCGCCACCCTGGTGATTTCCCCAGTGGCTGGAGGCACGGCCCGCGGGCGCGCCGACGAGCTGCGGCTGCTCGGGTATCCCGCGTGGGTCGCCGCCAACGACGCGGACCTCACGTGGTTGATGGAGCAGGCGCGCGTGCGGCCGGAGTATTCGCTGGTCGACCTCTCGTCGTGGGCGGCGGATCGCACGCTGGGAGCGCTGGCGCGGGTGGCCGCGCTGGCGCGGCGCGCGAGCCTGCCGCTGGTGCTGGTCGGGGCGGCCGCGCACGAGGTCCCGGTGTTCCAGGGCGTCGTGGCGAGTCTGCCGGGCGGCGCCGACGTCCGGACCATCGTCGGCGCGATGCGCAAGGCCGCGGCGTAGCGGCGTACACTGCGCGCGATGCGACGACTGGCCGGCCTAGCTGCGTGCGTCCTGTTCGCGTGTGGTGGAAACGGTACGCGTCCCGCGCCGGTGCCCGAGGGTGTCGCGTTCTGCGATCAGGTGATCCCGCGCGACGCGAAGGCGGTGCGCTGTGATCGCCACTACTCGACGGATTTTCCCATCGTCGCGCGGCCGGAGCAGCCGCTGCCGCTGTCGGACCTGCTGCCGCTGGCGAACTTACCGATGCTCGAGGACGTCGACGTGGACGCCGACGGCATCGCGGAGCTCGCACCGCTGCGCGGGCTCGTGAAGCTGCGGCGGCTGAAGCTGAACGGCGCCGTCCCGGATGATCTGTCGCCGCTCGCAGGGCTGGTCGCGCTCGAGGAGGTCGAGATCCCCGGCGCGCTCGTGAAGGACACGAACGCCCTCGCGAAGCTGACCAGGCTGCGGAGTGTCGCGCTGGGCGCGGAGCTCGCCGACCTCGCGGGGCTCGCGAACGTGAGCTCGCTCGAACGCCTGCACCTCGGCCGCTCCGCCGTCACCGATCTCGCGCCGCTCGCCGGCAAACACGCGCTGGTCGAGCTGTCCCTGAACGACACCGCCGTGAGGGACCTGGCGCCGCTCGCCGGCCTGCGCTCGCTCACGCGCCTCGAGCTCGAACGAACCCCGGTGCACGATCTCGCGCCGCTCGCGAGCTGCCCCGCGCTCGCCGACCTCGACCTCGATGGCGCGGCGGTCGAGAGCCTGGCCGGCATCTCCGGCATCACGACCCTTCGTCTGATCGCGATCAATCGCACCAAGGTGAGTGATCTGCGGCCGATCGCGGCGTCGAGCGGGATCGAGTACGTGCGCGCGTACGCCGCGCCGGTGACGGATCTCTCGCCGCTGTTCGGGATGAAGAATCTGCGCGAGGTGATCCTGGGCGGCATCGCAGAGAAGGTTCCGCCCGAGCAGCTGGAGCGCCTGCGGCAAGACAATCCCGCGATCGAGCTGCGCTGACGGGGGAGAGAGGGGAAATGGACGAGGGGAGAGGGAGAGGGAGTGGGAGAGGGGAGGAGAGGAGAGGAGCGGAGAGGGAGTGGATGGAGTTCGCGCGCGCCAGGCCGCGCGCGGCTGCTTGGTCTGCGCAGAAGGTGTGCATCAGGTCGGAGCGCGCGAACCAGCTCGTCGCCGAGAGCACGCCAGCTTCTCGCGTTGGGCTCGCGAGTCAGCCGGCGCGGTGGTGCATGAACATCGCCAGACCGCCCGCTCGACCACCACGGTGCGCTGGTCTGTGACGACTGCGCGCGATCGTTCCTCGACGACGATTTCTGATTTTTGTCTTGACGCATGCGGCGCGCGCAACGGAGGCGTGGTCGGGAAGCGCTGTTCATCTTCGTCGAGAATGGCTTCGGTTTACGTGTGCTGCACGTCGACGAGCTCGACGAGAAATCGCGAGTCGGAGGGGCTCCTCGTCGCGCTCAGCGCATCCTGAGAGCACGTTTTTCGTCGTGGTATGTGGAGTCATGCCCGCCTACACGCTCACGCACGTCGCTGATGAGAAGTTGCTCGCCGACCTCGGCGCGCTGGTCACTGCGGACCGGCAGACGACGGCCATGTTGATCGCGCACATCGCGGAGGTCGATGCGCGCGAGCTGTTCAAGCCCGCGGCGTGCACCTCGATGCACGCGTACTGCACGCGCGTGCTGCGCCTGTCGGCAGATGCCGCGTTCACGCGGATCCGCGCCGCACGCGCCGGCCGCTAGTTCCCGCAGATCTTCGACGCCATCGCCGACGGTCGCCTGCATCTGAGCGGTGTGGTGCTTCTGGCACCGCACCTGCGCGACGAGAACGCCGACCGGCTCATCGATGAAGCGACGCACAAGAGCAAGCTCGAGATCGAGATGCTGCTGGCGCGCCTGGCGCCGCGCGCCGACGTGCCGGAGTCGCTCACCCCGATTGTTCCGTCGAACGAACCGCTGTGCACGAATCAACTGGCCCCGGCGCCAGTTGCACCGGCCCCGGACGCGCGGCCCCGCTTGATGCCGCTGAGCCCTGAACGGTTCGCGCTGCAGGTGACCATCTCGGGCGCGACGCGCGAGAAGCTCGAGGCGGCGAAGGCGCTCATGAGTCATCGGAATCCCTCGGGCGACGTCGCGATCGTGCTGGACGCAGCGCTCGACGCGCTGATCGAGCGGCTCGAGAAGCAGAAGTTCGCGAAGACGGATCGCCCGCGCGCCGCGAAGCCGCGCCCGGAGGACGCCGACCCGACCGGCATTCCGGCTGAGGTGCGACGCGCGGATTACGACCGGGACCAGGGGCAGTGCACGTTCGAGAGCACCGACGGAAGGCGCTGCGGCGAGAGGCGCTTCCTGGAATTCGACCACATCACGATGGTCTGCCGGGGCGGTCAGCCGACGGTCGCCGGGCTGCGACTCCGCTGCAAGCCGCACAACCAGCACCCGGCCGAGGAGGCGCTCGGTAGGGACTTCATGCGCGCCAAGCGTGACGCCGCGGCGCGCGATCGCGACGTCACTCGCGCGCTGCGCGACCTGGGCTTCAAGGCCGACGAGACCAGCCGCGCGATGAGCAACACCGCGCAGGTCGCCGCGACCACCATCGAGGAGCGCATTCGTGCCGCGCTCGCCGAGCTCAACCGGATGCGCGGCAATCGGTGTTCAGAAGGCGCATTCGACGCGCCCGCAACATGGTCGACGGCATTCGCGCTCCCGCCTTAGGCACGTCGAGCGCTGGCCCGGGGCTCTGGGGCCAAAGGCCGTCTCCGTCTCCGTCCCCGTCTCCGTCCCCGCGCTACTCCGGCATCGGCTCGGGCGTGAGATTCAGCTCGAGCGCGGCGCGATCGCGCCAGACCGTGAGCTTCGCGGGTTTGCCGGCGGGTGCGTTCGAGATGAGCACGGGGAGCGAGCGGTGGTCGACCGGGCGATCGTTCCAGCTCTGGACCACGTCGCCGACGCGAAGGCCGGCGCGTACCGCCGGAGTCTCGGGCTCGACGCGCGTGATGAGCGCGCCGGCGATCTTGGGCAGGCCGAGCTCGGTGGCGACGTCGCGCGTCACGGCGTGACCGACGAAGCCGGCCCACGATCGCTGCACGCGACCGTACTTCTGCAGCTGGGGCAGCGCGTCGCGCACGCGGTTGGCGGGAATGACGAACGCGAGCTCACCGGGGCGATCGCCGGTCGCGACCGCCACCCCGACGACCTCGCCGGCGGTCGAGAGCACGGGGCCGCCCGAGTTGCCGCGGTGGATGCGCGCGTCGATCTGCAGGTAGCTGCGGAAGCCGAGCGGGTTGCCGGAGACGATCGAGCCGGGCGCGTCGCGCCCCGTCGCCGAGATGATGCCGGCCGACGCGGTGACCTCGTCGCCGAACGGATTGCCGAGCGCCACCACCCACTCGCCGACCTCGAGCTCGTCGGAGTCGCCGAGGTGGAGCGTGGCGAGGCGCGGGACGTCGACCGCGAGGATCGCGAGGTCGAGGCGCGCGTCGCGGCCGACGATGCGCGCCTTGTGCTCGCTGCCGTCGACGAGCACGATCGTGAGCTGATCGACGTCGGCGATCACGTGATCGTTGGTGAGCACGTGCGTGCCTCCGGCCTCGATCAGGAAGCCGGTGCCGAGCGCGACGTCGCTCGAGGTCGGCGGCGCGCCCGGGAACATCGCGGCCGGGCCGCTCTTCACCGGCGTCGCGGCGTGGATCGACACCACGGACGCGCGCGCGTCGCGCACCAGCTCGATGAACGAGCCGGGCGCGGCGGGGTAGAGCAGGCGCGATGGACGGCCCGCGTCGTCGCCGATGGGCGGCGCCGTCGACGCCGCGGCGTCGGTCTCGTCGGGACGCGCCCGGCACGCCGCCGGCGCCAGCGCGGCCAGCGCGAGCAGCGCCGTCGCGAGCCGTCGCGTCCGCCGCGTCCGCCGCGTCTCGAGCATCAGGCCTTCTTTCGCGCCGTCGCCTGCGCATCGACGAACGCGACGCGCAGATCGTAGATGAGGCTCTGGAGCAGCTTGCTCTCGGATTCGTCGAGGTTGCCCTTGGTCTTGCCCTCGAGCATGCCGAGCACGTCGATGAGGTAGCGGGCGGTCTCGAGGTCGGTCTCCTGCGTCTCGCCCGACGGCGCCGGCACCTTGCCGAGCGCCACGAACGCCGAGGACGCAAGGGAGAGGATGTGGGTGGCGAAATCGACGGGGTGCAGCGCGGGCTCGGGTGACGCCTCGCCCTTGGGGTCCATATCGGACATGACGGGGAGGTTACACCTGTCGGGTGCACCGGTCGGGGATCCGTGACATCGTCGTGTCTACATGGACACGCTGGTCGATCCCGCGCCGCCCGTCGCTGCCGCGCCTCCTGCCGTCGACACTGCCACCGGGGAAGGCGGCGCACCGGCCGTCCTCGACGGAGCGCTCCGCGAGCTGGGCGCCATGGTCGAGCGGGAGAGCGCGTTCGTCGATCTGGTGACGGCGGAGGTCGGCAAGATCGTCATCGGCCAGGCCGAGATGGTGGAGCGCATCCTCATCGGCCTCCTGGCCAACGGGCACTGCCTGATCGAGGGCGTACCCGGCCTGGCCAAGACCCTGTGCGTGAAGACGCTGGCGCAGACCATCGCGTCGTCGTTCATGCGCATCCAGTTCACGCCCGACCTGCTCCCCGCCGACATCACGGGCACGACCATCTACAACATGCAGACGGCGACCTTCACGCAGAAGAAGGGCCCGCTGTTCGCCAACCTCGTCCTCGCCGACGAGATCAACCGCGCGCCGGCCAAGGTGCAGTCGGCGTTGCTCGAGGCCATGCAGGAGCGCCAGGTCACGATCGGGGACTCGACGCACAAGCTCCCCGATCCGTTCCTGGTGCTCGCCACGCAGAACCCGATCGAGCAGGAGGGCACGTTCCCGCTGCCCGAGGCGCAGCTCGATCGCTTCATGCTGCTCATCAAGGTCACGTATCCGACGGCGACCGAAGAGCGCGGGATGCTCGACCGCATGAGCGCCCCCGAGATCCCGGTGGTGCGCGAGGTCTGCACCGTCGATCACATCAAGGCGGCGCGCCGCGTGGTCGGGCACGTCTACATCGACGACAAGGTTCGCGACTACATCGTGCACGTCGTGCACGCGACGCGCGATCCGCGCTCGTACGGGCTGCACGAGCTGGCCCCCCTGGTCGAGTACGGCGCGTCGCCGCGCGCGACCTTGTGCCTCGCGGTCGCGGCTCGCGCGCACGCGTTCCTGCGTCATCGGCCGTACGTCACGCCCGACGACATCAAGGCCATCGCGCTCGACGTCATGCGCCATCGGGTGGTGTGCACGTACGAGGCCGAGGCCGAGGAGATCACGTCGGAGGACATCATCCGCCGCGTGTTCGAGCACATCCCGGTGCCCTGAACCCCGTCGCCATGCCCATCGCAGCGAGCGAACTGTTCCGGAAAGCGAAGAAGATCGAGATCGCCGCGCGCCGTCTCGTCGACGAGAAGCTCGCCGGTCAGTACCACTCGGTGTTCAAGGGGCGCGGCCTCATCTTCAGCGACGTCCGCCAGTACTACCCCGGCGACGACGTGCGCTCGATCGACTGGAACGTCTCGGCGCGCATGAACGTCGCGCACGTGAAGCAGTTCGTCGAGGAGCGCGACCGTACCGTCAACCTCGTCGTCGACATGAGCGCGTCGATGTTCTTCGGCACGGTGTCGGCGTCGAAGCGTCAGATCGCCGCCGAGCTGGCCGCGGTGGTCGCGTTCTCGGCGATCAAGAACAACGATCGCGTCGGCCTGTACCTGCTGACGGACAAGGTGGAGCTGTACGTGCCGCCCAAGAAGGGCAAGCGCCACGTCTTGCGCGTGATCGGGGAGATCCTCGCGTTCGAGCCGCAATCGCGCGGCACCGATCTCGAGAAGGGCCTCGACTTCCTGGGGAAGATCGCGCGCCGCCGCTCGGTCGTGTTCTTCGTGAGCGACTTCCTGTCGGACGGCTGGGAGCGCGCGATGCGCGTCGCGTCGCGGCGACACGAGCTGGTGCCGGTCGTGGTGTCGGACCCCGCGGAGCTCACGCTGCCCGACGTCGGGCTGGTCACCGTCGAGGACTTCGAGAGCGGCGAGGTGCTCGAGTTCGACGCGAGCGGGTTCACCGTGCGTGAGTACCGCCGGCGGCTCGACGAGAAGCGCGAGGCGCGCGACCAGGCCTTGCGCCGCATGAACGTCGACGTCGTCGAGGTGCGCACCGACCGGCCGTACATCGACGCGCTCGTGGCCTTCTTCCGCGCACGCGCGCGGCGACTGGCGCACGGATGACGCGGCTCCTCGCGGCGCTCGTGCTCGTGTGCGCCCTCGCCGGCGTGGCCGTGGCGCAGGATGCCGGTGTACTCGGCGACGCGGGGGTGTCCGACGCGGGGCCCATCGTCGTCGACGGGCCGGATCTGCTGGGGCTCGCGCGTCCGCAGGCGTCGGCGGCGGCCGCGCCCAGCCGCGTGCGCCTCGGCGACACGCTGACCCTGTTCGTCGAGGTGGTCTACGACGAGAAGGTCACCGTCAACCTGCCCGCGACGCTCGACCTCGATCCCTCCTTCGAGGAGACGCGGCGCTCGTCGTCCGACGAACGGCGCACCGACGGGACGCGCAAGCGCACGTTCCAGGTGCAGCTGCGCGCCTGGGAGCTCGGCGACCTGCGCATCCCGCCCATCCAGGTCGGCTACACCGCCGCCGGGCAGCAGTCGTGGGTCGTCACCAACACGGTGCCGGTCGAGGTCGTGGGCGTCCTCGCGGACGTCGATGACAAGACGGCGCTCGTCGGCGACACGCCGCCGGTGTCGCTGCGCAGCCGCGACTGGCGCTGGCCGATCGCGGCCGCGGCGCTGATCCTCGTGCTCGTGGTCGCGCTCGTGGCGCGGCGCGTGCTGCGCAAGAAGCCGGGCACGCTCGCGCCCGCGGTGCAGTTCGTTCCGCCGGTCGCCTTCAAGACGAAGCTGACCGGGCCCGCCGAGCGCGCGCTCGCCGCGATCGACGCGCTCGAGCAGCAAGGCACGTGCGTCGACGATCCGCGCGTCGGCTACGACGAGCTGGTCGGCATCATGCGCACGTTCTCGACCGAGCAGTTCGGGGTGCCCATCCTCGACCGCACCACCGACGAGCTGCTGCGCTCCCTGGCGCGGATGATGCCGAAGCCGGCGCACACGCTGGCGCGGCGCTGGTTCGCGCGCTGCGACCTCGTGAAGTACGCGGCCGAGCGGCCCGAGCGCGATCGCAGCACGCAGGATCTCGCCGGCGCGCGCGAGGTCGTCATCGCGGCGGTGGCGCCGCCAGCGCCGCCGCAGCAGCAGGTGGCCCATGGGTAAGGTCCTGCGCGCGATCTTCCCCTACATCCTGCTGGTGCTCATCGGCGGGCCGATCGCGATCGGCATCGACACGTACATCGAAGACGCCGAGCGCCGCCACGACCTCGACTGGCAGAACAAGGCGGCGTTCGTCCTGTTCTCCGCCGGGATCCTGCTGGCGTGGGTGCAGTTCCACCTGCGGCGGCAGCGCGGCGCGGCGATGGCGTTCCCGCGCGTCGCCGATCTGCGTCAGGCCGGCCCCGGCATCGTCTCGCACCTCGCCGTGCTGCCCTCGGTGCTGCGCATCATCGCGCTCGGCGTGATCGTCGTCGGGCTGGCGCGCCCGCAGACCTACCGCACCGTCGTCACCGAGACCGACTCGGTCGACATCATGATCGTCCTCGACATGTCGAAGTCGATGGAGGAGACCGACCTCCGCCGCGATCGCATGGACGCCGCCCAGCGCGTCATCCGGCGCTTCGCGGCGACGCGCAAGGGCGACCGTCTGGGGCTGGTGCTGTTCGCGCAGCAGGCGATGCTGCAGTGTCCGCTCACGCTCGACATCGATCTGTTCGACCGCGTGGTCGCCGACCTCAAGATGGACGACATCCCGTCGCTCGGCACCGCGATCGGCGACGGCCTCGGCATGGGCCTCGCGTACCTGCGCCGCTCCGACGCCAAGTCGAAGATCGTCATCCTCCTCTCCGACGGCGACAACAACGTCTCGACGCAGATGACGCCGCAGCAGGCCGCCGAGGCCGCGCGTGATCTCAAGATCAAGGTGTTCACCGTCCTGGTCGGCGCCGACTCGCAGTGGGGCAGCTCGGTGAACCCGGCCACGCTCCGCAACATCGCGGACATCACCGGCGGCAAGTTCTTCAAGGCCACCGACTGGGAGGAGCTGCGCGACAGCTTCAACGAGATGCGCAAGACGCTCGACAAGACGCGCCGCCGGAAGGAGGAGCGCAAGAAGGACAAGGAGCTCTTCGTGCCGCTCGCCGCGCTCGCGGTCGGGCTCCTCTTCTTCGAGCTCATCCTTTCGTCGACGCGCTTCCGGAGGTTCCCGTGAACCAGGCCTCCTTCCTCGAGGAGCTGACGTTCGAGACCCCGGCGCTGGTCGGGATCGCGCTGGCGATGCCGCTCGTCATCTTCCTCATCGCGCTCGCCGACCGCGCGCGCCGCCGCACGCTGCTCGGCCGTCTCGGCGAGGAGGTCGTCGTGCAGCGCCTCATGGCGTCGGTGTCGCCGGCGCGCCGGCGCATCAAGCGCATCGTCTTCGCGCTCGGCGTCTCGCTCATCGTGCTGGCCGCGGCGCGCCCGCAGCTCCCGGGCCAGGTGCGACGCGGCACCGAGGGCCTCGACCTGGTCATCGCGCTCGACGTCTCGAAGTCGATGCTGGTCGATGACGTCGGCGAGCTGCGCCTCGAGAAGGCGCGCCGCACCACCGGCAAGCTGATCGACGCGCTCCCCGGCGATCGCATCGCGCCCATGGTCTTCGCCGGCGCGGCCGCGCACTTCCCGCTCACCGACGACAAGTCGGTGTCGAAGCAGTTCCTGAACGATCTGGGCGCGGTCGATCTGCCGCCCGGCTCGGACGTCGCCGAGGCGCTCAAGGTCGCGTCGTGCCTGCTGCGCCCCGACGTGCAGGACGCGTACAACGACGACTGCGCCGGCGCCGGCGGTCGCGGCCACGGCGGCGATCCGCTGCCCGGCGAGGACGATGCGCTCGACGACACCGCGACCGCCGAGGAGGTGGAGCTCGAGGAGCGCGCCAAGGTCATCCTGCTCGTCACCGACGGCGCCGACGGCATCGGCGAGGGCGACGACGCGATGCGCCCGCTCGAGGAGGTGCGGCGCGCCGTGAAGCTCGGCGTCACCGTCATGGTGGTCGGCGTGGGCACGACGCGCGGCGGCAACGTTCCGGAGATCGACTACCAGGGCAAGCCCAGCGGCAAGAAGTACGACCGCGACGGCAAGGAGGTCATCTCCAAGCTCGACACGGCGTCGCTCCGCCTGCTGGCGCAGGCCGGCGGCTCGGAGGCGCGTTACTTCGAGTGGGGTACGTCCGAGCCCGACATCCTCGCGATCACGGGCGCGCTCGCGACCTTGAAGCGCGGCGCGCTCCAGAAAAAGGACGAGCGCGTGATGGACGAGCTCTATCACTTCTTCCTGTTTCCGGGCTTCCTGCTCCTCGTCATCGAGGCGTGCATCGGGACGCGCCGGCGCGTCCGTTACCCGGAGAGTCGGTGATGGCACACCCTCGGTCCACGTGTCACGATCGCCGGGTGATGGCTCGGTTCCGTGCGCTGCTGTTTGCCGCGCTCCTCCTGCCGCTCGGCGGATGGGAGCCGCTGTGGCGCATGGATCCCGACGTGGCCGAGGGCAACAAGGCGTATCAGGAGAAGCGCTACGACGACGCGATCGAGGCGTACGAGCGCGCGCGCGAGTCGGGCGTCGACGCCGCCGGGCTCGACTACGACCTCGGCACCGCGAAGATCGGCAAGGCCGACGCGCTCGCCGACGCCGAGAAGGCGAAGAAGGAAGGGCTGTACGGCGACGCGATGGATCACCTCGCCAAGGCGGCGAAGGGCGGAAAGCCCCAGCTCCAGGGCAAGGCGCACTTCAACCGCGGCAACGTGCTGATGAAGCAGAAGAAGCTCGAGGCCGCGATCGAGGCGTACAAGGATGCGCTGCGCGCGGACTCGACGATGGAGAGCGCGCGCGTGAACCTCGAGCTGGCGCTCCGCCAGCGCGAGCGCGAGAAGCAGCAACAGCAGCAGCAACAAGGGCAGGGCCAGGGCCAGCAAGGTCAGGGGCAAGGCCAGCAGGGGCAGCAGCAACAGCCGCAGGGCGGCGGCGACGGCCAGCAGCAACAGCAGCAAGGGCAGGGTCAGGGGCA
This sequence comes from Kofleriaceae bacterium, assembly GCA_035525615.1. Taxonomy (GTDB): domain Bacteria; phylum Myxococcota_A; class Polyangia; order Haliangiales; family Haliangiaceae; genus UBA2376. The sequence goes on along the minus strand of DATLEB010000301.1, from coordinate 28,226 downwards.
GCAGCAACAGCAGGGCCAGGGCCAGCAAGGGCAGGGGCAGGGGCAGCAAGGTCAGCAGCAGGGCCAGCAAGGGCAAGGTGGCCAGGGCGACCCGCAGGGGCAGCAAGGCAACCAGGGCGGCAGCACCGCGGGTCAAACCCCGCAGCCGCAATGGCCGCGTGACGACACCGAGTACGACACGCCGGACAAGCCCGACGCCGACAAGTTCAACGACCTCGAAGCCATGTCTCGTCAGCAGCGCCGCGACCAGGTGCGGAACCGGCGCTCGAGCGGGTCATCGCGCTACGACTACGACAAGGACTGGTAGCAAAAACAACATGAAGCCACGCGTGCTCGTCGTCGACGATGAGCCCGGCACGGTCGAGGTGGTGCGGGCGCTCCTGGAGCAGGACGGCGCGGAGGTCACGTCGGTGGGCGACGGACGCGACGCGATCCAGCAAGCGCTCGGCGCCACGCAAGGCGGCCGCGGGTTCGACGTCGTGTTGCTCGACTACCACCTGCCGCACGTCACGGGCGGCGAGGTGATCCGCGAGCTGGGCGCGTGCGGCGTCGACGCGCGCGTGGTGGTGATGTCGGGGATCGATCCCACGCGCATCGCCGCCGAGACCATGCGGCTGGGCGCGTTCGACTTCGTCGCCAAGCCGCTGTCGCGCGCCGACCTGCGCGCGCGCATCGAGCGCGCGTTCCGCGATCGCCGGCTGGGCGCGCGCGGCGACAGCGGACGGCGTCCGCGCAAGAGCGACGTCATCATCGGCACCGGCTCGTGGGTGAAGCAGCTCTACGAGCGCATCGGCATGGTGGCGCAGACCGACGTGACCGTGACCATCCACGGCCCGAGCGGCACCGGCAAGGAGCTGGTCGCGCGCACCATCCACAACCTGTCGCCGCGCTACGAGCGACCGTTCGTGGTCGTGAACTGCGCGGCCTTGCCGTCGAGCCTGCTCGAGGACGAGCTGTTCGGGCACGTGCGCGGGGCCTTCACCGACGCGTCGCGCGATCGCGACGGCCTCATCGCCCAGGCCGACGGTGGCACCTTGTTCCTCGACGAGATCGGCGAGCTGCCGATCCAGCTGCAGGCCAAGCTCCTGCGCGTCCTGCAGTTTCACGAGTACCGGCGGCTCGGCGACGATCACGACCGTCACGTCGACATCCGCGTGCTGGCCGCGACCAACCGCGATCTCGATCGCATGGTGGCGCAGGGCGATCTCCGCCAGGACCTGCTCTACCGCGTCAACGTCTTCCCGCTCACGCTGCCGCCGCTGCGCGATCGCAAGGACGACATCCCGCTCCTGGCGCAGCACTTCCTGCTGATGCACCGTGTGCGCGCGGACAAGAAGATCGAAGGCTTCACACCGGCGGCGGTGGCGCGCCTGTGCGCCGACGACTGGCCCGGCAACGTCCGCCAGCTCGAGAACAAGATCCAGGAGGCGCTGGTCGTCGCCGAGGGTCCGTTCATCGACGCCGTCGACCTCGACGTGGGTGGCGCCGGCGGCAGCGGCGGCGGGCTCGTCCTCGACCTGACCCGGCCGTTCCAGGAGCTGAAGCATGCGGTCATCGACCGCTTCGAGCGCGACTACCTGCAGGCGCTCCTGACCGCGCACGGCGGAAACCTCGCCGCGGCGGCGCGTCAAGCCGGAATGGATCGGAAGAACCTGTGGGCCCTGGCGCGCAAGCACGGGCTCGACCTCGACCGCTTCCGCAAGTAGCCCTCCCCGAGTACGATGTCCCTCACGAGGGATGCGACCGGCGGAGCGTTACCGTCTGATCGAGCGTCTCGGAGCCGGATCGATCGGTGTCGTACACCGCGCCCTCGATCGCGCCACGGGCCGCGAGGTCGCGCTCAAGATCATGCCGCGACCGCGCACGGGCACGAACCTGCGCGGTGAGTTCGTGGCGCTGGCCCGCCTGCGCCATCCCAACGTGGTGTCGGTGCTCGACTACGGGTTGACCGACGCGGGGCACGAGTACTTCACGATGGAGCTCGTGCTCGGACCGAGCCTGCTCGAGGCGGCGGCGCCGGCGACCGGGCGGCGCTGCTTCGCGCTGCTCGGCGGCGTGCTCGACGCGCTGTCGGCGGTGCACGCCAGCGGCATGGTGCACGCCGACATCAAGCCGTCCAACATCCTCGTCGACGGCGGGACGCTCGAGACCGCGCCCGATCGCGCGGCGCGCCTCGGCGATTTCGGTCTGGCCGGACCCCTGTCCGATCCCAGCGGGCCGACGGCGCGCGGCACCATCGGGCACGCCGCGCCCGAGGCATGGTCGGGGCGGCTCGACCCGCGGTCGGATCTGTACTCGTTCGGCGTCGTGCTGTGGCAGCTGGTGATGGGGGCGCGGCCCTTCGAGGGGATGACGCCGCGTGCGATCGTCACGGCGCAGCGCGCGGGTGCGCCGCCCGATCCGCGCCGCGTGCGACCCGAGCTGCCGCCGGCGCTCGCCGATCTGATGGTGGCGCTCCTCGATCCCGCGCCCGGCGCGCGTCCGCAGACCTCGGACGAGGTGCTCGAGCGGTGGCGCGCGATCGGCGACAGCCTCGGCCATCGCACGACCGCCGGCGGACGCGTGCTGTCGGTGCGCTCGCCGCGCATCGCGATCGAGGTCGGCACGATCCTCGGGCGCGATCACGAGCTCGCCGACCTCGAGCGGGCGTGGCACGAGGCGCAGGCCGGGCGCGGCACCGCCGTGCTCGTCGTCGGCGAGCCGGGCATCGGCAAGTCGCGCCTGTGCGCGGAGCTCGCGCTGCGGCTGCAGCTCGACGGCGCGCAGGTCGTGCGGTGGAGTGCGCGCGCGGCCGATCAGGCGTGGGACGGCGTGCGCGAGCTGGTGCGCACCATGCTGACGCTCGCCGGCGAGGCGTGGTCCAGGCGTGGATCGCCGGCGTCGCACCAGGCGGTCGCGGCGATGCTCGCGGGCGCACTGGCGCCGGCCGGGCCGGGCCGCTGGGTGATCGCGGAGACGGTGGCGGAGCTCGTGGTCGCCGCGGCGAGCGTGCGGCCGTTGACCATCATCGTCGACGATCTCGACGCCGCGGCGCCGGCGACGATCGACGTGCTCGCGTATCTCGCGCGCGCGGTCCCCGACGCGGCGGTGCTGCTGGTCGCGGCCGGTCGCTCCTCGTTTCCGGGGCGCACCGGCGGCGCGACGCCCGGGACGTTCGAGCAGGCGGTGGCCGGGGCGGCGCGTGGCAAGCGCCACGAGCTGGCGCCGCTCGGACAGTCGAGCTTCTTCGCGCTGGCGGTTGCGGCGGTCGGCGCCGAGGTCGGCAACCGGCTCGCCGAGGAGCTTCGGCGCGTGTCGGGCGGCAACCCCGGTCACGCGCTGGCGACGCTCGAGGCGATGATCGACAGCGGGAGCCTCGCGCGCCTCGGCGGCGCGTGGATCACGGGGCGGGACGTGGTGGTGCCGCTCCTCGCCGCCGCGCGCCAGGGCGCGATGGTGCGGCTCTCGGGGCTCGCGCCGTCGTCGCGCGCGCTCCTGCGCGCCGCCGCGGTGCTCGGCGACAGCTTCGACCGCGACGTGCTGGCGACGATCCTCGGGATCACGGCGCCGACGCGGCCGCACGCTCCGGATCCGGAGACCGATGGGATCCCCGAGGAGATGACCGAGGGGCTCATCTCCGTGTCGACGCAGCTCCTGGTCGCCGAAGGCGCGGACGCCGACGAGCGTTCGCGCCGCATCGCGATCGATCCGACGTTCGACGACGTCGAGGCCGCGCTCGCCGATGGTGTCGCCGCGCGCGTGCTCACGGCCGATCCGGCGGCCGGTCGCTTCCGCTTCGCGCACAAGGAGCTGGCCGACGCGCTGGGCCGCGAGCTCACGCCGGGCGCGCGCCTCGAGTACCACCGGCGCGCCGCGCTCGCGCTCACCGATCGCCAGGCCGCCGGCGGTGACGTGCCGGCGGCCTCGCTCGCACGTCATCACCGCGCGCTCGGCGACGGCACGCTGGCGGCGCGCTGGTGCATGGCGGCCGCCGACGACGCCGCGCGTGGCGGCGACTATGGCGGGGCGCTGGCTCACGCCACGGACGCGCTCGCGCTCGCCGATCCCATCGAGCACCACATGCTGGTCCGTCGCGTCGCCGAGCTGGCGGCGCAGCACGGCGATCTCGAGCTGGCGCTCCACCACTTCCGCCTCGCCGGCGACGGCGCCGCGCTCGACGAGCAGATCGAGCTGTCGCTCGAGATCGCCGAGGTCGAACGCCGACGCGGCGAGCCGCAGCGCGCCCTCGACGCGGCGACCTCGGCGCTCTCGATGGCGCGCCGCCTCGGCGATCACGAACGCGAGGCGCGGGCGCACCTTCGCATCGGGTGGCTGTTCACGCACCGTGGTGAGTTCGCGGCGGGCGCGGAGCACGGGATGGTCGGGCTCGCGCTCGCGCGGCGCGCCGGCAACCGCGCGCTCGCCGCCGAGCTGGGGCGGCTGTCGGCGGCGGTCGCGACCAGCCTGGGCGAGCCCAAGCGCGCCATCGCGATCCTCGACGACGCGCTGGTCGACGCGCAGGGCGACTCCAAGCTCGACGCCGGCATCTCGCACGAGATCGGCCGCGCTGCGATCCAGGCCGGTGACTATCCGCGCGCCATCGAGGCGCTCGAGCACGCCGTCGCCGCCGCCGAGAAACACGGCGATCTGGTGCAGCGCGCGCGTTCGCTCAACAACCTGGCCGCCGCGTCGTATTACCAGGGCGACTGGGAGCGCGCGCGCCGCCTGTGGGAGCAGTTCCGGCAGCAGACCGAGCGCCAGGGCGATCGCCTCGAGACGCTGTACGCGCTCAACAACCTCGGCTCGCTGCTCCGCGACATCGGCGCGCTCGCCGAGGCGCGCGCCACCCTCACGCGCGCCGAGGGGCTGGCCGAGTCCCTCGGCCACACGCACATGGCGGCGATGGTGCAGGCCAACCGCGGCGAGGTCGACGCGCGCGCCGGCGATCTCGCGGTGGCGCGCGAGCGCTACGAGAAGGCGCTGGCCGAGTTCGATCGCCTCGGCGCCAAGGACGACGCCATCGAGACGCGGCGGCGGTTGTCGGAGCTCGATCTCACCGTCGGCCGCGTCGACGAGGCGCTGTCGCGCGCGCTCGAGGCGGCGCGCGATGCCAAGGGCGGCTCCAACCGCTTCGAGGAGGGCGTGCTCCACCGCGTGGCCGGCGCGGCGCTGCGCTGCCAGGGCGACCTCGAGAGCGCGTCGTGGTTCCTCGATCGTGCGCGCGAGCTGCTCTCCGGCATGGGCGCGCGCTACGAGCTGGCGCGCGTCGCGTACGAGGCCGCCGAGCTGGCCCGCGCCGCGGGCGATCTCGCGCAGGCGCGCAACCAGCTCACCGCCGCCGACGCGGTGCTGTCCGGACTGGGCGCGCGCTGGGATCTCGAGCGCGTACGCGCGCTGCGCCGCGCGCTCGGGCCCTTGGCCGAGACGCCGGCCTTCGATCCCGGCACCACCGCGGTGGCACGCGCCGCCGCCGCCGGCGACGCCGGTCGCGCGATCGAGCTCGCGCTCGACAGCGTGCTGATCGCCGCCGGTTGCACCCGCGGCTTCGTGCTCACGCTCGACACCTCGGGCCGCCCGCAGGTGCGCGCTCGCCGCCTGCGTCCCGGCGCGCGCACGTTCCATCGCGACGACGCCGCCGTCTCCGGCACCATCGTGCGCAAGGTCGCGGCGAGCGGGCAGGCCGTCGCCGTCGCCGACGCCGTCCTCGACGACGATCTCAAGGAGCAGTCGAGCGTCGTCGCGCTCGGCCTGCGCCGGGTGTACGCCGCGCCGCTGCGCGCGCGCGGGCGGCTGTCGGGCATCGTCTACGCCGACTCGCAGGGCGCCGACATCGACGATCGCATCCTCGATCTGGCGCAGCTCGACGCGGTCATCGCGCCGCTCGCGCTCGCGCTCGATCACGGCCGGCTCCTCGACGACGCGAACCGTGCGTCGGAGCTGATGTCGATCCTCGCCCACGAGATCCGCAACCCGCTGGCCGGCATCCTCGGCTACTCGGAGATGGGCGCCGATCCCAGCGACGGCGACGGCCTCTCCGCCCTCGAGCTGTTCGGCCGCATCAAGCACGACGCCGAGCGCCTGCGCCGCCTCGTCGACAACGTGTTCGAGCTCGCCCGCCACGAGTCGGGCAACAACGACTGGTCGATGGCGCCGGTCGAGATCGGCCGCGTCGTCAACGACGTGGTCGGCAGCTTCGGGCGCATCGCCGCCGCGCGTCGCGTGAGCTTCGCCGTCGAGCTCGCCGAGCCGATCGGCCCCGCCATGGGCAACGCCGACCGGCTGGCCCAGGTCATCACCAACCTCCTCGGCAACGCGGTGAAGTTCTCGCCCGAGGGAGGCAAGGTCGTCATCAGCGCGTACCGCGAGACCGTGCGCTCAGGCGATCCGGCGGCGCCGCCCATCCCGCCGGTCGATCCGCGCGCGTGGATCCCGACCGAGGCCGGCGACGAGATCGGCGAGGTCATCCGCGTCGACGTGAAGGACCACGGGCCCGGCATGAGCGCCGAGCTCCTGGCCCAGCTCTTCGAGAAGTTCACGCAGGGGGCCGGCGCCGCCCGTCGCGGCGGCCTGGGCCTCGGCCTCTACCTCTGCCGCGAGATCGTGCGCCGCCACGGCGGCTCGATCTGGGTCGAGAGCGCCCTCGGCAAGGGCGCCGTCTTCTCCGTCCGCCTGCCCGTCGCGCTCTGACTAGCGCAGGGAAAGCAACGAGTCGCGCAGGCGGCCGACGCCGTTCTTGATGTTCTCCATCGAGCACGCGTAGCTCAACCGCACGTGGCCGACGGCGCCGAAGCCGCTGCCGGGCACGACCGCGACCTTGCCGCTCTCGACCAGCCAGTCACAGAGCGTGACGTCGTCGCCGAGCACCTTGCCGTCGGGCGCCGTGCGCCCGAGGAACGCGCTGAGATCCGGGAACGCGTAGAACGCGCCCTTGGGCTCGCGGCACGAGACGCCGGGGATCGCGCGCAGCAGCTCGACGATGGTCTTGCGACGCTCGTCGAACGCCTTGCGCATGGTCTCGACCGGCTCCTGCGGGCCGGTGATGGCCGCCAGCGTCGCGAGCTGCGCGATGTGCGTCGGATTCGACGTCGACTGGCCCTGCACCTTGGCCATCGCCTTGATGATGGGCGCCGGACCCGCGGTGTAGCCGATGCGCCAGCCGGTCATCGCGTACGTCTTCGAGACGCCGTCGACGAGGATGGTGCGCGCCGCCAGCTCGGGGCCGACCGACGCCATCGACGCGTACGTCGCACCGGCGTAGACCAGCGAGCGATAGATGTCGTCGCTCACGACGAGCAGGTTCTTCTCGAGGACGACCTCGGCCAGCGCCTCGATCTGCGCCTTGGTGTAGACCGCGCCGGTCGGGTTCGACGGCGTGTTGAGCACGATCGCGCGCGTGCGCGGCGTGACATGCGCGCGCAGGGCGTCGGCGCGCATGGTGAAGTCGTCGTCGGGCGACGTGGGGACGATCACCGGCGTGCCGCCGGCCATCATCACCATGTCGGGGTAGCTCACCCAGTACGGCGCCGGGATGATCACCTCGTCGCCCGGATCGAGCAGCGCGATGAACAGGTTGTAGAGCGAGTGCTTCGCGCCGCACGAGACGAGCACGTTCTCGGCGGAGATGTCCGTCCCGTGCACGCGTCCGAGCTCGGCCGCGACGGCCGCGCGCAGCTGCGCGGTGCCACCGACCTCGGTGTACTTGGCGACGGCGCCCTTGCCGAGCGCGTCGCGCGCGGCCTGCTTGATGTGCTCGGGCGTGTCGAAGTCGGGCTCGCCGGCGCCGAAGCTGATCACGTCGACGCCCTGCGCTTTCAGGCGCGCGGCCTTGGCGGTGACCGCCAGGGTGATCGAGGGCTTGATGGCGTCGAGGCGCGACGCGGTCTTCACGTTGGGGGCCGGGGGCTGAGATGACTGGGACATGGCGATCTATCTCCCGTACTTCTTGGCCAGCGCCGCCACCACCGGTGGCGGTACGAGGCCGGTGACGTCGCCACCGAGGCTGGCGACCTCCTTGACCAGCGACGAGCTGACGTAGTGATTGCGCTCGTCGGTCATGAAGAACACGGACTCGATCTCCGGCGCGAGCCGGCGATTCATGTGCGAGAACTGGAACTCGTACTCGAAGTCGGCGAGCGCGCGCAGGCCGCGCACGATCGCCGACGCCTTCTGCTCGCGGCAGAACTCGACGAGCAGCCCGCTGAACGACGCGAACGAGAGCCGCGCCGCGTGCTGGGGCAGAGCGTCGCGGATGAACCCCACCCGCTCGTCGACGGTGAAGAGCGGCTGCTTGCGCGGGTTCACCGCCAGCGTGACCACGATGTGATCGAACAAGTTGAGCGCGCGCTCGAGGATGTCGAGGTGCCCGTTGGTGATCGGATCGAACGTCCCGGGGTACACCGCGACGACGTGCTTCGAAGGATCATGGATGACTGGCATCACTGGCTCGCTGGGCACGATAGAATGACAGCTCGGTGTCGCCGTAGCGACGCAGGTCCGTTCGTAGCAGGAAACCTGCTCGATCGGGGGACGGTGCGCGATGTGCGTGCTCGACGATCACGACGGCGTCGTCCGTGAGCCGGGCTCGGGGCAACGCCGCGAGCGAATCGGACACCACGCCGGCGGCGTACGGTGGATCGAGGAACACCCAGCGCCACGCCGGTCCGGCCCCCGCCGCGGCGAGCTGGAGGAACCGGGCGACCTCGACCGGCACGAAGCTCGCCTGCGTGGCGACCCCGAGCAGCCCGATGTTGCCCCGCAAGGCCGCGAGCGCCGGCCGCGCGCGCTCGACGAACGTGACGGACGCCGCGCCCCGCGACAGCGCCTCGAAGCCGAGCGCCCCCGAGCCGGCGAACAGATCGAGGACGTGGGTGTCGTCGGGCGGCGGCCCGAGGATGTTGAACAGCGCCTCGCGCACCTTCTCTGACGTGGGGCGGGTGGCCGCGCCGGGAGGCGCGGAGAGGACGCGTCCCCCGAAGCTGCCGGCGACGATGCGCATGCCGTGATATTGCTGCGCTCCCGCCCCGCCGGCTACCATGTCAGCCATGGCAGATCGCCAGGACAACCTGGCAGTACGTGTGCTGGCGCCGGCCTTGACCGGGGGGCGCCTCGATTCCGTCGCGCTGCGCGAGGGTGACCGCGCGTGGACGTACCGCGACCTCGCCGACAAGGTGGCGCGCATCGGCGGTGCGATCGGCGGGCTCGGCGTCAAGCCGGGCGAGCGCGTCGCCATCCTCATGCGCGACACGCTCGAGGCCGCGGCCGCGATCCTCGGCGTCATCCACTGCGGCGCCGTCGCCGTGCCGCTCTCGGAGCTGGCGCGCGCCGACGAGCTGCGCGATTACCTCGCGCACGCGCACGCGGTGATGGCGATCGTCGACGGCGAGCTCGAGCCGGCGCTCGATCAGGTGCGCGGCGAGCTGCCGCGCCTGCGCGAGATCGTGTGCCTCGCACCGCGCGCCGCGGGCGAGCGCGACTTCGGCGCCATCACGCGCACCGCCACGCCGGCGATGGCCGCGCCGGTCGACGCCAGCGCCGAGTGTGTCCTCCTCTACTCGGCGGGCTTCGGCGACGATCTGCGCGGCGTACGGCACAGCCACGCCTCGGTGGTCGCCGCGCACGCATCGTTCGCCGGGTTCCTCGGCCTCGGCGCCGGCGACAAGATCTTCACGGTCACGCGCCTCTCGACGGCGTTCGGCCTCGGCGCCGGCCTGGTGTTCCCGCTCCTCGCCGGCACCGAGTCGCTGCTGCTCCCCGAGCAGCCGTCGTCGAAGGCGCTGCTCGCCGCGATCGAGCGCTTCCAGCCCGACTTCTTTCTCTCGACGCCGTCGGTGTACGGGCAGCTGGCGCGCGACGTCGCGGCCGCGAAAGGTACGTCGCCGCTCACGCGCGTGCGCGGCGCCATCGCCGGCGGCGAGGGCATGCCCGACAAGCTCATCCCGCGCATCAAGGCGGTGCTCGGCGTCGACGTCGTCGTCGGCTTCGGCATCACCGAGGTCATGCAGATCGCGATCGCCGGCCCGGCGTCCGACGACGAGCGACCGGGCGCGTGCGGCACGACCCTGCCGTCGGTCGAGGCGCGCGTCGTCGACGACGACGGGACGCAGGTGGGCACCGACGAGATCGGGACCCTGCAGCTGCGCTCGCCGTCGATGTGCCTGGGCTACTGGGGCGGCGCCGACGGCAGCGACACGGGCGCCATCGCCCCGGACGGCTGGCTCACCACGCGCGACCGCTTCCTCGTCGACGAGCGCGGCGTCTATCACCACTGCGGACGCGCCGACGATCTCTTCAAGGTGGGCGGCAAGTGGGTGTCGCCGAGCGAGCTCGAGCGCGCGCTCACCGCGCACGAGGCGGTGTGGGAGGCCGCGGTCATCGGCGCCGACGACGAGGACGGCCTCATCAAGCCGCTCGCGTTCGTGGTCGTCAACGTCGGGCACACGTCGGGCGCCGCGCTCGAGGCCGAGCTGCGCGAGTTCGTGAAGCAGACGCTGTCGCCGTACAAGTACCCGCGCTGGTTCGAGTTCATCGAGGCGCTGCCGCGCGGACCGGGCGGCAAGCTCCTGCGCTACAAGCTCCGCCCGACGCGGCGCCGCCGTCGCGCCGAGACCGGCACCGGCGCACCGTAGCGAGCGATCAGCGAGCGCTCGACAATCACTCTGGGTGTGCGGGGCCACGGGTGGGGCCCGGGGTCTGGCTGCTTCTGCGCTTCACGAGAGCTCCTGGCGCCGGCGCGCCGTAGAATCGACGCGGTGAGCAGCCACGTCGCGCGCGCGCTGGCCATCGCCGCCTACCGGCCGGGCGACGCCGCCGCCGGTGACGCCGCGCTCGCCCGCATCGCGGGTCTCGACGGTGTGGCCGCGCGCGCGATGCTCGCGGCGATGCACGTCGACGAGGCGCTCGTGGCGCGCGTGCGCCGCGAGCTCGCCGCGCCTCGCCCCGCGAACTGGCTCGGCGTACACCGCACGTGGCTCGACGAGCTGCTCACCGGCGAGGGTCCGGCGGTGCGCGCCGCGGTCCTCGGTGCCGGCGACGGTCGCGTCGAGCGTCATCTCGCGCGTGCGTTCCTGGGCTCGCTCACGCCGATGCCCGATCCCGCGGCGCCCGCGCGTGGCGTGCATGCGCTCGTCGTGCTCGATCCCGAGGTGCTGGCGCGCGCCATCATGCTGCTCGGGCGGCGCCAGCTCGCGTACGCGCTCGTGGGCGCGGCGCGCCGCGAGCTCGCCGATCTCGCCATGCGCCTGCCGTGGGGCAAGGAGCTCGTCGCCGAGGTCGCCGCGATCGCGTCGCTCGGTGACGTCGCCGAGAAGCGCCTCGGCCGGCGCACCAGCGCCGCCGCGCGCATCCACGATCTGCGCATGAACGAGACCACGGGACCGGCGCGCGCCGGGTTGCGCGCGCTCGCGCCGCGGGTCGTGCGCGTCCCCGATCTCGCCCTGCAGCTGGCGCAGCGGCTGGCGCGCCCGGTCGGCATGCTCGCCCGCGTCGAGCTGCGCGGCGCGCACCCGCCCGACGGAGTCGACGATGTCGAGCTCGGGCAGGCGATCGCCCGTGCTAGCGTCGTCTCCGAGAAGAGCTCATGACCGGGCGAGTCATCGACGGACGCGTGTTCGACGCCGAGGAAGAGGCGCGCACGATCCGTGACGCCGCGACCGCCGACGCTTCGGCGGCTCGCGCCGAGGCCGCCAGCGCACGGGCCATCGCCGAGCGCGAACGCGATCGCGCCACCGCGGCCCGCGCCGAGGCCGACCGCGTCCGCGCCGCCGCCGGTCTGCCCGCGGGCGACGGGGTCGTCACCGCCGTGATCGGGCTCCTCTGCCGCGCGCGCTGCGCCGGTGTCACCGTCGGCGAGATCGTGCGCATCACGCGTGGCGCCGCGGCCGACCTCCTCGCCGAGGTCGTGGGCTTCCGCGACGACGAGGTCGTGCTCCTCCCGCTGGGCGAGCTGCACGGCATCGCACCCGGCGCCGCCGTCACCGCCACCGGCGCGCCGCTCTCGTTCCCGTGCGGGCCCGCGGCGCTCGGCCGCGTCCTCGACGGGCTGGGGCAGCCCATCGACGACGCCGGTCCCATCGCCGCGCCGCTCTGGCCGGTCGAGCGCGCCGCGCCGTCACCGGCGACGCGCCCGCCCATCGCGCGCGCCCTCGTCACCGGCGTCCGCTCGATCGACGGCTTCCTCACTCTCGGCGAGGGCCAGCGCGTCGGCGTCTTCGCCGCCGCCGGCGTCGGCAAGTCGACCCTGCTCTCGCAGCTCGCGCGCACCGCCGACGCCGACGTGATCGTGCTCGGCCTCGTCGGCGAGCGCGGCCGCGAGCTCGGCGACTGGCTGGCGGCCCTCGGCCCGGCCCGCGCCCGCACCGTCGTGGTCTGCGCCACCAGCGACGCGCCGAGCCTGGTGCGCGTGCGCGCCGCCGCCACCGCCACCGCCGTCGCCGAGTCGTTTCGCGACGCCGGCAAGCGGGTGCTCCTCATCGTCGACTCGATCACGCGCGTGGCGCGCGCCCAGCGCGAGGTCGGCCTGTCCGCCGGCGAGCCGCCGGCCCGCCACGGCTATCCGCCCAGCGTGTTCGCGCTCCTGCCGCGCCTGGTCGAACGCACCGGCACCGCCGCCGCGCCCGCCGGCTCGATCACCGCCGTCTACGCCGTCCTCGTGGCCGGCGACGACATGGACGAGCCCGTCGCCGACGAGCTGCGCGGCATCGTCGACGGCCACATCGTGCTCGACCGCCGCCTCGCGGCGCGTGGCCACTTCCCGCCCGTCGACATCCTGGCGTCGGTGTCGCGCCTCTTCGATCGCCTCGCGCCGCAGGCCCAGCGCGACGCCGCGGTCCGCGTCCGCCGCTGGCTCGGACGCTACGAGGAGCAGCGCGATCTGATCGTGATCGGGGCCTACAAGGCCGGCGGCGACCGCGCCCTCGACGAGGCCGTGGCCCGCCAGCCGGCGATCGAGGCGTTCCTCCGGCAGGGGGTGGAGGACGTCTCCTCGCTGGACGCTACCCGGGCGAAACTGGCCGAGATCTCACGCTGACCCTAGCTAACCCCCCGTGGCGAAACACCCCAGCCTGGCCCCCGATCGATGCGCGCCCGTCTCAGCTGGCCGCTGTAGCTGAAAAAAAACTCCTGATACCATCGGCATCTGCGCTTCGAGCACAATTCCGCGACCGCGGCATGGCACTTGCGTAGTGCCTCTGCGTCGTGCCTCTCATGAGCCGCCGTCGCGCCACCAGCCAGCCGCCGCCGCGGCGCGTCTCAGCGCCGCTGTCCTTCGTGGGACGCGACCGCGAGCTGGCCGAGCTGCGCGAGCACCTCGCCGGCGCGCCGCTCGTCGTCCTCTATGGACCGATCGGGGCCGGCAAGACGTCGCTCGTCGAACAGCTCGCGCAGGCGCTCGAGGTTCCGACCACGCACGTCCGCTGCTTCCCGGGTGAGCGCGGCGGATCGGTGAAGAGCCGCGCCGAGCGCCGGCTGCGCTGTCCGCCCGGCGGGCTCGCCGAGGCGCTGGCGCAGGAGTCGCAGCTCCTGGTCGTCGACGATCTCCACCACCTGGCGCCCGACGAGGCGGCGCGCGTGGTCGCGGCGCTCGCCCCGTTGCCGGGCGCGCTCGGCCGCGTCATCGCCATCGGGCGCGAGGCGCTGCTCCTGCCCGCGGATCTCGATCGCAACGAGCTCGAGCTCGGCGGCCTCGACGACACCGCCGCCGACGCGCTCTGGCAGGCGCTCGCCGCCGCGTATGGACCGACCGGCGACATCGGGCCGGCGCTCATGCGCACGCGCGGGCTCCCGCTGCTCCTGCGCCGCGAGTACGCGCGCGCGCGCTTCGGCGAGGACGCGTGGAACGTGGCGACGCTGCCGGCGCCGGCGCGCCGCGCGCTCGAGGTGCTCACCATCCTGCGCCTGCCGGTGTTGCCGGCCGCGGTGGCCGCGCTCGCGCCCGAGGTCGATCTCGAGGTCGCGGTCGAGGCGCTGGTCGCGCGCCAGCTCGTCGACGGCGACGACGCCGGCCGCCTGCGCGTGCACGATCTCGTGCAGGAGCTCGTGATGTCGGAGCTCTCGCTCGACGTGCGTCTCCCCCTCGAGCGCGCGGCCGCGACGATGATGGCGCCGGGCGCGCGCGACGACGGCGCGCTGGCCGCGCTCGACGTGGTCGATCGCCTGCGCGAGGCCGTGCTCCACCACCTGGCCGCCGGTCAGGTCGCCAACGCGGTCCGACTCCTCGTCGAGCGAGCCGACGTGCTCGCGCGGCGCGGCGCGGGTGGCGAGGTCGAGACGCTCATCGCCGCGATCGGCCCCGACGCCGCGCCCGAGCTGGGCGTGATGCAGGTCGAGCTCGCGGCGCGCGCCGGTCGTGTCGCCGAGGCCTCCGAGCGGCTCGCCGCCGGCGCCGTGGGTGTGTCGCCCATCCTCGCCGCGGAGCTGGCGCTCGCGTCGGGCGACGTCGACGGTGCGGTTCGCCGCCTCGCGCTCATCTCGCGCGCGGGCCCCGAGGGCCAGAAGGAGTTTGCGCCGTTCGCGGCGCGGGGGGCGGCGCTTCACGCCGAGATCGATCTGCTGCGCGGACGTCCCGGCGACGCGCGCCTGCGCGTCGAGCAGGGCCTCGCCAACGGCGGCGCGGCCGGCGGCGGTCCGACGTCGGCCGAAGGTCGCGCGCATCTCCTCATCGCGCTGGCCGCGATCGACGACCACGAAGGTCATCCCACCGCGGTGCGCGCGGCGCTCACCCGCGCGGTCGGTGCGCTCGCGTCCAGCGACGCCGGCAGCGAGGAGCTGTCGGCGGTCATCGAGGCACGCCGCGCGTGCGGGCTGGCGCGCGAGGGCCGCCTCGGCGAGGCGCGCACCACGCTCGACGAGGCGCTGGCGCGGACGCGCGGCCTCGATGCCGTGCCCGTGGTCGAGCAGGTCAACGAGAGCCGCGCCGCCCTCGATCTGGTGCGCGGCGACTGCGAGGCCGCGGTGCGCCGCCTGGGCGGAACCGTCTCGGCCCGGCGCGGCCGTGGCGACGAGCTGGGTGCGCTGTGCGCGGAGATCTCGCTGGCCGAGGTGGAGATCCGTCGCGGCGATCTGGCGCGCGCGGCGGAGCTCGCCACCGCCGGCCGGGCGCAGGCCACGCGTCTCGGCTTCCAGGCGCTCGCCGATCGCGCCGCGGTCGTGCTCGCCGCCGTCGACCTCGGCGAGATGCGCCTCGAGCGCGCGCGCGAGGCCCTCGAGCGTCTCGTCGAATCGCCGGCGCTCCCTGCGGTCCACGCGTGCCGCGCGACGCAGCTCGCCGCCGAGGTGCGCGCCGCCTCCGGCCAGCGCGCCGGTACCGTCGACGCGGCGCGCGGCGCAGGCTCCGACGAGCTTCAGAGCGAGCTCGAGCGCGACCTCGCCGAGGCACGCGTCGCCACCGCCGCCGGCGACATCGGTCGCGCGCTCTCCGCGGCACGTCGCGTCGCCGCCGCCGCCGAGCGTTCGGGGCGCGCCGCGGATCTCGCCGAGGCGCTCGTCATCGGCTGCCGCCTCGAGCTCGCCAAGGGCGATCGCGCCGGTGCGCGCGCACAGGCGAGTCGCGCCGCACGCGAAGCCGCCACCGCTGGTCTGATCCGTCCGCGTGCACACGCGCTCCTCGCGCTCGCGTCGCTGGCGAGGGATGACGGCGATCTCGCCGCGGCGGCCACGTATGCGCGCGACGCCGCCGAGCTGGCGCAGCACGCCGGCCTGCCGGTCGAGCGTTTGGCTGCGACCGCCGCGCTCGACGCCATCACCGGCGGTGATCCGTACGCGGTCGGCGGCAGCGGCGCCGCCGCTGCGATGTCGCAGGCCGCGATCGAGGCCGCGGGCCGCCTGCTGACGGATCTCGGGTTGACGGCGGTGCGGCCCTTCCGCGTCGTCGATGCGACCGGCTCGATCAGCGAGGTCGCGGACGCGGACCCCGAGGTGCTGCGGTTGGCGGCGCGGACGCTGGCCGTCGACGCCGTGCGCGAGACCATCTGGCGCAAGGGCACCGAGCTGGCGGATCTGCGCCGTCGCAGCCTGCTGAAGAAGCTGTTGTTCCTGTTCGCGGCCGCGCCGCACCGCACGTTCTCGAAGGAAGAGATCGTCCAGACGGTGTGGAACGTCGCGTATCACCCGCTTCGCCACGACGCGGCGCTGTTCACGAACATCATGCGCATCCGCCGTCTGCTCGGCGAGGACGGCGCCGAGATCATCCGCGTGACGGAAGACGGCTACCGCTTCGAGCCGCCCACCGACTTCGTGTTCGTGCACCCGGCGTAGCTCGACCGCGATTGGCGGCGGCGGCCGGCCGCTGCGCGAAGCGCTAGTTCATCCAGCGCGGGGGCGGCGGATCGCGCAGCGGATCGTCGTCCTCGGGCGGAGCGTCGGGCTGCTCGTCGGTCTCGAACATACGGCTGCGCGCGGCTTCCTCCGCCGCCATCTGCGCGAGGCGCACCTTCGCCATCCGCCGCCGGCGCCGCCACGCGAGCACGAGCAGCACCGCGGCGATGAGCCACAGGCCGCTCGCGAAGACGCCGGCGGGAACCAGCAGGTATCTCCGCACCAGGTCGGCGCGCCACTCGTCGTACAGGTCCTCGATGCCGACGCCGTACGCCTCGCGCGCGGCGGCGTCGACGTCCTTGCCCTGCGCCATCGCGCGCAGGAAGTAGCGGAAGGGCCAGCGGTCGCCATCGTCGTCGGCGTCGGCCCAGCGGCCGCGGTGCGCCAGGAAGCCGACGAAGTCGTAGCTCTGCGCGTACGCGCGCGACGCCGGCGCCTCCTCGGCGGGAAAGCCCGACTCGAGCGCCTCGAGCGGCGCGATGTTGCCGAACCACGCCATGCCGGCAAGCGTCTCGACGCGATCGAGCCCGAGGTCCTGCGCGTGCTGCCACGCGAAGCCTTCGTGCAGCCAGCGCGGCGCGTTCCGCACGGCCGCGCCGAGCAGGAGGTGCGCGAGCTCGTGATCGAGCGTCTTGCCCGTATCGTGTAGCTGCGCGCCGCGCCGCATCGCGAGCGCGAGCACGCCCTCGTCGGGAAAGGCGACGCCGGCGGCCCAGCGCGGCGCGCCGTGGCCGGGCGGCGACACCGACGTCAGCTCCTCGGTGTCGCGGACCAGCCGGATCTCGATCTTCCGCGGCCGCGGCAGGTCGGGCAGATCCTCGGCGATCGCGGGCAACGTGCTCGCCGCGCGATCGGCCAGCACGGTCGCCTCGCTCTCGAGGCCGGCGGCCGCGCGCACCACGATGGCGCCGCGATCGACGACGACCGGCAGCTCGGTCGCCCACGCGGTCGCGCTCGTCACGACGACGAGCGCCAGCGCGGCGAGCCAGAGTCGGATGAGCTTCGGGAACTGCATGGACGTCACGAAGGGGCTCAGAAGTCGAGGTCGATGACCTGCCGGTCTTCGCCGGCCTCGATCGCATAGATCGTGACCGCACCTGCGGCAAGCGCACCGCCGATCACGGCGTACACCCACCACCGGGTGTCGTTCTGGGGGCGGGACACCTCGCGCACCAACTCGTCGGTGGCGGTCAGCGGCTTGTCGGGATCGAGGCTTCCGCCCGACCACGCCTCGACGCGCGCCATCACGCCGGCGCCGAGCTCGAGCGGCTCCTTCATCACGCCGTCGATGACCAGCTTGGCCGCGCTCTCGTCGGGCGCGCGCACCCACAGCGCGGCCGTGTTCCGCTCGCCCAGCACCACCGCGAAGCGCACCTTCACCTGCGTCATCAGCTCGGTCACCTCGACCACCGACGGCGGGGCCGCGCCCTGCCACGCCGCGACCTGGCCGGCGACGGCGCGCCACGGCGACGCCCGATCGGCGGCCGTCACCTCGAACGAGAGCGGCTTGCCGTGCGCGGTCACGAACGCCGCGCCGCGCGTCGTCCCCGACGCCACCGCGACCACGTGCTTGCCGGCCGCGACGAACGTCGTCACGGGCGCGATGCCGACGGCCACGTGATCGACCGTGACCGCCGCGCCCACCGGCGCCGTCACCTTCAGCTCGACGATGTCCCGGTCGGTCGCCGCGTCGATCTCGGGATACTTCACCCACACGTCGCCGGGGACGGCCGGGCTGCCACCGAGCCCGCGCAACCGGTCGGCCGCCGCGCGCGCCATGGGCCCGTCGCCGTCGCGGTCGGCGCACAGCAAGACGTAGGTCCACGCCGCGCGCAGCCGCACGGCCTCGTCGAGGCCGCCCGCCGCGCGCCCCGCGAGCAAGCGCACCGCGTCCTCGGCCGCCGGACGCGCGCGTCCGCAGTCGAGCGCACCGAAACCGTCGCGCGCCTCGGCCAGCGCCGACGCGGCCAGCGTGTCGTCGGCATCGGCCGCGTTCCCGGCCAGCGCGGCCGCGCGTTCGTCGGAGACGACGCTCACGCCGTTCACCTCGCCCAGCTTCGCCGCGAAGGCGGCGCGCGACGTGTCGCGATCGGTCGCGTCGGGGCGCGCTTCGATGATCGCCACCGCCTCGTCGGCCCAGGCCGCGCCTGTTCCCGACGACGCCGCGAGCGCGACGAGCGCTACCGCTGCAGCGACTCGAGATACTTGGAGAGCGCCCATACGTCCTTGGGGCGCAGGCCGTCGAACTGGACGCCGACGCTATCGTCGGTCGACCAGCGCACGACCGCGCCGATGTTGATCGCCGTCTCGTGGTTGGGCACGCGGAAGTTGATGTGGACGCGGTTGCCCATCGGCAAGCGCGGGTGCCTCACCATGGCGCCGCCGACCGACAGGTTCGAGATCCGCGTCTCGCCCAGCTCGCTCGCGCTTGCACCGAAGGTGCATGCGAGGTCCACATCATGTCGCGTGGAAGATCGGCGGTTGTCGGCCATGGCCTCTCCGATTGTAAGTCGTGGCCGCGCCGAGACCAGCGCCAACAGACCCGCAATTTCAGGTAGGCCGAGCCCCGATCGGGACGTCGCCGCGTCGGGCTTCAGAGCTTGACGTCGCCGCGTCGAGCTTCAGAGCTTGACGTCTATGAACGCCTTCTTGCGAAGGTCCTCGATCCAGGTCTGCGTCTGCTTGTCCATCTCACGCCGGCGCAGCTCCCCGCGGAGCTGCTCCTTCAGGTCCTCGAAGCTCTTCATGTCGTTGCGCTTGATCTCGCTCACGAAGAAGACGTGAAGGCCGGTCGGACCGCTCACGGGGCCGCGCACCTCGCCCTTGTCCATCGCGAACACGACGCTCTCCCACTGCGGGTCGAGCGAACCGCGCTCGATCCAGCCCAGCTCGCCGCCGCCCCCCTTCGAGGCCTCGTCCTCGCTCACCTGCTTCGCGACCTCGGCGAAGTCCTCGCCGCCCTTCACGCGCTCGATCGTGGCGGCCGCCTTGGCCTTGGCCGCAGAGACCTCCTGCTCGCTCGGGCGCTGCGGGAGCGCGAAGAGGATGTGCGAAAGGCGCACCGCGCTCACGGCCTCCGAGCGACGCACCATCTGGTCGTAACGGGCGCGCACCTCGTCATCGGTGACGTTCACCTTGGGCGCGACCAGCTGATTCATCGCCTTCACGCGCGTGAGCTGGCGCTGGATGTCGGCGCGGTAGGCGGTGATGTTGTAGCCCTGCGCCACGAGCGCCTGCTGGAACTGCTGCTCGTCGAGCTTGTTGTTGGTGCGGATGTCGGTGATGGCGGCGTCGATCTCCTTGGCCGTCACCTCGATCTTCGCGTCGGCCGCGGCCTGGAAGATCAGCTCCTCGTTGACCAGCTCGTCGAGCACCTGACCGCGCAGCTTCTCGAGCCGGCGCGCGCGCTCCTTGGGATTCTCGATGCCCTCGACGTCGGCCTCGTAGGGCGCCATGCGCACCGTGAGCTCGGTGTCGAGGATCACCGAGTCGTTGACCACCGCGACCACGCGGTCGACGACGTACACGCGGCGCGGCTTCTTGGCCTTGCCGGGAGCCGTGGGTTGCGCCACGGCGGCGCTTGCCATCGCGACGATGGTGACGAGGACGAGCAGAAGACGAGGGCGCATCGGTACCTTCGGTTGGACCATCGAGCGGGCTATTTGGTTGCCGGCGCCGGGGCGGGCGGCGCAACCGGAGGCGGAACGGGCATCTGGACGCCACCCGAGGGCCGCTCGGCCGGCGGCTGCGTGAGGTCGGGCAGGGGCGCCGACTCGCCGTGCGGGTCGCCGCCCTGCGTCGACGTGTCGATCTTCACCTTCGACAGGCTGCTCTCGTCGATCGAGATCTTGGCCTTGCCCCGCAACCCGTCGATGAACTGCTTCTGCGCGTCGACGCGCTTCTCGCGATAGAGCTTGTTACGGATCTGCTGCGTGGCATCGGCCAGCGTGCGCGTCATCGCCTTGCGCCGCCCGGTCTGCTTGAGCACCCAGAACGTGCCGTCGCCGGCGTCGACCACGCCCGACACGTCGCCGGTGTTGACCAGCGCGAACGTGGCCTGCACCACGGGCCTGGGCCAGTCCTTCGACTCGAGCGTCATGTAGCGCAGGTCGCCGCCGCGGAGCTTGGTCTCCTCGTGGCTGGTGTACTTCGCGACCATGTCACGGAAGCCCTTGTTGGTCTTGCCGGCATCACCGGCCGCCTCGGCGGCGACGCGCTCGGCCTGCGCCTTCGAGCGCACCACGATCGCCGACGCGCGCACCTCCTCGGGCTTCACGAACTCGGAGAGGTGGCTCTCGTAGTAGGCGGTGATCTCGGTCTCGGCGATCGAGTCGGGCGTCACACGCACCTCGAACTCGTCCTTCATCAGCTTCTGGATCATCACCTGCTTCATCGTGCGGATGACTTCCGGATCCTTGTCGAAGCCGCGGCGCTCGGCCTCCTTCGCCAGCACCTCGAAGCGGATCAGGCTGTCGAGGAATTCCTTCTTCTGCTCGAGCGACGTGTAGCGCGCGCGGATGTACGGCGACTGGCGGTTGAGCCGCTCCTGCAGCTCGCCGACGGTGATGACGACGTCGTCGACCTTGGCCAGAGGCGTGGACAGATCCGCCGGCGACTGACCGGGCTGCGCCCTGGGAGCGGCCGGGTCGGTCGGGCCGGGCTTCTGCTTCTTCTTGGCGTTCTCCTGGCAGGCAGTTGCGCTCGCCAGTGCAAGCGCGGCAATCAGCAGTGAAGTGATGCGCATAACTACCTTCCCGGATTGAGCTTTTGGCGATTCAGGTAGCACGCTCGATGAGCGACTGCAAGCGTCGTCTGGCGGCCTCCGCCGGGGCGGTCTCCGTCGCGCCGATGGGCACGTGGAGACGTCCGTCACGCTCGAGCTTCCACGGGCCGGGCACCTTCGTCACGTCGACGGGCGTGGTCGCGGCCAGGCCGATGGCCAGCCGTGAGCGCGTCAGCTCGACGGAGATGGCATCGATGCGACGCGCCAGCGCCTTCACGACCATGAGGTCGGCGAGGAGCAGGACCTCGCCGGGGAGCGGCCCGTAGCGGTCCTGGATCTCGTCGAGCACCTCGCGGACCTCGTCCTCGTCCTCGATCGACGAGAGCCGCTTGTACAGCTCGAGGCGCTGGCCGGTGTCGGGCACGTAGTCGTCGGGGATGAAGCCGGGCACCTCGATCGTGAGCTCGGGGTCGATGAGCTGGTGAATGGGCTGGCCGCGCAGCTCGGCCACCGCGGCCTCGAGCATCTTGGTGTACTGGTCGAAGCCGACCGACGCGATCGAGCCCGACTGGCGCGCACCGAGGAGCTCGCCGCCGCCGCGGATCTCGAGGTCGGCCGACGCGATCTGGAACCCGGCGCCGAGCTCGGTGAAGCGCTGCAGCGCCTCGAGGCGGCGGCGCGCCTCCTCGGTGAGCTGGTCGGGCGCGGGCACGAGCAGGTAGCAGTACGCGCGCTCGCGCGAGCGGCCGACGCGACCACGCAGCTGGTAGAGCTGCGACCGGCCGAAGGTGTCGGCGCGCGCGACGAACATGGTGTTGGCGCGCGGGATGTCGAGGCCGCTCTCGACGATCGTGGTGGCGACGAGGACGTCGAGCTCGCCCTTCACGAACTGCACCATGACGTCCTCGAGCTTCTCGGCGGCGAGCGCGCCGTGTGCGACGCCGACGCGCGCGGCGGGTACGAGGCGACGCACGAGCTCGGCCCAGTCGTAGATGCTGGCCTCGTTCATGCTCGTGGGACCGCCGCCGCGCTTCCGCTCCTCGCCGATCGTGCGCGTGACGAAGTAGACCTGCCCGCCGCGCGCCAGCTCCTGCTCGAGCGCGCTCTTGATGAGCGCCTCGTCGACGGTGGCGACGAAGGTGCGCACCGAGCGGCGGTCGGCGGGCGGCGTCGCGATGATCGAGAGATCGCGCAGGCCGGCCATCGCGAGGTGCAGCGTGCGCGGGATGGGCGTGGCCGTGAGCGTGAGCACGTCGACCTGCGTGCGCAGCTTCTTCAGGCGCTCCTTGTGCGTGACGCCGAAGCGCTGCTCCTCGTCGATGACGACGAGGCCGAGGTCCTTCCAGCGCACGTCGGGCGACAGCACGCGATGCGTGCCGACGACGACGTCGAGCTTGCCGTCGGCGAGCGCGCGCACCGTGGCGAGCTGCTCGGTCTTGTTCTGGAAGCGCGAGAGCTTGCCGACCTTCACGGGCCACGACGCGAAGCGCTCGGTCATGGTGCGCGCGTGCTGCTCGACGAGGAGCGTGGTCGGCGCGAGCAACACGGCCTGCTTGCCGGCGAGCGCGGCCTTGAACACGGCGCGCAGCGCGACCTCGGTCTTGCCGTAGCCGACGTCGCCGCAGACCAGGCGATCCATCGACTTCGCGCTCTCCATGTCGCCGAGCACGGCGTCGATCGCGGCGGCCTGGTCGGGCGTCTCCTCGAACGGGAACGCCGCCTCGAACTCGCGGTAGAAGTCGTCGGCGGGCGGGAAGCGGTGGCCGGGCAGGGTGGCGCGCTGCGCGTAGAGCTGGAGCAGCTCCTCGGCGAGCGCCGCGACCTGGCGCGAGACCTTGGCGCGCGCCTTCTCCCACGTGACGCCGCCGAGCTTGTCGATGCGCGGAGCGTGGCCCTCGGCGCCGACGTAGCGCTGCACCTCGCCCAGCCGGTACACCGGCAGGTACAGCATCCCGCCGTCGTACTCGAGGTGGAGAAAGTCGATCGGCCCGGTGCCGGGGAGCTTCACGAGCCCGCGATAGCGCCCGACGCCGTGGAGCTGGTGGACGAGGAAGTCGCCGGGGACGAGCTGCGAGAAGTCGCCGACGCCGCCGAGGAGCGCGTCCCTGGCCTTCTTCGAGGCCGAGCGGCGGGGCCCCGTCTTGCGCGCGCCGAGCACGTCGGTGGTCGACACCAGCGCGACGCCGTCGGCGCGGCTGACGAAGCTCGACGTGAAGGGTGCCACCGTGACCTCGGCCTCGAGGCCGTACTGCTCCATCAGGCCGACGATGCGATCGCGGCGCTGCGCGCTGTCGGCGGCGAACGTGACGGTGAGGCCGTCGGCGCGCCAGCTGTTGACGGCCTGCACCAGCGGCTTCGCGAGGTGGTCGTCGTGCTGCACGCGCATGCGCTCGAGGTCGGCGCGCAGCGAACGCAGATCGTCGAGCACGACGCGCAGCGGCGCGGCGCCGTCACCGCGCGGGTCGGCCGCGAGCTCGAGCGTCGGCAGCACGATGCGGCGCGGATCGTGCGTGAGCCGCTCGATCAACGCAGCGCGCTCGACGAAGTGCGCCTCGGGCGGGAACGAGACCTGGCGATGCGCGATGCGATCGGCGTGGCGCGCGGCGGCGTTGGCCAGCTCGGCGTCGGCGCAGGCGAGGACGGCGTCGGGATCCCACCACACCCACTGCGTCGCGGCGGGCACGAGGTCCCACACCGCGGCGGTGCGCGCGTGGAACGCCGGCATCAGCACGTCGATGCCGACGAAGTCGCCGGCCGCGACCTGCTCGATGAGCTGGCGCGTGGCGCGCGACGGATGATTCACGGCGTCGGCGGCCTCGCGCAGCGCCGTCTTCCAGTCCACGTCGCCGGTGACGATGGTGTCGCGCACCGGATGGAGATCGACGCGGTCGATGGTGCGGAGCGTCCGCTGCGTGCTCGGGTCGAAGAGGCGCAGCGAATCGACGACGTCGCCGTCGAGCTCGATGCGCACCGGATACGGCTGTAGCGGCGTGGCGACGTCGATGACCGCGCCGCGCACCGCGAACGTGCCCGCGTCCTCGACCACGGGCACGCGCGCGAACCCGGCGGCGACGAGCTTCGCGGCGACCTCCTCGCGGTCGACCGTCTGCCCCGGCTTGATGGTGAGCGCCCGCGCGAGCAGCTCCTCGCGGTCGAGCGTGCGCCGCAGGATCGCCGCGATCGACGTGACGATGATGGGCGGCGCATCTCCCGCCGCGAGCCGGTAGAGCACGCCCAGCCGCGCCGCCGCGATGACGCGGTCGGCGGCCAGCTCCGCGTACGGCGAGCTGTCCGGCGCCGGCAGCGTCACGCCGCCGGGCGCGAAGAACGCGATGTCGTCCGACAGCCGCGCCGCGATGGCATCGTCGGCCGTCACGACGATCACGGGGCGAGATGCGCCGCCGGCATCACGCGACTCCGCCGCCGCCAGCTTCGCCGTCGCGAACGCCAGCCACGGCGCCGAGGCTCCGTGCACCAGCACGGGCCCCCGGGCGGCCAGACGGACGAGCTCTCGCGCGGATGCCATCGGAGCGGCGCAAGCTAGCACGCGGTGCGCCCGCCGCCCCGCGCCCCGCGGCTGCGCTACTGCGCGGCCTCGACCTTCACGTACGAGACCTTGTCGTTCAGCTCGGGGCCGATGTACTGCACGTCGCCCTTGAACACGCGACACGTGCCGGTGCCGTCGGAGAAATCGCACATGCGAACCTGGAGACCGTCGCCGGCCGACACCGACGAGATGCCGGTGACCGCGGACCAGTCGCCGTCCTGGTACGTGCCGGCGGTCAGCGTCTTGCGGTTGCCCCAGTTGCGCGACTCCTGCCACAGCGTCGCCGCCGCCTTCACGCGCACGAGCGAGGTCTGCTCGTTCATGAAATCGCCGACGAAGTTGACGGTCCCCTCGACCTGCACGCAGAGAGGCACCTGCGGCCAGGGCGTCGACTCGTCCCGGCACAGCTCGGCGACGAGCCCGGGCGGCACGAGCAGCGAGCTGATCTGGTTGTCGCCGACGCCTCCGAGGTCGCCCTGGCTCGCGTAGTGGGTGCCGCGGCGGAGGGTCTGGCGCGTGCCCGTCAGGTTCTGGCCGCTGTACACGGTCACGGCGCGCTCGACCGACACGGCCGAGGTGCGGTTGTCGATGCCCGTGGAGAGCTGCGCGACGTCGGCGACGAAGGTGTAACAGGTGCCGAGATCGGGCTCGCCGTCGTCGATGCACAGCCGGGCCGAGAGCCCGGGCGGCACGCGCATCGACGTCGCCTGGTCCTCGCCGATCGTCGCGAGGAAGTCGCCCGCGTTGCCGCTGTTGAAGAAGCCGGGCAGGAACGACTGGCTCACGCCCTGGTAGCTCGCGTCGCGATAGAGCGTGACCTGCGGCCCGGTCGAGACCAGCTTGGTGCCGTGGAAGAGGGCGTAGGCCGCGTAGCGATCGCCCATGGAGAGGCCGACGCGCTGGCCGGGATTGGCGTTGGCCACCCGCGGCGTGAAGGCAGGCCCGACGCCGTCGTTACACTGCTGCGGGCTGTAGTGCATGATCGAGTCGAAGTCGTACGGGCCGACGTTCTGGCCGTCGCGGCCCTGCTGGATGAACGTCTTGTACTGGTGCTCGCAGTCCACGCCGCCGCTCGGCGGCGGGATGTGATCCCAGTCGATGGTGATGTACGTGTCGCGATCGCTGCGGCTCTGCTCGTGGAAGAAGCCGACCGCGTGCGCGATCTCGTGGGCCACGCGGCCGAACGTGCTCTGGCCGATGCCGGGATCGCAGCCGGCCACCTCGATGTCCTGCCGGCCTCCCTGCCGGCCCACGCCGTACGAGGCGCAGAGCGTCCCGGCACGGAACCAGATGTAGTCGCCCTGGTTGGTGCGCTCGACGAAGTTGAAGGGCGTCACGGCTTCCCAGTGCTCGATCGCGTCGCGGATCCAGCCTTCCTCGACGGCGGTGAGCGCGGCTTCGTCCATGTCCCACGGGATCACGCCGTCGTTCCACTTGCCCGTGCCGGCGGCGCGGACCGCGGCGCGCAGCCTGTCGTCGGCGAGGCGCGCAACCTCGGCGTCGAGGTCCTCGGGCTCGACCAGGAAGCTCTCCAGCTGGTCCGGGCGCAGCACGATGTCGCCCATGACGAGCAGGTTGCCGTCGTCGAGCGGCTCCGGCTTCACCTCGATGACCCCTTGCGCGGTTCGCAGGTACACCGGGCCGGACTGGTCGAGCTCGGTGTCGGCGCACGCGGCGAGCAACGCCGGAGAGATGACGAGAGGGACGAAGAGGGTTCGGGAGAGCTTCATGGGCTGCCCCAGTGCAGCGGCGGTGCCACCTCCGAGCCCCGCGGGCGCGCAACCTTGCGGGATGACCGCCAGTTGCCTCGACGGATCGCCTAGCCGATGCCACGACGTGCCGGCGTGTGTTAGACGAGGCCTCCATGGCTTCGCTCGACAACCGTAGCTACTACGACGAGTTTGCCGGCTGGTACGAGAAGGAGCGCGGCAAGGGCTACCACCGCATGCTCGACGACCTCGAGGTGCAGCTGGTCGAGCGTTACGGCATCGACAAGGACGTGCTCGAGGTCGGCTGCGGAACCGGGCTGATCCTCGGGCGCGTGTCGACGTTCGCGCGCAGCGCGACGGGCGTGGACCTCTCCGGCGGGATGCTGGCGAAGGCGGCGGAGCGCGGGCTGGCCGTCGTGCAGGGCTCGGCGACGAACCTGCCCGTGCGCGACGCGTCGGTCGACGTGGCGTACTCGTTCAAGGTGCTGGCGCACGTCGCCGACATCGAGGGCGCGATGCGCGAGATGGCGCGCGTGGTCCGCCCCGGTGGCTGGGTGCTCGCCGAGTTCTACAACGCGCGCTCGCTGCGCCGCCTCGTGAAGTGGCTCAAGCCGCCGACCGCGGTGTCGGACCAGACCAACGACGAGGCGGTCTACACGCGCTACGACACCAAGGAGGCGATCGCCCGCTACCTCCCACCCGAGCTCGAGTGGGTGACGTCGCGCGGGATTCGCATCGTCACGCCCGTGTCGAAGGTCCACGACCTGCCGGTGGTCGGTCATCTGGTGCGTCGCGCCGAGGATCTGCTCGCGGATCGGCCGATCGCGCGTGATCTTGGCGGGTTTCTGGTCGTCGTCGCGCGTCGCCGGTAACCTGGCGCGCATGGGACGTCGCTATCGCTTCCTGTGCGTGGGGCTCGGGCCGCTGGGCGTGCGCATCGCCACCGACCTCCTGGCGCGCGGGCTCGGAGACATCGTGGCCGCCGTGGATCCGGCATTCGACGGACGGGCGCTGGGCGAGCTCGTCCCCGGCGCCGGCGACATCACCGTGGTCTCGCGCTTCGACGACATCACCGTGCCGGTCGATCTCGCCATCGTCGCGACGGTATCGGACCTGCCGGGGTGCGCGCCGACCCTGCGCGCGCTGCTCCAGCGCCACATCAGCGTCGTGTCGACGTGCGAGGAGCTGTCGTGGCCGTGGCAGAGCCACGTCGAGCTGGCCGGGGAGCTGTCGCAGCTCGCGCTCGGCAAGGGCGTGCACCTGCTCGGCACCGGCGTGAATCCCGGCTTCGTGATGGACGCGCTGCCGATCGCCATCACGACGGTGTGCGGAGCGGTGCGGCGCATCGAGGTGCATCGCATCCAGGACGCGGGCATGCGGCGCTTGCCGTTCCAGGCCAAGATCGGCGCGACGCTTTCGGCCGCCGAGTTCCAGGCGCGCGCCGACGCTGGCACCGTGCGCCACGTCGGGCTGCGCGAGTCGGCGGCGATGATCTCGCAGACCCTCGGCCTGGGCTGGGAGCAATACGAGGAGTCGATCGAGCCGGTGATCGCGGAGCAGCCGATGACGTGCGGGCTGGGCGCCATCGCCGCCGGTGACGTGCGTGGCGTGCACCAGGAGGCGCACGTCTACGTCGGCGGCCGCGAGGTCATCTCGCTGGTGTTCCACGCGGCGATCGGCGAGGCCACGCCGCACGATCGCGTGATCGTCGAGGGTGATCCGCGCATCGATCTCACGATCGCCGGCGGCATCCACGGCGACATCGCCACGTCGGCGGTGACGCTGAACGCGATCATCGGCGTCCTCGATCTCGATCTGGCGCCGGGGATGCACGACATGTCGAGCATCCCGCTGCGCGGCTGCGCGCCGCCTCGCCGGTAACTCGGGGACGGTGGAAACTTTGTCAACTTTGTCAACTTTCAGGGCAGCTTGAAGAAGCTGCGGATGCGGCCGAGGAGAT
>DATLEB010000300.1:0-8334 GCA_035525615.1 Kofleriaceae bacterium | reverse complement strand
GAGAAGCCGGCGTGGTCGATGTCGCGCGCCTGATACGACAGACGCACCGACGGGTAGACCCAGCTCATGCCACGCCAGCCGACATCGCTGACGAGGCGCACGCCGAAGTCCGTGGTGACCGGCAGATCGGTGACCTGCACGGCGAGCTTCACCGGCACCACCGGCGCCGGCGTCCAGTGATACGCGGCCTCGAACAGCGTGCCGACCTGCGACGTGAAGCCGAGGCCGACCTCCAGGTTGGTGCCGCGCTCCTCGCCGAAGCGCACGCGGCCGCGGAAGCCGAAGCCGGTCTCGAACTCGCAGTTGCCGAGATCCTCCGCGTCGCGGCACCGTCCCGGCGACCCCATCGCCGCGTCGCGATCGGTCGTGAGCAGACCCGCGATCGGGCGCAGCATGAGCGCGATGTGTGGCTTCGGCTGCAGCTCGACCTCCGTGTACACGTACGTGTAGTCCACCGAGCGGCAGTGGAAGCGGCCGTCGACGTCGCGGCACGGTTGCTGCTCCGGCGCCGCGTCGATGATGTCCTTCGGGCCGCCTTTGCCAGACAGCGTGCCGAACCCGATGCGCACCGCGTGCACCGGCTGGAGGAACCGATACGTGAAGTCGGCCTCGGCCTGGTAGTACTGGTCGTAGCCGCCCTGCAAGCTGCCGTCGAAGTCGACGTAGTCGACCGACATCGCGATCGTCGTGCGATTCGGCGCCGGCGGCGGCTCCACCACGTCGCGATCGACCGCGATCGAGCGCGGCTCGTCGCGGCTGCCCATGCCGGCCATCCCTTCGCCGACCTCGACGAACCAGTCGACGCGATCGCCCTTGACCAGCTCGGCCGGGATCGTGGCGCGCAGGTACGCGTCGCCGTCGGGCTTCAGCTCGACGCGGCGGAAGGCTTGATCGCCGGCCTCCGCGCCGCCGCGCACGTAGAGCCACATCGCACCCTCGACCTGCTCGCGCACCGCGAAGGTCATCACGATCGGCTGGCCGTGCGCCACGCGCGACGGCGCACCGACCCAGAACGGGCCGCGCGACGGGTCGTTGCGCAACACCGCGAGCGCCTCGGCGAGCGCGCGCCGCCGATCGAGCACGGGCTCGGGTGCGGCCGCGGCCTCGGCGGCGCGATCGAGCGTCTCCTGCTGCGCGTCGAGGCTCGCGATCTCCGCGCGGATGGCGCCGGCGTACGGCGTCCCCGGCCGCGCCGTCAGGAACGCGCGCCACGCGTGCGCGCGATCGACCGGCGCCTTGCCGAGCGTCTTCTCCCACACGGTGCGCGCGGCGAGCGCTTCCTCGACGGCGCGCGCGGCCGCGGCGCGATCGGCGCCCGGGCCCGTGATGATCGGCGCCGGCGCGTCGGGGGTGCGCTTGCTGTCCGCGACACGCATCGCCCACGGGTCGACGAAGCTGCGCCGCTCCGAGGCCAGGCGGATCTCGTCGCCGACCTTCACGCGACCGGCGAGGTCCTCGGACGGGCGCGCCTGGCACACCTTCTCGCCCGCCTTCACGACGGTGAGCGTGCCGAGCGCGAACTTGTCGCGCAGGACGGTCTTGCTCACCGGATCGGTGGCGACGACCTCGCGCACGAGCTCGAGCTCGGTGCCGGCGCCGACGCCGTCGCGGCTGCCGAGGTCGACATAGACCAGGCCCTTGTCGAGCTGCAGGACCAGCGGCTCGGCGACGGCGACCGTCGCGAGCGTCGCGACCGCGACGACACTGATGATGAGGGTGGTGAAGATCTTCATGTCATCACCTCAGAAGTCGAAGCTGGCGTTGAGGCCCGCGGTCGGCCCGCCGATGCGCTGATCGCGCGCCGCGTAGCCGAGCCGCACGCCCGCGCGCAGGCCGTTGGGAAAGGGATGGAAGAGGTCGTACATGAGGCGCACGCCGGTCGCGCGCGTGGTCGCCGGGAAGTCGGTGACCTCGACGGTGGCGGCCATCGGCACCTCGGGAACGGTGTCCCAGCCCAGGCGGAAGAAGCCGGCGCTGCCGACGTCGGAGATGTACTCGAAGCCGAGCGCGATGTGGTTGCCGTCGAGCTCCCCGGTGCGCAGCTCGGCGCGCGCGCCCGGCGCCGCCGACTCCTGGTTCGCGACGACGATCCCGCGCACGTCGAGGCGCACGCCCTCGGCGAGGCCGAGGCCGAGCTCGAACCAGCCGCCGACCTTGAAACCGGCGTCGAACTGGCAGCCGTCGACGTCCTCACCGGCCTCGCACGCTGGGGGCGGATCGCGCGGCGAATCCGGCACGTCTCCCTCGAGCCGCGTGTACCCGAAGCGGATCTCCTCGAGCGGGTACGTGAGCAGGCGATACGAGAAGTCGGCGTCGACGCGGTAGTAGTGATCGGGGATCGTGTTCGCACCGGCGTCGCGCGTGCCGTAGCTGACGTACTCGCCGGCGACGTGCGCGCGCGAACGCTTCTGGCCGGCGCGCCCCAGATCGCGCTGCCGGCGCTCTTCCTTGGCGTCGGCGTACACGCCGACCCGATGCGGTTTCTCGGCCGACGCGAACTCGGGCGTGTCCTTGCCCTCGTGCGCCGACGCGATGAAGTACTCGACGCCCGGCGGCACGACCTCGAGCGCGGGCACCGTGGCGATCCACTCGACGTCGCCGCGCGCGAACTCGACCTGCGACCAGCTGGTCGCGCCGAGCGGGCGATAGCGCAACATCAGCGTGCGCTCGCTCGCGCGCGTGACGAGCGCGGTGAGACGCAGCTCCGCGTTGGCGGTCGCCTCGGCGGGCGGTAGGTGGCGGACGCCTTCGGCGGCGGCCGGCGCGGCGAGCGCCGCGAGCGTGATGATGGTGATGACCGTGTTGCGCATGTTCGTCCTCACCAGTCGAAGACCACGCCGAGGCCGCCGCCGACGCCGGAGTGCACGGCGGTGCGGCCCTGCCACGACAGGCGGAGGGTGGGTTGGATCCAGGACAGCGCGCGCCAGCCGACGTCGACGGCGAGGCGCGCACCGAGATCGCCGTTGCCCGGCTGGTCGGTGACACCGACCGAGATGCCGACGGGCAGGCGGCGATCGGGGCGCGTCTCGAGACGCATGTCGGAGAGGAACCCGATCTCCTGGACGCCCTGGACGCCGAGCGAGAGGTTGGCGGCGTCGGGGCTGCCGATCCGGAAGCGCGCGGCACCGCCGAGCGCGAGCCCGTCCTCGCCGACGCCGGCGTACAGGCGACCGGCCAGGCCGATCGGCGGTCCCTTCTTCACCGGCGGCGCCAGCTCCATCTCGGCGTAGCCGTACTGGAAGCCGCGACGCGGCGCCGGGTTGGCGTCGGTCCACACGACGTTGGCGTAGCCGCCGACGCCGCCGTACGAGCCGAAGCCGGCGCGCACGCCGTAGATGATGCCGCCGATGCGATAGAGCACGTCGATCTCGCCCATGCCGATGCGATCGAGGCGATCGCTGCCCGGCGGCGTCTCGCGATCGTCGAGGTTGGCGAAGTCCATGTAGCTCGCCATGATCGTGAGGCGCGTGCGGTGGCGCGTACCCGCGAACTTCTCGAGCACGGTCGGCGGCGGCGCGACCTCGACGTGCGACGGCGCGGTCGGTGACGCGAACGCCGCCCCCGACTCGCCCTGCGGCACGGCGGCCTCGACGAAGTACTCGACGCCGGGCGCGTTCACGGCGTCGCCGGGGATCGAGCCGCGCAGGTACAGGTCGCCCTCGCGGCGCAGGAGCACGCGCTGGTAGGTGGTCTCGCCGGCGGCGCGGTAGTGGAGCGACGCGCTGACCACCGTGCGGGGATCGTCGACGACGAACACGAGCTCGATGGCGCGGCCGGCCTCGCCGCGCGTCGGGCCCTGGTGGCCGAGCTGCACCGTCGCGCGTCCCGGCGTCGGGCGACGCGGCGACGCGGCCTCGCGCTGCGAGCGCAGCGCGGCGAGATCGTCGCGGATCGCCGCCGCGTGCGGCGATTGAGGATTGGCCGAGAGCCAGCCCTCCCACGCGTTGATGCGGCGATCGAGGCTCTGCCCCGAGACCGAACGCCACACCGCGAGCACGGCCGTGGTGTCGCCGTCGATCTGCGGGATGGGGCCCGTCTCTTCGGGCGGCGCCTTGGGCGGCGGCGGAGGCGGCGGCGCCGACTCCTCGCGCTCGACGTAGATCTCGGCGATGTCGCCGACCGCGACCTGCGCGCGCAGCTCGGGGTCGAGGACGGCCATCGCGAGCTTGTCGCCGGCGCTGGTGACCGTGGCGGTGCCGATCGGCAGCCAGTCCTTCACCGGGGCGCGCGTCACCGGATGGCGCAGCATCACGGGTCGCTTGAGGCGCAGCGCGGCGCCGTCGACGACGCCCTTGCCGCCGCCGAGGTTGACGTAGATCTCGCGCGTGTCGACCTTCACGACGACACCGACCGCGACGTCGTCGGCCGCGGCGCGACCGTGCGCCGCCGCGAGGGCGACGCTGAAAACCGTGGCTGCCAGGAGCCGCTTCGCGCTCATCAGGGCACCTCCTTCCAGAACTCGCTCCAGTCACCGTCGTCGTCGCCACCCGGATCCTCACCCGTCGTGGGCGTCGGTCGCGGCGTCGGCCGCGCCACCGGCTGCGGCTGTGGTTGCGGCGGCACCTGCACCGGCGGTCGCACCTGCGGCGGGCCCTGTGGCACCGGCGGCGACTGCGGTCCGGTGGGCGCGATCGGCATGCCGCCGAGCTGGCCCCCTGCGCCGCCACCACCCGGCGTCTCGTACGCGGTGGTGCGCTCGAGCTCCGCCTCGGCGCCTCTCAGCTCCAGCATCGCGACGTAGTCCTCCTGCGCCGCGCGACACTTGTTGGCGGAGCCGCTGCCGACGCCGGCCGAGACGCCGTACGCGAGCGCGCCGAGGCCGGTGAGGGCCGCGGCCCCGCCCTCGCCCTCCGACGCGATCGCCAGCGTCACGATGCCGAGGGTGGTGGCCATGAGGCCGTCGACCACGACGCCGCCCTTGCCGTCGTTGCACATGGGCGGTTGATCGCGAGGTCGGTGGGGGTCGGGCGCCTTCGCGGCGATCGCGGCGCAGCCCGACGATGCGGCGACGACGACGACCACGAGCAACGCCCCGACGTGGGACGAGAGGGATCGCATGAGAGCTCCTGCGGGTAGCAGCGCGAACCCCGAGCAAGCCCCGGACCACGCCTCGCACCCAGTCTATCCCTTCGACATCACGCGACGCACCTGACAGAGGCGTCGCACTGTCACCCGCTCGCGTGTCGAACCTTCGCCAGCCTGAACAAGAACAGCCCTCAACTGCGGAGCGCGCGCTGGAAATGCGTGCTGTGTTTTGCCAGCTGCTCCACGTACGCGCGGACGTCCTCGCGCGCCTCCGAGGCGAGCCGTGCGAACGGGACGACGTCGCGATCGGGCACGTAGCGAAACGTCAGGTTCACGCGGCGCGTGCGGAAGCCCTCGATCGACGGCGGCAGCTCGACGCCGGTGCGGTCGTCGACGCGCTGCACGCGATGGAGGAGATCGTCCTTCCAGCGCGGGCCGGCGAACGCCTGCAGCGAGCCGTCGTCGAGCCACTGCGTGCGCACCGGCGGGCGCCCCGGCTCGCGGCCGCGCTCGACGAACTGGAACAGCGCGCGCTCGCCGATCGAGACCGAGGCGACCGGCCCGGGCTCGAAGTCGCGGTGCTCGCCCACGCGCGCGACGTCGACCCACTTCTCGCCCTCGCGCCGGCTGCCGTAGAAGTTCACGAGGCACGTGTTGAGGTGCCACCCGGGCGGGATGTCGACCGGCACGAACGCGCGGCGGATGCGCGCCTCGACGTCGGCGATCATCTTCGCCATCACCTTCGGGAACGCCTCGGCGGCGACGCAGCGATCGCGCGTCTTGCGCGGCGGCTCGTAGTACCCGAGGCACGCGAACTGCCAGTTGCCGAGCCAGTAGACGGGCCGGAGCAGCGGGCGCTGCGGCTTGCCGGGCGGCGGCGGGCGGCGCGTCGAGTAGCGCTGCTCCCAGAGCGGATGCAGCGTGGCGAGCCAGTCGAGGAGCTGCCCGCGCGCGCCCACATCGACGTAGTCGCGAACGTAGAGGTACCCGCGATCGGGGCGCCGGGGCGGCATGCGCGCGGATTCTGGCAGCAATCGACCGATCTGTCAGAGGCTCGACGGGAATCCGACGCTTCCGCGCTGCGGGTTTCGCCCGGTTAGGACGGGCACGCGCGCTGCAAACGCAGGCTCGACATGATCGGCTGTCGCGCCGCGAGATGCTCGCGCTGATCGAGACGATCGCGGCCTCGGTGGCGCTCGGTGCGTGCAAGCAGCGCGGGCGCGCGCCGGCCAGCCGCCATGACGACGCCGCGACATCGTCGGTGCCATCGACGGCGCCAACCTCGACGCTGGATGCGCGGTCGTTCCGCGCACTCGAGGCCGCGACCGCGCGCATCCTGCCGGGCGACGCGAGCTTCGCGGGCGCGCGCGAGGCGCACGTGATGACGTTCATCGAGCGGCAGCTCGCGATCGAGCCGTACATACGGCTCGCGCCCCGGCCCCGCGGTGCCCTCCGCCGACGGCTGGATCTCGTGCTGCGTCGGCGGCGGCACGGTCCACATGATGCGCTGCCGCTCGCGCCGATCGCGCAGCATCCGATCGCCGCGCTCATGGCGCAGGCGTGCGAGCGGTACGGCACGCCGTCGTTCCAGCCCCCGCGCGCGATCCTCTCGGCCGCGTATCGCGGGCGCGCCGCGTGCCACTACTGCGGCTTCTGCGCCGGCTACGGCTGCGAGGTCGGCGCCAAGTCGTCG
This sequence comes from Kofleriaceae bacterium, assembly GCA_035525615.1. GTDB lineage: Bacteria > Myxococcota_A > Polyangia > Haliangiales > Haliangiaceae > UBA2376. The sequence goes on along the minus strand of DATLEB010000300.1, from coordinate 1,616 downwards.
ACGGCGGCGTCGCTCCTGCGCGAGGCCGCGACCACCGGCAAGCTCACGCTTCGCCCACGCGCGCAGGTGCTCCGCATCGAGGCCGACGCCACCGGCCGCGCGCGCGCCGTCGTCTGGCGCGACGAGACCGCGGTGCGCACCGAGGACGGCGCGATCATCTGGTACCTGCCCGGCGTCAACCCGAACCATGACACCGAGGAAGCCGCGAAGCAGCGCGACCAGCCGCCGCTCTGGGGCGCCGCGCTCACCGCCAGGTTGAAGGCGCGCTTCCTCGAGTCGCGGCGCCTCGTGTGCGAGACCTTCGCCGACTTCGTCCCGCATCGCGGCTGCTTCGCCCTCGGCATGACGGGCAGCGACGTCACCAGCGTCACGCGCGACGGCTTCTACTGGTACCTGCAGGCCGGCACCGCGCGCATGGCGAGGACCGACGCCGACGGCGTGGTCGGCCCCGACGGCCAGGCCTTCGAGCACCCCGGCCTCTACGTCGCCGACGGCGCCGCGCTCCCGTCGACGGGAGGCGCGCCCTTCACGCTGACCATCACGGCCAACGCGCTACGGATCGCCCAGAAGCTCGCGGCTACCTGATCCCGAACCAGTAGCCGGCGAACGCCGCGCCGCCGAGGACGACGAGCACGAGCAACAGGCGATCCCAGCGGAGCTTCTTCGTTGGAGCAGTGGCCATCAGCAGCCTCCTGCCGCATTCGTATCACAGCTCAGTTGGCGTCGTCGCCGGTTGGCTCCTCGTTGCCCTCGCACTCGATCGTGATCGCGTCGTGCTCGAGATCGACGTCGATGCGGGCGAGGCCGCCGTGCACCAGCTTGCCGAACAGGATCTCATTCGCGAGCGGCTTCTTGATGTTCTCGGCGACCACGCGCCCCATCGGGCGCGCGCCCATCGAGCGGTCGTAGCCCTTCTCCGCGAACCACGCGAGCGCGGCCGGCGTGATCTCGAGCTGGACCCGCTTCTCCGCCAGCTGGCCATCGAGCTCGTCGATGAACTTCTGCGCGACGCGCTTGATCACCTCGACCGGCAGGCCGTCGAAGAACACGGTGGCGTCGAGGCGGTTGCGGAACTCGGGCGTGAACATGCGCTCGAGCGCCTGCTTGCCGGCCTTGGAGTCGCCGCCCGCGCCACCGCCGAACCCGACCTTGCTCTGCGCCATCTCGCGGCTGCCCGCGTTGGTCGTCATGATCAGGATCACCGAGCGGAAGTCGGCCTTCCGACCGTTGTTGTCGGTCAGCGTCGCGTGGTCCATCACCTGGAGCAGGATGTTGAAGAGATCGGGGTGCGCCTTCTCGATCTCGTCGAGGAGCAGCACGCAGTGCGGATGCTTGTTGACGGCATCCGTCAGGAGGCCGCCCTGATCGAACCCGACGTAGCCCGGCGGCGCGCCGATGAGGCGCGAAACCGTGTGCTTCTCCATGTACTCCGACATGTCGAAGCGGATGAACTCGACGCCCATGGTCTTGGCCAGCTGCTTGGCGAGCTCGGTCTTGCCGACGCCGGTGGGGCCGGCGAAGAGGAAGTTCGCCGTGGGCTTCTCGGGGTTGCCGAGGCCCGCGCGCGACAGCTTGATCGCCGTGGCGATGCGACCGATGGCGTCGTCCTGCCCGTA
>DATLEB010000296.1:0-47402 GCA_035525615.1 Kofleriaceae bacterium | reverse complement strand
CCTTCAAGGGCGACGTGTGCGCGTGCACGAGCCAGGCGTGTGTCGAGGTCGTCGAGAAGCGGATGGTCAACTGGGCGATGGACCACCTGGACGAGCTGAAGAAGATCAAGCCGACGCGCGCCCAGGACGCGGAAGCCGATCGCATCGACGACGAGATGGACGCATGCAAGGCGCGAATCGCGGCCGCGTCGTCGCCGTCGCCGTCGGCGTCGTCGTCGCCGCCGAGCGCGTCGAGCGTGACGCTCACGCCGCTGCCGCCCGGCGGCACCGGCTCGCCGGCGTGTGACGAGTACCTGCGTGCGTTCGACACCGTCATCGTCACGTGCAGGGAGAAGCTCGGCCCCGCGCTCGACGCGATGATCCAGAGCCGCAATGCGCAGGTCGAGGCGTTCGCGGAGTGGGGCGCCCTCGACGCGGCGTCGAAGAAGGCGGCGCTCGACGCGGCCGAGACGGGCTGCAAGGCCGCGGCCGACGGCATCCGCCAGGCGGCGGCGTCGATGGCGTGTCCGATCTGATCCCGCTGCGGAATCGCGGTAGTGTCGGGTCATGGCTGAATCGCAGTTCCTGACCGTGATCCGGATCTGGGCCGCCATGGCGTGGGCCGATGGCGTGCTCGCCGAGGCCGAGGCCAGCGCGCTGCGCCGCCTCATCTCGGGCGCGCAGCTCGACGAGGCCGAGGGCACGCTGGCGCGCTCGTTCCTCGAGAACCGGATCGACCTCGGCGAGGAGGGCCTGGCCGAGCTGTCGCCGGACGCCAAGCACGGCATCTACCGCGCGGCGTGCCGCATGGCGGCGCTCGACCGCGAGGTCGCGCCGAGCGAGCGAAGCATGCTGGTGCGGTTGCGCGACACGCTCGGGCTCACGCTCGACAGCGCGCGCGAGATCGAGGCGGGCGTGCCGGGCGTGACGGTGAGCTGAACCGCGCGACGTGCGTCAACGCCGTCATTCGCCGCGGGTGCTCGCGTGGCGCAGCGTCATCGCCGCGCTCTCCGATGTCGCGATGGCGACCGGCATCTACCCGCTCGTCCCCCACGCCGCGCTCGCGCTGACCAAGGAAGGGAAGGGCACGCTGCGCGTCGCGCTGCACGAGTGGCGCACCGCGATCGAGATGTCGGCGGCGCGCCCGCTCGGCTTCTTGCCGCTGCCCGGCGAGAACGGGCAGGGCCCGCGCCCGATCATCGTCCTGCACGGCTATGCGATGAACCGCTCCAACTTCCGGCCGCTCGCCAGGCGGCTCGCCGCGGCCGGGCTCGGTCCCGTGCTCGGCTTCGAGTACTGGACGCTCGGCAAGACCAGCACCGCGGCCAAGCGGCTCGCGGACTACGTCGAGGAGGTGCGCGCGCGCACCGAGTGCGATCAGGTCGATCTCATCGGGCACTCGATGGGAGGGGTGGTCGGCCGCTACTACGTGTCGCTTCTCGACGGCGACGGCGTCGTCGCCAACCTCGTCACGCTCGGCTCGCCGCACGCCGGCACCGACGTGAGCGCGGTCGGCATCGGCCGCGCCGGCAAGGAGCTCCTCGGCGGTAGCGCCATGGTGCAGCGGCTCGACGCCGCGCCACGGCCGTCGCAGACGCGCATGACCGTGGTGTGGTCGCGCGCCGACGCGCTCGTTCCCGGTGCGCGCCACGCGCGCGTCAGCGGTGTCGACGAGCTGGTCTACGACGACCTCGGCCACCTGGCGCTACTCACCGACGAGCGCGTGGCCGCGGCGATCGTCGAGCGTCTCTCGACGACCGGCTAGAAGCGGCCGGAGAACGCGACGCCGACGTCGTGATCACCGACGATCGGAGCGACGGCGACGCCGCTCTCCGTGGGCGCCGTCAGGTAGAGCACGACGCCTGCGGCGAGCGCCGCGACGCCGACGCCGCCGATGATCGTGCCGAGGTTGCCGCGCGAGCGCGCCTTGTCGATGCGCGATTCCTCGTCGGGCGTGCACCCCGTGGGCGGGCTGCCGTTCTGCGTGCACGCGACGTCGTCGTACTGGCCCTTGGCCGAGAAGCCGAGGCCCACGCCGGCGCCGAGCCCGACGATGCCCGCCGCCGCGACGCCGATGGCGATCTTCTTGCGCGAGCTCTTCGGCGCCGTATCGCCGGCGCCGCCGCCGTTGCCGTCTCCGCCACCGCCGGTGCCGCCGCCGACGGTGCCGCCGCCACCACCGCCGTTGCCGTTGCCGATCATGCCGCCGCCACCACCGCCGCTGTTGCCGTCGCCGCGATCGGCCGCCATCAACGCCGGCACGTCGACGGTGCGCGCGGTGGTGTCGCGCGCGATCACGACCTCGGTCTTGAACGCCTCGAAGCCGGGCGCGGTCGCCTCGATGACGATCGTCCCCGGATCGACCGGGATGCGGCGCCCGAAGTCGAGCGGTGGCACCGTGACGCCGTCGCGCGTGACGGTGAAGCCGGTCGGCCGATCGGACGCAGAGAGGATGATGGTGAGGCGCGGGACGCGACTCTCGATCGCGCGCGCGCGCTCCGCCGCGGTCTGCTCGCGCTTCTTCTCCGTCGGTCCCGCGGCGCGCGCCTGCTCCTCGGCGCTGCGGAACGCGGTGAGCGCCGAGGCCAGCTTGCCGACCTGCTCGTAGCAGGCGGCGAGATTGAGCAGCGTGCCGAGCCCCGGGTCGAGCCGCTGGCTCTCCTCGAACTTCGGGCACGCGTCGGCGAACTTGCCGGCCTCGATCAGCGCGCGTCCTTCCTGGAACAGCTGGTCGGCGCGCTTCACGGAGTCCGTCGGCTGCGCGTGCGCGGTGGTCGGCGTCGCGATCCACATCGCGAGCGCTGCCGCGAAGACGATGGTCCAGCCCCTCATGCCCCGAGCTTACACCCCGTCGGGCCGGAAGGACGCCGCGCGCTACTTGCGGCTGCCGAAGACGTCGGCGTCGTCGGTCTTGCCCTTGCCGGTGCGCTTGCCCTTGCCGGTGCGCTTGCCTTTGGCGGATCCGGTGCCCGTGCCGATACCGACGGCCGCGCCCGATCCGACGCCGACGCCGACACCGATGCCGGTTCCGGATCCGACGCCGACGCCCACGCCGACATCTGATCCGGAACCCGTGCCCGTGCCCGATCCGACGGCAGAGCCAGAGCCAGTAGCCGAGCCAGAGCCCGTGGCAGAGCCAGAGCCAGTAATAGAGCCAGAACCAGTGGCAGAGCCAGAACCCGTGGCAGCGCCAGAACCCGTGGCAGCGCCAGAGCCGACGCTCGCGCTGGTTCCGACGGCGCTGCCGCTACCGACCGCCGAGCCGGTTCCCGTCGCCGAGCCAGTTCCCGTCGCCGAGCCAGAGCCCGGTCCGGTCTGCGCGCGCTGGCTCGCGTTGCCGCCGCCCATCTTCAGCACGACGAGCACCGCCACCACCGTCAGCACCGCGACCACGCCGATGAGGCCGACGCGTCCACCCGTCGAGCGATGGCTGCCGCTCGGGCGCGTCGCCTCGTGGCTCACGCCGGTCGGCGGCACGTTCCACGTGTCGACGGTGTGCGCCGCCGAGGCCGCCGCGCCCGGCGCCGTCATCGATGGCGGCATCGCGCCACCGCCGGCCCACGGCGTCGTCTTCTTCGGCGGGAACGCGCTCCGTGCGCCCGGCATGTCGGGCGGCGGCGGCGTGCGCTCGGTCGTGTGCGCCGGCGGACGCGGAAGCGACACCGGCCCGCTCCCCGCATCGCGCACCGGCTGCGGCGTCGCCGCGCGCCCGACCGTTCGCACCGTCCGCTCCGTCAGCAGCTGCGCCGCGCGCGGATCGCGACCGAACGGCACCAGCGCCTCGGCGAGCGTGCCGACGTTCTGGTAGCGCTCCGCCGGCGACTTCGCGAGGCACTTCATGATCACGTCGCCCATCCCGGGCGGCAGCGGATTCGTGAGCGGCATCGGCGCGTCGACCGCGACCTTCACGCACATCTCGCTGAAGCTCTCGGCCTCGAACGGACGGTGTCCCTGCACCAGCTCGTAGAGCACGGTGCCGAGCGACCAGATGTCCGTGCGCACGTCGACGTTGCGCGCCGATCGCATCTGCTCGGGCGACATGTACGCCGGCGTTCCGAGCACCGACTGCGTCTGCGTGAGCGACACCTCGGTCAGCCCCGACGCGACCTTCGAGATGCCGAAGTCGAGCACCTTCACCAGCACGCTGCCGTCGGTCCGCCACGTGACGAAGATGTTGGACGGCTTGATGTCGCGATGGACGATGCCCATCGCGTGCGCCTCGGACAGCGCCATGCACGCCTGCAAGATGAAGTCGACCGCGAGCTCGGGCGCGACCGTGCCGCTCTGCTCCAGCATCAGGTCGAGATCCGCGCCCTCCAGGTACTCCATCACCATGTACGGGATCTGGCCGTCCAGCGTCCCGACATCGATGACCCGCGCGACGTGCTCGCTCTTCAGCTTGACCGCGGCCTGCGCCTCGCGAAGGAAGCGCTGCGCCGCCTCGGCATCGGCCGCCGTGTCGCGGCGCAGGAACTTGATCGCCACCACCTCGTCGAGATGGAGGTGCGTCGCCTTGGCGACGATGCCCATGCCGCCCTTACCGAGGATCGACTCGATCCGGTACTTCCCGAGCAGCACGGAGCCGATCTCGACCCCCACGTCGTCGTCTGACGATGCCCCCGGACGCGTCGACACTGCCGCCATGGTAGCAGGTCGCGGGTGCGCAAACCGGTACCCGCTGACTAGTAACGTTGCTTACGGCATCTGGTGGACCTTGAGCATGTTGGTGCTCAGGCCCGCGCCCACGGGAACGCCCATCGTGATGACGACCGAATCACCGGACCGCGCCAGCCCGCGATGCGAGAGCAGCTGCTCGACGCGGTCGATGAGCTCGTCGGTCGTCGCGGTCGAATCGATGAGCACGGGAGTGACGCCCCAGACCAGCGCGAGGCGCCGGAACTGCACGTCGCTGGTGGTGATCGCCACGATGTTGGCCTCGGGGCGGTACTCGCTCATGAGCCGCGCGGCGCCGCCCGAGTTCGAGACCACCGCGATGGTCTTGATGCGCATCTCGCGCGCCGCGATCACCGCGGCGTGGGCGATGGCGTTGGCCGACACCGCCATGTTGAGCTGCGGCAGCTCGAGGTTCTGGCGGTAATACGTCGAGCCCTCGATCTCGCCGATGATGCGCGCCATCGTGCGCACCGCCTCGACCGGGTACTTGCCCGACGCGGTCTCGCCCGAGAGCATCAGCGCGTCGGTGCCGTCGAGCACCGCGTTGGCGACGTCCGACGCTTCCGCGCGTGAGGGGCGCTGCTGCACCATCATCGACTCGAGCATCTGCGTCGCCGTGATGACGATCTTGCCCTTGGCGTTGGTGCGCTCGATGATCCGCTTCTGGATGAGCGGCACCTTCTCGGGGCCGATCTCCACGCCGAGATCGCCGCGCGCCACCATGATGCCGTCGGCGGCCTCGATGATGTCGTCGAGGCGATCGACCGCGTGCGGCTTCTCGATCTTCGCGATGATGGGGATCGAGACGTTGTCGAGCGTGACCAGACGTCGCGCTTCGAGCACATCCTCTGGGCGACGCACGAACGAGACGGCGACGTAGTCGACGCCCATCCGCAGGCCCCACTCGAGATCGAGCTTGTCCTTGTCCGTGATGGCTGGCGCCGAGACCTCGACGCCGGGCAGGTTGATGCCCTTCTTGTCCTTGAGTGTGCCGCCGGTCACGACCACGCACTTCACGTCCTTCTCGGTCACCTCGGTGACCGCGAGCGTGAGGTAGCCGTCGTCGAGGAGCACGTGATCCCCGGCCTTCACGTCGCGAGGCAGGCCGGTGTACGTCGTCGACACGCGGTTCACGTCGCCGATGACGTCCTTTTCGGTGGTGATCGTGAACGTCGCGCCGGGCACGAGCTCGATCTGTCCCTCGGCGAACTTACCAACGCGGATCTTCGGGCCCTGGATGTCGAGCAGGACGCCGACCGCGCGCCCGCGCTTCTCTGACTCGGCGCGAACCGTCGCCAGCACCTTCGCGTGATCTGCGTGAGTTCCGTGCGAGAAATTCAGCCGGACGACGTCCAGGCCCGCGTCGATCAGCTCGCCGATCTTCTCCGGCGTGTTCGATGCAGGTCCCAGGGTGCAAACGATCTTCGCGCGTCGCATCGCGGCGCAGTAGACCACGGGTGGGGCTTGCGGTATACGGGCGCCCCGATGCGCCGTACCACGTTCATGGTGATCGCGAGCCTGCTCCTGGGCGGCGCGTGCACCGTCGACAGAGAGCCACCGAACCTGGTCGGCCAGGACGTCCGGCTCACCTTCATCCATACCTCGGACATCCACTCGCGGTTGTATCCGTACAACTTCGTGCCGAATCGCTTCGAGCGCGAGGGTGGCCTGGTCGCCGCCAACGCGCCGTTCGGCGGCATGGCGCGCATCGCGACCATCGCGCACGGCATCCGCGAAACCTCCAATCGTTCTCTGTGGCTCGACTCCGGCGACTGCTTCCAGGGCGCGCCGGTGTTCAACATGTTCAAGGGCGAAGCCGAGATGCGCTCGCTCACCACCGCGGGCATGGACGCCGCGGTGATCGGCAATCACGAGTTCGATCTCGGCTCGTCCAACCTGTTCGAGCAGATCGACAACTGGGCCGGCTATCGCCTGCTCGCCGCCAACTATCTGTTCGAAGATCCCGCCAACCCGGACACGCGATCCCTCAAGGATGTGGTGCGGCCGTATTCGGTCTTCGACGTGGACGGTTTGAAGGTGGGCGTCATCGGCATGGCGAACTGGTCGTCGATGACCGGCATCTTCGAGGGCGGCAACTCGCTCGGCATCCGCCCGCTCAAGGACGACCTCGTGCTGCGCCAGTACGTGGCGCTCTTGCGGCCCACCGTCGATGTCCTCGTGGTGGTGAGCCACCTCGGCCTCGACGAGGACGAGGGCCTGACCGCGGCCGACGTCACCGACGAGAACGAGGCGCTGCCGCTCGAAGGCGTGGACGTGATCCTCGGCGGTCACCTCCACATCATCACCAACCCGCCCAAGATCATCCCCAACTCGGACGGCGGGCAGACCGTGCTCGTGCACTCGGGCGCGTTCGCCAAGTTCGTCGGTCGGCTCGACGTCGTCGTGCGCGTCGGCGAGAACAACGGCGATCCGACCAAGCGCAGCCGCGTGACGTCGTTCAGCTACGACAGCATCCCGGTCGACAGCCGCGTGCCCGAGGACCCCGAGGTCGCCGACGTGCTGTGGCCGTACTCGGTGGCGATCAACCGCGAGCTCGATCTCGACGGCGTGTTCGGCTACGTCGCGACCACCGGCGAGGCCAAGGTCACCCGCAACGATCTGTCGGGCGGCGACTCGCAGCTCGGCAACCTGGTCGCGCGCTCGATGCAGACCCGCTCGGGTGTCGAGGCCGAGTTCGCGCTCACCAACTCGCTCGGCATCCGCGCCGACTTCGAGCAGGGGCCGCTGACCGTCGAGCAGATGTTCAACGTGTTCCCGTTCGAGAACTCGATCACGGTGATGTACCTGTCGGGCAGCGAGGTGATGGAGACGCTCGACTTCGTGGCGCGCAAGTCGAGCGAGCGCGGCTGCCGCACGCAGGCCCAGGTGTCGGGCATCTGGTTCGACATGGTGTGCCGCGGCACGTGCGAGGACCGGAACCCCGATGACAGCTTCACGCCGACCGCGTGCGCCAAGAACGTGTACCTCGGCGACAACTGCCGCATGGACACCGACGGCGACGGCGTCGGCGAGCCCGACGCGCCCATCGACACGTCGAAGTGCCGGCCCGTGGTCCCCACCGGGCTGTATCGCGTCGCCGTGAACGACTACATCGCCAAGGGCGGCTCGGGCTTCGAGGTCCTCAAGCGCAACGCGTCCAAGCAGGACACCGGCGTGGCGCTGCGCGACGCGCTCGCCGTGTTCCTGCGCCAGCAGACGCGGTGCGCCGAGGGCGCCGTCGATCTCACCGATCCCCAGACCCCGCAGCGCACGATCACCGAGCGCTTCGGTCCCATTCCCTGCTTCGGCGACACGCTCGAGAAGCACGACGGACGCATCAGGCCGGTGTTCGAATGAGACGGCTGCTCCTGCTCACGTTGCTGACGGGCTGTGTGGAAAACCTTCCGCCGCTCGACGAGATCACGTCCCTGCGCGTCGAGCTCGCGATGCCGGTCGACCCCGGCACCAAGGAGCTACGCCTTCCCGACACGGTCACGTCGGCGCAGATCGTCGTGACGGCGATCGATTCGCGCGGCGAGGTCGCGGACCTCGACGGGCCGGTGAAGGTGTACGCGCAGTTCCTGGGCACGCTGACGCCCACGCTGGGCTCGGCGCAGCCGCTCGCGACCGTCATGCTCACCGACGGCGTCTCGCAGCCGTCGACGGTGATGCTGCCGCGCGTGTACGGCCCGACCGTCCTGTGGGTCGAGGACGACCGCGAGGGCGGCACGTTCCCGACCGGCACGTCGCCGGTCTTGTGGTTCCGCGATCCGTACATCTCGGACATCTCGACGCCGCGCGATCCGATGGCGCTCGACGCGCTCGAGAGCTCGCCGCTCGAGCTCAAGCAGGTGACGGTGACCGGCTCGCGCTACGGCGCCAACGGCCGGCTCGTCGTCACCGGCACGTACGCGCAGGGCTACTCGCTCTCCGACACGATGTGCGCCGACGCGAGCGGGACGCCGCCGTGCGTCGCCGGCGACTACGATCACATCCTCATCTTCTCGTTCAGCCGCCCGCGCGACGAGAAGGGCCGCAACATCAGCGCCGGCCAGTTCACCAGCGGCTTCTCGGGCGGCGTGCAGGAGTTCAACGGGCTCACCGAGATCGGGTTCCCGCAGAGCTTCGTGGCCGAAGAGGATCCGGTCAGCGTGAACGAGGCGCGCATCCCGGCCCCCGCCGTGGTGCTGCCGTCGTGGCTCACCAACGTCATCGAGTTCGAGAAACACGAGAGCGGCCTCATCCAGGTCAACGGCGGCACGGTGTGCCCGCTCGACATGGACTACACGACGTACAAGCAGTGGAAGCTCGACATCGGTCGTGGCTGCGGCCAGGCGATCAACGTCATCACCACCGGCGTCGCCGAGTTCGATCCCGCCACCCGCGAGGGCATGGCGCTCACCCGCGTCGTCGGTGTGCTCCGCCCCGTCAACATCGGCACGTTCAACGTGTGGATCATCTATCCGCGCACCGGCGCAGATCTCACCCTCTGAGGCTCCCGTGACTCGCACATCCTCGCTCGTTGCCGGAATCGCCACGCTCGTGGCACTGCCCGCGCTGGTCCTCGCGCAGCCCACGCCGCCGCCGGAGCCCCCGCCCCCCCAGCCCGAGACGCAGACGCTGTCTCCGGACGAGGTCCGCGCCATCGCCGACGAGGCCGCCGCGGCCGCCGTCGCCGCCGAGCGCGCGCGTGTCGCCGCCGAGGCCGCCGCGCAGGCGCCCGCGGAGACCGCACCCGTCGAGCCACCCGCGGCCGACGAGGGCGAGACGTACCTGACCGGCGACGGCGGCTTCACCGACGTCCGCCTCAACTTCACGCTGACCAACGAGAACGTGCTCGCCAAGCCGGGCGAGACCATCCCGAGCGTTCCGGGCTGGCGCTTCGGCCGCCCCAACTCGCTGGGCACGCTGTTCTTCGACAACTACGACACGCGCTTCTCGGGCTACGAGACGCTGTCGCACGCGATCATGTATCGCAACTATCGCAAGGACCACCTCGAGGTCGAGGGCGCCTTCGTGTTGCGCATCAACGAGGTCGCCGAGCGCAAGATCGATCTCAGCGACGCGGGCAGCTACATCCTCGTGTCGTGGTGGAAGGATCCGACGCGCAAGAACCCGGAGCGCATCACGCTCACGACGTTCCCGGTGTCGTCGGACCGCATGCGCCTCGGCTACAGCTATCGCCTGTCATGGGGCGGCAACGAGGAGTACCGCCGCAGCTCGCAGTCGATCCCCGGCTTCAAGCTCCAGTACGATACCGGCAAGGCGTACGCCTTCGTCGGCGCCAAGGGCACGGTGCTCCTCGACAGCGCGACCGCCGAGCAGGTGGCCAAGCTCGGCTTCCTCGGCGGCGCCGGCGTCGACCTGTCCGAGCAGCTGCGCCTCGAGGTCAACGGCGGCTACTTCAACCGCGGCTCGAACGAGCTCGAGGACGTGAACAACGAGGACGTGCAGCTCTACGGCGTGTCGGCGCAGATCGCCGCGCACCAGGGCATGCCGGTCGCCTCGTCGATCGACTACAAGCTCTACAAGTACGACCCCGAGCGCATCGGCCGCGTCTTCCAGAAGGCGAAGTACCCGGGCGGCACCTCGTGGCTCGCGATGGCGGAGGCCACGTACCTCGGCCAGACGCTCAAGCACCCCGAGCGCAGCGGCTCGACGACCGTGCAGAGCGGCCTCGCCGGCGACGTCAACGTGCGCATGATGATGGACCGCATCCGCCTGCGCCTCGACGTGCAGTACCGCGACCTCGCGTTCCTCCTGCACTCGGTGCCGTCGCTGCCGACCTACTCGGACTTCCCGCAGGAGTACGAGATCACGCCCAACTTCTTCGCGGCGGTGGGCGCGGACCAGAACTTCGAGGACCGGCTCACGCTCGGCGTCGTCGTCGGTGTCGAGCTGCCGGCCACGCTCACGTCGCCGACCGGCATCCCGGGCGACACGACCATGGGCACGGGTCGCTCGACCTACGTCATCCGCAACAACGGCGGCAACACGCTCATCAACGTGTTGCCCGACAACGAGAAGGTCGCCGCGTCGTTCGCGGTGAAGGGCTCGGGCCAGCTCGACTTCGGCGACATCTACGCCGCGCTCGTCGACGTCTACTACGTCTACGACCCGAACCAGACCCGGTACCGCCGCGGTGGCCCCGAGGACCTGTTCGAGTACCAGTTCGGCGAGTTCAACCAGCTCGGCGTGAACGTGACCCTTCAGGCCAAGTTCTAGGGTAGGCGCGGCAACGCCGCGGTCGCCGGGGGACACGCCGCGGCGTTCCGGCGCTAAGCTTGATCGACACGTGACCACGAAGAACCCCTTCCTGGCCGGCAAGTCCAAGCCGCTCGTCGTCGGCCATCGTGGCGTGCCGCTCCTGCACCAGGAGAACTCGCTGGCCGGCTTCCTCCGCGCCGTCGCCCTCGGCATCCCCGCCATCGAGCTCGACGTGCGGCTCACCGCCGACGGCGTGCCCGTGCTCTTCCACGACGTGCTCGTCGATCGCCTCACCGGCGCCGCCGGCTCGGTGGCCGAGATGACGTGGGACCAGCTCTCGAAGCTGCGACTTCGACGCGAGGTGCCCATGGGCTACGACGCGAACGGCTCGGTGGTCAACATCCGCTACGCGCGCGAGGAGCCGATCGCGCGCCTCGACGAGGTGCTCGCCGAGGTGCGCGGCAAGGTCGCGATCAACGTCGAGCTGAAGATCTCGATGCCGCGCTGGTGGAGCTCGCACGTCGGCGAGCGCACCGCGCGCGCGCTCGCGGCCGCGGGCGTCGCCGGATCGGTGATCGTGTCGTCGTTCGATCCGCGCCGCCTGCTGGCCGCGCGGCGCACGCATCCGCCCCTGCTCCTGAGCTTCTGCTACGACGACAGCACGCTCGACTTCACGCGTCCGATCCTCCATCGCCTCACGCGCGCGCATACGCCGCACCGCGTGCTGGAGCACATCCTCGGCGCACACTACGTCGGCAAGCTCTTCCGCACGCCCGCGGTCGGCGCCGATCACACGCTCATCGGTCCCAACACCGTCGCCTCGCTTCACGAGCGCGGCGTCGCGATCGGCACGCACACGCTCTTCCCGATCGGCTCGACCACCGGCAAGTCGCTCTCGCCCAAGGCGTCGACCACCGCGGAGGTTCATCGCCTCGTCGAGCTCGGGGTCGACTGGATCGAGAGCGACGACCCCGAGCGTCTGCTGGCGCTGGTCGCGTAGTCGCGCTCGCTTGGCCGCGCTCAGTAGCTGCGCGCTTCGCGCATCGCGCCGTCGAGGTCGGCGCTGCTGCGCGCGCGGAGCAGCGGCAGCATGAACAGCGCCAGCAGGCCGGCCACGCCCACGATCGCGTACACCACGCGGCTGGCCGCGCTGGTCTCTTCGCTCGTTCCACCGCCGAAGATCGCGTCGACGAGGTTGAAGTCGAAGAAGCCGATCAGCCCCCAGTTCACGGCCCCGACGATCGCGATGATCAGAAGCGCCTTCTCGAGGATTCCCGCACTGCGAATGTTCCGTTCCTTCATGACACCCTTCCTTTGGTTCGGTTCGCCTCCCTTCGGATGCATGTCGCGGGCCGCGGCGCACATCGCGGCGGATCCGACCGCGACGGCCACGCGACGGGCACGCGACCGCCACGGGGAGGCCAGCGATCCGATGGCGACCCAGCCAGCCGACGGTCCGATGGGAGCTGCGTCGATCGACGTCCGGGCCCACGCCGTGAGGTCGTCGTGTTAGCGTCGGCTCGGAGTCGGGGTTCTCGAGGAGAACCCATGCGTAGCTCGTTCCCGACCGCGTTGTTCCCGACCGCGTTGTTCGTCCTGGCCGTTGCGTTCCTCGCGTGTGGAGGTGGCGACGGCGACCCGCCTGCGGACGCGGGTGTCGATGCCATCGTCGGGGGCGCTCAGCGCCCCTTTCCCAGGCTCGCCTGCCCCGGGGATCCCGGCTGCATGTCGCTCGGCGACGGTGTCCTGCGCGCCGGCGCCGCGAAGATCGACATCACACCCGACCTGAACGCCAAGGAGACGGGCTGGCAGGACGAGGACGGCGATCACGTGTACGACGAGGGCGAGCCGTTCGTGGACCGCAACGGCAACGGCACGCTCGATGCCGTGTGGATCGCGGGCTCGCAGAACGCACGCCCTGCGACGGGCGTGCACGATCCGCTCTGGGCCCGCGTGATGGTGCTCGAGCAAGGCGACGTGCGCGTTGCCCTCGTGGTCTACGACTTCATCGGCCTGTTCATCGACGACATGGATCGTGTTCGCGAGCTGATCGCACCCGAGCTGGCGCTCGATCACGTCATCTTCGCGTCCACTCATTCACACCAGAGTCCGGACACCATGGGGCTCTGGGGGCCCACGTCGCTCGAGAGCGGCGTCGATCCGGCGTACATGGCAACGGTCCGGTCGCGCACCGTCGAAGCGTTGCGCGAGGCCGTCACGGCGCTCGAGCCGGTCGACGTCTACGTGGCCACCGCGCCCACCCTCACGCTCGGACGTGCGCAGCCATACCTCGCCGATCTTCGCGATCCCGTGATCGTCGATCCCACGCTCACGATCGTCCAGCTCGCGTCGAAGTCCGAGCCCGGACGCAACGTCGGCTCGCTGGTCCACTGGTCATCGCATCCCGAGTACGTCGGCTTCGACAACAACCTGCTCTCCTCCGACCTCGTTCACTACATCCGGCAGACCATCGAGGACGGCGCGCCGGCGACGTCGGCCGGCGGCGCGGCCCAGGGGCTGGGTGGAGTCGCGGTGTACCTGCAGGGCGTGCTCGGCGGCCAGATCGGCCCGTGGGGCGCGCGACCGGTCGCCGCCGACGGGACGGAGGTCGGTGATCCTGGATTCGCGAAGGCGGAGGCCGCGGGCACCAACGTCGGACGCCTGGCCCTCGAAGCGCTCGGTCGACCCGGCGACGTCTACCTGATCCCGGAGCCTCGGCTCGCCTTTCGCACCGGCGATCTGCTCGTGCGCGTCGAGAACGTCTTCTATCACGTGGGCGCGCTCGCCGGCGTCTTCGACCGTACCTTCGTCGGGCTCGACCCCGAGCGTCCGATCGACGAGGACAACATGCCGTACGTCGCGTCGCGCACGAGCTATCTGCAGCTCGGGCCCATCGCGATGCTCACCGCACCGGGAGAGCTCCATCCCGAGCTGTTCGTCGGCGGATACGACGGAACCTGGAGCTTCGGTGTCCCCATCGTCGCCGCGGACAATCCCAACCCGCCCGATCTCGCGCTGGCGCCCGCGGGCCCGTACCTGCGCGACCTGATGGATCAGCAACCCGACCTCGAGTTCCCGATGATCATCGGCCTGGCCGAGGACACCGTGGGCTACATCGTGCCGCGCTGGAACTTCGAGCTGTCGGCGAGCGCTCCGTACCTCGAAGAGGCACCCGGCGATCACTACGAGGAGACCAACTCCGTGGGGCCCACCGCCGAGCTCGAGATCGTCGGGCCCATGGGCGAGCTCGTGACCTGGCGGCGTCCCTGATCACGGCACCGTGACGGTCGACCCATTTCCGAAACGATCGCGCACCGAGACCGTCGTGAGCCCGGTGACCGTCGCCGGCGTCACGCGCGCGGCGCCATCGACGTCCGTGGTGACGGTGAGCGTGGCCTCGGCGCCGGACGCGTAGCCGAGCGTGACGGTCACCGGGGCCGTCGCGAGCGGCACGCGACGGTTCGAGAGTCCCTCGAGCGCGAGCATGCGGAAGCCGTCGGTCGCCTCGTACGCGGCGGTGATGGTGACCTCGCTCGCGCTCGCGCTCGCGCTCACGCTCAGCGGTCCCGCGACCACCTCGAACGCCGCGCTGTCGAGCTCGTAGCCGCCCCCGTCGACATGGAAGCGATACCGGCCGAGCGGAAGCCCGGGACGATCCGCGAGCGCTGGCAATCCCGGCGCGCCGAGCGGCGCGACCGCCTGCCACGTGATGGCCCAGTAGTGTGTGCGCGCCCCGCCCGCGACCTGCACCAGTGGCTGCGGCGTCCACGTCAACACCACGTCGAGATCCTCGACGATCCGCTGGCTGCGCCGCCGCACGGCCGTGAACTGCCCCGGCGCGGTCTCGCGTTCGAGTCGGATGCGTGGCGTCGACGCGAGTGGATCCTCGCCGATCCAGACGAAGTGGGCGATGCCGGTCACGCGGGGCACGGTCGGCGGGGGCTGCGCCGACGTGACGCGGAGATCACCGAGGAGGTAGAGCTCGTCGGGAAGCTGCGACGGGACCGTGCCGGCCTGCGGCGCGGCGTCGGGCGGCGGCACGTCGCGGTCGTCGTCGCGTGCCGGCACGACCCGGTCGGCGCCGGTCGCCGCAGCGTCCTCGCGCTGCGGCGTCCACGCGGTCGCCATCAGCTCACCGAGCTGCTCGAGGATGGTCTCGCCTTCGAGCGGTCCCCACAGATTGATCGATGGCTCGAAGCCGCCGCGCAACCAGTCGTCCGCCGTCAGCAGATATCCGACGTGCCCCTGCGCGTAGCCGACCACGATGGTCTTCTCGGGCGCCGCCGGGGAGCGCGCACGCAGCGTCTCGGCCCACAGCACGAGCGGCTCTCCGGGCGCGAACGCGAGCATCCAGTCGTCGATCCGCAAGGCGCTGATGGTCGTGCGCGTCGACGCGCACAGCGGCGCGGGCTCGAACTCGGCACGGATGAACGCGGCGAGCACGGGCAGGATGCCCGGCAGCGTCCCGCACGAGTGATAGGGCGCCAGCCCGCCGACGTTGGGCATCCGCATGTTGAGGAACGTGTCGTCGCCCGGATCGCCGCACAGGCCGGCGCCGGCCGGCGCGTTGAACTCGTCGATCGGCGCGCGGACCGTCCCGTCGCTCGCGAAGATCTCGCGATCGGCTGGGCGCGCCGGATCGAACGGCGCGTATCCGAGCGCGCCCCCTCGGACGCGGAAGTTGTTCCAGTCGGGACCCAGCGCGACCGAGCGGGTCACCATCTCCATCGCGACCTCGGCACGCATCGATGCGCCGGCCTGATTCCACAGCGCCATGAAAGCGGGCAGCGCTCGGCGCGCGTTCTCCTCGGAGCGCGCGAAGTCGTTGTCCGGTCGACCGTCGGGGATCGCCAGGTGCCGGTGGCTCGACGGGAGCACGTCGCCGCCCGCACCTTGCAGGTGCATCACCATCACGGGGCGATCGAACTCCTCCTCGACCAGCTTCTCGTACATGCCGGCGATGTCCGTGGAGAACAGACCCACCGAATCGGAGAGGATCGCGGCGTGGTTCCCCAGCACGGGCACGATCGCGATCGGCGAACCGTCCACCGCGTCGACGCGGATCATGCCCAGGTACGTGTCCTTGCGCGGCTGACCGCCGAACAGATCGTCGTTCTCTTCACGGCGGTCGTAGCTGACCGCGTCGTCGGGATCGAAGGAGGTCTCGGCCGCCAGGCCGAGCTTCGCGGGCACGCGACGGGCGAGCGCCTCCTGCGCCACCGCGACGAGCCCGTCGACCATCGCGTCGAAGTTGCGTTGCCGGAGCTCGCCGCCGCCGACCTGCAGCTTCAGGTCCGAGGAGTACTGCTCGGGCGAGGTGTGCGTGTGACTCGAGGCCCAGACGACCTTGCCGGCGAAGTCCGCGCCCATCCGCTCCTCGACCGCGAAGGTGATGGCGTCGTTGCCGAAGATCGTGTCGCTCTTGAGCAGCACGATGGTCTCGCCGCCGGCCGTGAGCGCCAGCGCCTTCACGTGCGGGATGGTCTCGATGCCGACCGAGGCGTTGAAGCCGTCCGAGAACAGCGTGCGGCGTGCGTCCACGCGGCCCTGATCGTCGAGCGCGATGCATCGCGACGTGTTACCGCCGAGCGCCGACGAGAGCGGGAGCGGCAACGGCGCCTCGGCGACGCCGGCCATCAACGCGCCGGGGTTGACCGCGGCGCCGGCGCGCGCCGTCGGTGGAAGCGGTGCGTAGGCGCAGTGCGCGGTCGACATCGGCTCGACGCCGGCGTCGACGGCCGACGAGCTACCGCTGCAACCCGCTGCCAGGAGGCCGATGGTCCACATGCGCATCCGCGGACCGTAGGCCGAGGCGTTCGGAAGTAGAACTGTCCACTTCTAACAGAGGCGCGCGTAACTTCAGGTGTAATCGGGCGATGCGGCGTGGTGCTGCAAGGAATCCGGAATCTCCGGGCCGCAGGAAACCCCGAAGCCATCGGCGCGGCGGAGGCTCGCGCGGCGCGGTCGCACACCGCGGCGCAGGCGTCGCACGGGAAAAGGTCCTGTGAGGCGGCGCGCTTAGACCATCTGGTCCCCTCGTGCGTCGGCGAGTAGATGTTCGACGCGATCATCGAGAAGCCGAAGCACCGACGTTGGCAGACCGCCGTGATCATTGGCTCTGCGGTCATCCACGCGGCGGCCATCGCGGGGGTGGTCGTGGGTGCCATGTGGCAGGTCGACAAGCTCGAGCTGACGAGCAACGTCGACGTGACCATGCGGGTGCCACCTCCACCCGGCGAATCGTCGCCGCCGCCGGCCCAGAAGCTCGCCGTGCAGTCCGAGAAGACCGAGCCCGTGAAAGTGAAGCCGCCGGTCCCCGTCCAGCCGACGGTCGTGAAGGACCCGGTGCCCGTGGTCCCGACCGGTGGCGGCGATCCGACCGCGACGGGCACGGGAACCGGCACGGGCACCGGCACCGATCCGACGGCGACGGGAAGCGGCGACTGCCCGCTGGGCGGCTGCGTCGGCGAGGACGAGTCGAAGCCCGAGTGCGAGGATGGCCTCGACAACGACGACGACAAGCTCGTCGATGACAAGGACCCCGCGTGCAAGGCCGGTGAGCTGACCGAAGGCAAGGATCCGGTCGCGGCGCCGCCCATCGTGCCGCCCGGGATCGCCAAGGGCCTGCGCCTCTCGGGGACCGAGCAGATCTTCCCGCCCGAGATGGTGCGCGTCGACATGCTCCACCAGGGCAAGGACATGGTGCAGGCGACCATCCAGGTGTGCGTGAGCGCGGGCGGCACCGTCGACAGCGTGCGGCTCCTCAAGCGCACCGGCTTCCCGGCGTACGACGAGGTCCTGACCCGCGAGATCCGGGAGTGGAAGTACAAGCCCTACGTCATCGGGGGCAAGAAGAGCCCGATGTGCACGGTCGCCGTCATCATCTACCGCATGAAGAAGTGAAGCGCGCGTGAACCGTCAGGCATGAGTAAGACCGGCCGCTCATACAGGAATAGGTAACCGGCGAGGCTCGTTCCTTCACTATTGCAACCGGCGACGCCGCTCGTTGTCGAACCCAGGGGATACGGAGCATACCGATGAACGTCACGACCGCCCTGGCACGCTGGAGCCGCGCCTCGAACCGCCGCCGGGCGCTCGAGGTCGCGACGCGCGGGATTCCCTGGCTGGCGGCGGCGGGGGCGGCGACCTGGGCCGCGCTGGACTACGGCGGCACGGTCGCGGGCGGCATCACCGGTGGCGGCGCCTTCGTGGCGCTGGTGGTCGGTGGCGTGCTGAGCATGCGCCGCGTGTGGCGCGTACCCGCGTCGATGGCGAAGGCCGTCGATCACGAGCAGGGCACGGCCGACTTGCTGCAGAGCGCGCTCGCGATCGAGACGCGCGGGCCGAGCGCCGACGAGCCGCTCGAGACCGTGGTCGTCGCGCAGGCGCGCGCGCGGGTTCCGAAGCTCGAGGCGAACGCGGTCGCGCCGATCCGGCTGCGACTGTCGGGTGTGGGCGCGGCGGCGGCGGTCGCGGCGGCGGCGGTGACGTTGCTCGTCGCGGCGACGGAGCACGGCAGCCAGCAGGCGATCGCGGCGCCCGTCGCGCCGCACGACGAGGTCACGATCGTCGACGAGCAGATGCTGAAGGAGCTGCAGGCGGCGGCCGAGGCGATCGCCAACGATCTGCGCGCCAGCCCCGAGGCGCGCGCCGAGGCGAAGAAGGCGGCCGAGGCGCTGAAGCGCGCGGCCGAGGCGACGACGGCGGGCTCGGCGATGGCGGAGATGTCGAAGGCGTCGCGCGCGCTCGACGCGGCGGCGCGCAAGATGGCCGCCGATCGCATGCCCAGCGCCGAGGGCATGGCGGCGATGAGCTTGCCGCAGCTCGCCGAGGAGCTCGCGCGCGCGACCGCCGAGAGTGACGCCGAGCGGCTCGCGTCGCTGGCGCGCGAGGCGATGCGGCGCGCGAGCATGTCGCCCGAGGAAGCGGCGGCGCTCGGCGCGGCCCTCGAGAAGGCCGCGGCGGCGCAGGCGCAGAAGCAGAAGGACGCGGCTGCGCAGAGCGGCCAGGATGGACCGAAGGGCGAGAACGGCCAGCAGCTCACCAAGGAGCAGCAGGAAGAGATGATGCGGCGCCTGCAGAAGCTCGGCGCCGCGGGCGAGCGCATGAAGGCGGGCGACAACGTCGACGCGGAGCAGGCGCTGCGCGCGCTGCAGAAGCTGATGCGCGACCAGCCCAAGGGCGGATCGCCCGCCGATCAACGCCAGCAGCAGGCCGAGGATGCGCGCCGCCGGATGGCGCAGATGCAGGCGGGGCAGCGCGCGATGATGAACGGCGCGTCGCCGAGCGATGCGCGCGCGCAGGCGATGCGCGCCGGCTCGATGGGCCAGCAGATGGCCGGTCAGCAGGGCGATCAGCGCGGTCAGGGCATGCAGCCGGGGCAAGGCCAAGGGTCGCAGCCGGGCAATGGCCAGACGCCGGGGCAGGGCCAGGGGACGCCGGGCAACGGGCAGATGCCGGGGCAAGGCCAGACGCCGGGCAACGGGCAGATGCCGGGCAACGGCCAGGCCGGTCAGATGGGCAACGGGCAGACGCCGGGCAGCGGTCAGGTGCAGAGCGGTAATCCGCCATCGCAGCAGATCGGCGCCGGGCAGCCGCGCCCCGATCAGATCGGCGTCATCTCCGGTCACGGTTCGGCCGGCACGAGCGGCATGTCCTCGCACACGCCGCACGCCGCGGGCACGCCGTCGGCGTTCTCCGCCGAGCAGGTCAGCGCGCCCGCCGCGGTCACGCCCGAAGGCGCGGTGCGCGCCATCGCCGAGCTCAGCGCCGGCGAGCACGTGCCGACCGGCTTCGAGCGCGTGCGCGATCACTACGAAGCCATCGCCGAGTCGGCGATCCGCCGCGACGACATCCCGCTCACGCGTCGCGAGCTCATCCAGCGTTACTTCACCGTCCTCCGCAACCACGAGACCGAGGCCCCGCAATGACGACCGCCGACAACGCGCTCCCCACTCCGCTCCTCAACGAGACGCCGCCCGACGACGCCGCGGTCAAGGCTGCGAGCGCCGGCCTGCGCGCCGTGCTCGCCGAGGTGAGCACGGTCGTGCTCGGGCAGGAGTCGCTGTGCCGCGAGGTCGTGCTCGGGCTCTTCGCCGGCGGCAACGTGCTCATCGAGGGCGCGCCCGGTCTCGGCAAGACGCTCCTCGTGCGCACGCTCGCCGACGTCGTCGACGTCACCGCGTCGCGCATCCAGTTCACGCCCGATCTCATGCCCGCCGACATCACCGGCACGCAGGTGCTGATGCGTGACGCCGAGGGCCGGTCCACGCTCGAGTTCCGCCCCGGTCCGCTGTTCGCGAACCTGGTGCTCGCCGACGAGATCAACCGCGCCACGCCCAAGACGCAGTCGGCGCTCCTCGAGGCGATGCAGGAGCACTCCGTCACGGTCGCCGGCGGACGCCACATCCTCGAGGAGCCGTTCTGCGTGATCGCGACGCAGAACAACATCGAGATGGAGGGCACGTATCCGCTGCCCGAGGCGCAGCTCGACCGCTTCTTGCTCAAGGTCATCGTCGGCTCGCCGACGCTCGAGGTGCTGCGCGCCATCGGTGTGTCGACGACCGGCGACAAGACCGCGAAGGCGAAGCGCGTGATGGACAAGCCGACCTTGCGCAGCGTCCAGCGCCTGGTGCGCCAGATCGTCGTCGCGCCGCACGTCGCCGACGCCGCCGCCAAGCTGACGATGGCGACGCACCCGGGCCAGCCCGGATCGCCCGAGCGCGTGACGCGCTACGTGCGCTTCGGCGCCAGCCCGCGCGCCATGCAGGCGCTCTTGCTCGCCGGCCGCGCCAGCGCGCTCATCGCGGGGCGCGCGTGGGTCGGCATCGAGGATCTCGTCGCGGTCGCCGCGCCCGTGTTCCGCCACCGCATGATCCTCGGCTTCGACGCCACGCTCGACGGCATCACGACCGACGGGCTCATCAAGTCGGTCATCGAGACGGTGAGCTGAGGCGCGCTCGCGCGCCGCGGCACCATCATGCGTATCGACCGCTCCATCTTCGCCGGCCTGAGCACGCTGCGCGTCGCAGCGCCCAAGCCGGCCGCCGGCGGGCGTCCCGGCGATCGCCGCTCGCGTGCGCGCGGCGGTGGCGTCGAGCTCGCCGACTTCCGGCCGTACACGCCGGGCGACGATCTGCGCCTCGTCGACTGGAACATCTTCGCGCGCCTCGAGTCGGTGCTGGTGCGCCTCTTTCACGAGGATCGCGACCTGTCGCTGGCCATCATCGTCGACGCCAGCGCGTCGATGGGCTTCGGCAAGCCGCGCAAGCTCGACCACGCCGGTGAGCTGGCCGCGTGTCTCTCGTTCCTGGCGCTCCACGCGCGCGAGCGCGTCCGCGTCGTCGTCGCGGGCCGGCGCGCCGCCGGGTTCGTGAAGGGCGAGCGCATGACAGCGCTCCCCACGATCATCGAGATGCTCGAGCGCATCGAGCCCGACGGCGCCGCCGATCTGGCCGCGACGCTCGCCGCCGAGGCCGATCGCGGCCGCGTCGATCACGTGCTGCTCCTCACCGACCTGCTGGTCGAGCCCGAGGTGCGCGAGTCGACGCTGCGCCGGCTCGCCGCTGCCGGCAATCGGTCGATCCTGCTGCACGTGCTCGGCGACGGCGAGCTGAAGCCCGACCTCGACGACGGCGCGGTCGTCGTCGATGCCGAGACCGGCGAGGAGGTGCCGGTGCGCGGCGGCAAGGCCGCGGCCAAGACGTACGCCACCGAGCTGGCGCGCTGGCAGGGCGAGATCGAGAAGCGCTGCGCCGAGCTCGACATCGTGTACGCGCCCGCGTTCACGACGGCGCCGGCGCGCGATCTCATCGCCGGTGATCTGCGGCGCCGCCGCGTCACCGAGGCGTCGCGCGGAGGCGGGAGATGAGATTCACGAACCCGTGGGCGTTCGCGTTCCTCGCGATCGCCGCCCCGATCGTCTACGCGTACCTGTTCCGGCGCTCGAACCAGAAGTTGCAGGTCGCGAGCACGATCCTCCTGCGCGTCATCCGCGACGAGCAGCCGGCGGCGCAGCGTGCGCGCGCGCGGCTACGTCACCGCCTGTCGCTGGTGATGGTGCTGCTCGCGCTGCTCCTGACGCTGGTGGCCGTGATCGGCCCGAAGAGCGGCGCGCCTCCGCATCGTTACATCGTCGTCGTCGACACGTCGGCGAGCATGGCGGTGCACCGCAGCGATCAGTCGCGGCTGGAGCGCGCGGCGTCGGCGGTGAAGGAGCTCTCGAAGGAGCTGCGCACCGACGACGAGATGGCGCTGATCGTCACGGGCGCGGAGCCCGGCGTGCTCGTACCGCCGACGCACACGTTCGCCGACGTGGTCGCGCAGGCCCAGGACGTGGCGCGGAAGGGCGCGACCGGAGACAACCGCGACGACGCGCTCGCGTTCGAGCTCGCCGACGGGCTGTGCCGCGACCCGAAGCACACCACCGTGGTCGTCTTCTCCGACGGCGCCGGCCTCACGGCGCCGCCGATGCGCTGCAACGTCAACCACGTCGCGCTGGGCGCGCCTGCCGAGAACGTCGGCATCGCCGCGCTGGCCGCGCGCTCGGTCGACGGCATGGGCGCGTACGACGTGCACGTGGCGGTCGCGTCGACCGCCGCGGCCGAGCGCGACGTCGAGGTCATCCTCTCGGCCGCCGGCAGCGTGATCGACGTCGTCGCGCTGCACGTCGCCGCCGGCGGCGACGCCGAGGAGACCGTCCGCATCAACGTCGAGCGCGGCCAGGAGCTCACCGCCGCCATCGGTGGCGAGCACCACGACGCGCTCGCGCTCGACGACCGCGCCTCCGTCTCGCTCCCCGACGACGCGCCGGTCTCGGTCCTGCTCGTCACGTCGCGGCCGAAGAGCCTCCTCGGCGAGGCGCTGAAGCTTCACCCGCGCGTGCGCCTCACCATCGCGCCGCCGACGGCGATCCCGACGACGCCGGTGCACCTCGTGATCCTCGAGAACGACACGGTCGCGCCGCTTCCGCCGGCCGCGCGCGTGGTCGGCTTCGGCGCGGTGCCCGCGGGGGCCCCCATCACCCTCGGCGCCGCCGCGACCGATCGCGGCGTCGTGCGCTGGGACTTCGACGCGCCGTGGTTCCGTTACGTCGACCTGCGCGAGGTCTTCATCGCCGCCGCCAAGCACGTCGTCGGCGGTCGCTCGATCATGGACAGCGCGTCGGGCGCGCTCGCCGCCACCGCGCGCTGGGATGACCGCGAGCTCGTGGTCATCGGCTTCGACGGCACGCAGACCGACCTGACGCTGCGCCCGGCGTTCCCCAACCTCGTCGCCAACCTGGTCGACTGGGCGGCGCCGCCGGCCGAGGCCAGGCCGCCGGTCGGCGTCCTGTCGGCGGCCGAATCACACGTCGATGCGACGCCGCTGCCCGGCGCGGCGTTCGTGACGCCGAACAACACGGTGTCGGGGCGCCTGATGCTCCAGGCCGCGATCGTCCTCGCGGCGCTCGTGCTCCTCGGCGAGCAGCTCTGGCTGCGTCGCGGGCGGAAGACGGTGGGTCCATGACCTTCGAATCGCCGTACCTGTTGCTCCTCCTCGTCCCTGCGCTCGTCGTCGCCGTCCTCGACGCGCGCCGGCGCTGGCCCGAGGGCACGCGCCGCAACCTCGCCATCGCCGTGCGCTTCGCGCTGGTCTCGTTGCTCGTCCTCGCGGCGAGCGGGCCGGCCATCGAGCGCGATCGGCGCGATACCGTCGTCGTGTTCCTGATCGATCGTTCGGCCAGCATCTCCGACACGGCGCTGGCGCAGGCGTGGCAGCAGGCCGGTCAGCTGCGCGACCAGGCCGACGGTGCGCGCGCCGCCGTGGTCGTCTTCGATCACGAGGCCGAGGTCGCGATCGCGCCCGGCGAGCCGTGGCACGCGCCCGCGGTCCTGCGTACGCCTGGCCCGGCCGGCGCGGCCACCGACCTCGGCGCCGCCGTCCGTCTCGCCGTCGGTCTGGTGCCACCGCGCGCGGCAGCGCATCTGGTCTACCTCGGCGACGGCCGCATCAACGCCGGCACGCTCGACGCGGCGACGGCGCCCGCGGTCGCGCGCCGCATCGCCATCTCGGCGTTCGCCACGGCGGCGCCGCACGACGACCCCGCCGTCGCCGCGATCGTCCTCGATCGCGATCAGATCCGTCCGGGCGCGACGCTGTCGGGCAAGGTCGAGATCGACGCCGGCGGCGTCACCGGCCGCGGCACGCTCACCGTGAAGGTGAACGGCGAGGTCGCCGCGACCACGCCGGTCGTGCTCGAGGGCAAGCGCGTCGACGTGCCGCTCAGCTACGCGCTTCCGTCAACGCTCGCGCCCGGCGTCATCCCGGTGTCGGCCGAGCTCGCGCTCGACGGCGGCACGCCCGACGTCGAGCCCGGCAACGACGCGACCACCACGCCGCTCGTCGTCCAGCCGCAGCCGAAGATCGTGATCCTCGACGGCGACAAGGAGGGCGCCACGCACCTCGCCAAGGCGCTGCGCGCCGAGCAGATGGAGGTTCGCGTCATCCCCGCCAGCAACGACGGTCCGGCGCCCGACCTCGAGGACGCCGACCTCGTCATCCTCGCCAACGCGCCGGTGCGCGGCGGCATGAACCGCGGCCTCCTCGACGAGGCGCTGGGCGAGCAGCTGGTGCGCTGGGTCGACGACGGCGGCGGCCTGCTCACGCTGGGCGGACCGTCGGCGCTGAACGGGTACTACGCCGCGAATCGCATCGCGGATGCGCTGCCGGTCGAGATCGAGCCGGTCGATCCCGAGGTCGATCAGGCCGCGACGGTCATCATCATCCTCGACCAGTCGGGCTCGATGGGCGAGATGGTCGGCGGCAAGATGAAGCTGACGCTGGCCGCCGAGGGCGCGGCCGCGGTCATCCGGCTGATGCGCTCGTTCGATCGCGTCGGCGTCATGGCCGTCGAGGATCGCGTGAACTGGGTCGTGAAGACGCGCGTCATCGGCTCGGAGTCGGCGGCGCTCGAGAGCAAGACCCGCCGCGTCGAGCTCGGCGGCGACGGCATCTTCGTCTACACCAGCCTCGTCGCCGCGCGCGAGGAGCTGAAGAAGTCCCCGACGTCCCTGCGCCACGTGATCCTGTTCTCCGACACGTTCGATGCCGCCGAGCAGGTGAAGGGCATCGACTACGGCGGCTTTCGGGGCTGGCCGTCGAGCTCGCCGAACAGCTTCCAGGTGGCGCGCGAGCTCAAGGAGATGGGCGCGTCACTGTCGGTCATCGGAGTCGGCTGGGGCCAGGATCGCGCCTTCAACAAGGGCTCGTACTTCGACGACGACGACGACTCGGACTTCCTGAAGCAGCTCGCCGCCGAGGGCGGCGGCCGCTACTACCGCACCGCGGACGGGCGGCAGCTGCGCGCGCTGTTCGTGCAGGACGCGCAGCGCCTGCTCGACAACGACGCGCGCGAGGAAGACATCCAGATCGAGAAGAAGGCCGCGCACCCTGCGCTCGACGGCGTGGATCTGAAGAAGGCGCCGCCGCTCCACGGTTACCAGGAAGTGAAGCCGCGCCCGGCGGCGCAGGTCGTCGCCGAGGACGACGAGGGCCATCCCATCCTGATCCGCTGGCCGTACGGCCTCGGCGAGTCGGTGGTGTGGGCGAGCGACGCGGGTCCGCGCTGGGCCGGCGACTGGGTGAAGTGGGAGGGCTACTCGCGTTTCTGGACGCAGCTGGTGCGCGCGTCGCTGCGCCGCCACGAGGGCAACGCGGTCGCCATGGAAGTCGACTTCGCGGGGACGATGGCCACGGTGCGCGTCGTCGACCGTCCCGAGGAAGCGACCCGTCGCGGCGCGCTCACGGCGCACGTGACCGAGAACGGCCAGACGCGCCCGCTGGCGCTCCACGTCGTCGAACCCGGCGTGCACGACGCCAAGCTCGAGGTCGCGGCCGATCACGACGCCGTCGTCGAGATCAAGGACCGCAAGGGCAAGGTCGTCGCGCGCCGGACCATCGTGCGCGCCGCGTCCGTCGAGCTGCGCCACCGCGGCCCCGACGAGGCGTCGCTCGCCGCGATCGCCGCGGCGACGGGCGGCAAGGTCGCCCCCGGCTCGGTCGCGCCGAGCGGCGGCGCGACGACGACCACGCGCTCGTCTCTCACGCTGTGGTTGCTCTTGCTCGCGCTCCTGGCGCTGCCGCTCGATGCGGCCCTGCGCCGGCGCGCGCGCGCACACGTGAAGGACTGAATCGCGCGCCGCCGCGGTGCCGCCGCGTCAGCCCTGCTGCATGAGCGTGAGCAGGTACAGCGCCTCGCGCTCGCCGAGACCGAACCACTGGACGCCCATCGAGTCGGGATCGCTGCGCTGCACGCGCGCGCGCATCGAGAGCGGCGGTCCGTCCTCGCGCATGACGAGGATGTCCACGGTGCCGCCCACCGGCGTCGGTCGGTCCGTGCTGATGCGCGCGCCGCCGAGCGAGACGTCCTCGAGGTACGCGGACACGAGCGCGACGGAGGTCCCCCTGATGGACACCGCCATCTTCACCTTGTGCCGCGTGTGCTGGCGCCGGTCGTCCACCCCAGACAAGTCTACATCGCGCGGCAGCACCATCGCGAGAAACGCGTTCAGGGCACGTGATCGACGGGGTAGCTGCGTCGAGAGGCCGCGGTCGGCTACTTCGAGGCTTTCGCGACGTGCTGGAAGCTCACGCTGAAGACGGCGAGGCCGTCGTCGTCGGTGCGCGCCTTCAGAAAGCTCGTGTCGTCGACGCGCACGAAGCCGCGGGTGCGCAGGCTGGCGCGGCCTGGCGCAGCGCCGCCGGTAGCGGCGCCGGCACCCGCGCCATGCGGAACCGGCCGAGGTCTCGGCCTGGTCGCGGCCGGCGGTCGTCCGGAGGCGGGGAGCGGAGTCGCGGTGGGCGGCGGGGCGTCGGCCGGGGACGCATCCGGCGGCGGCGCCACGCCGGTGCGCCGCACCTCGTCGACGACGGCCAGCACCGAGGCGTCGACCTGCGCGAGCGGCCGCGTCGAGGCCACGACGTAGACGGTCTCCTCGCCGACCGTGTCGTCGAGCTGGAACCAGCCGGTCGGCGGCACGCGCGTCGTGCCGCTCACGCGGTTGTCCTCGGCGGCGTGCGGGAAGAGCACGGTGGCGGAACCGTCGGCGAAGAACTGGAGGACGTAGGCGTACGCGGCCCGGTCGACCGTGAGCTCCATCGTGACCTGATCGCCGGAGCGCAGGGTCTCTCCCGGCGCGAGCGCGCGCCGCCCGGCGCCCTCGGCCGCGAACGCCTGGAAGGTGACGCTCACCGCATCATCGGCGGGTGCCGCCGTGACGGGTGCGGCCGGCGACCGGGACGCAGGTGACGCGCGCGGCGCGGGTGACACGGGCGCGGGTGTGGACGCTCCGCCGCCGCACGCCACGGCGATGACGAACGCGAGCGACAGCGACGAGCTCGACTTCACGGGGCCTCCTGTGCGCAGCGCGCACCGACATTGACGTTGGCGGTGGTGTTGCCGAAGCGGCTGCGGCCGGCGGCGCGTGCGGCCTCGGCGAGCCCGTCGAAGTAGCCGCCGCGGGCGACGCGCGGCACCGCCTTGCCCGCGGGCTCGCGCACGACGCAGCCCGCGCCGCATGCAGCGTCGTACGCCGCGAAGCGATCCTCGACCCACTCGGCGACGTTGCCGCCGAGATCGCGAACGCCGTCGGGCGTGTGATCGAGCGACGCGGTGCCCACCGCCGCCGGCCGATCACCGGCGCTCGCGCACGCCTGACCGGCACCGCGCGCGTGGATCACCTGATCGCAGGCAGGCTCGCGCGCGCTCCCCCACGGGAACGTCCGCCGCTCGACGCCACGGCTCGCCAGCTCCCACTCGGCCTCGGTCGGCAGGCGCTTGCCGATCGACGCGCAGTACCACGCGGCGCCCTCCCACGTGATCTGGACGACGGGAAGGTCGGCCATGCCGGCCTTCACCGCGAAGCCGCCGCTGCCGTGCACGACGCCGGCGTGTCCGCCCTGCAGGTCGGCGACCCGCACGCCGCCGACCTCGACCATGCGGCCCTTGCTCACGGTGGCGCCGGCCGTGGCGAGCGCGGTCGCGAAGGCGCGGTTGGTGATCTCGGTGCGATCGAGGAAGAACGGCGCGACCTCGACGGCATGGCGCGGCAGCTCGCGCTCGTACAGATCGCGCGGGCAGGCCTCGCCGACGAGACGGCTGCACCAGATCAGCGCCTCGTCGACCTCCTCCTGCGTGCTGCCCATGTCGAAGCGCGCGCCGGCGATGCGGACCATGCCGTCGGGCGCGGGCGCGACCGCGGCGGCGTCGCGCGCGCCGGCGTCGGGCGAAGGTCCGACGAGCGCCGCGTCGAGCGTGCTCACCGGCGCCGGCTCGCGCCGTCTGTTCTCGGCGTTCTCGGCGCTCTCGGCGCTCTCGGCGCTCTCCGACCCACGCGTCGCGAGGAAGGCGATCGCCGCGCCGCCCGCGACGACGAGACCGCCGACGATCGCGAGCGTGCCGGCGCGCGACCGCGGCGCGTCGGGCTCGACCGTCGACGCCGCCGCCTTGACGGCGGGCTTGTCGGGTACGGTCGGCGGCGCCGTGGCCGGCACCGTCGGCGGCGCCGCTACCGGCACCGTCGCCGACGCCGTCGGCGGCATCGTCGCCGCGACCTCGTCAGGCTTCACCTCGCGCGGTCGCGCGCGCCCCGCCTCCAGCGCCTGTTTCATCAGCGACGCCGACGCGTAGCGGTCGCCGGGCGACGTGGCGAGCGCGGTCTGGACGATGTCGTCGATCCACGTCGGCAGCTGGCCGCGGCGCGCCGACGGCTTGCGCTGCACGTTGCCCTGCAGCACGTTCGAGATGACCTCGGGCAGCGTGGCGCCGGTGACCGAGCGCTGCCCGGTGAGCAGCTCGAACAACGTGGCGCCCATCGCGTAGATGTCGGTGCGCTGATCGACGTGCTTCGAGTCGGTGAGCTGCTCCGGGCTCATGTACGGCGGCGTGCCCATCATCGTCCCGGTCTCGGTCACCGACGGCCCGGCCGCGTCGGCGATCGCCTTGGCGATGCCGAAGTCGAGGATCTTCACGTGACGATCGTCGACGAGGAAGAGGTTCTCGGGCTTGAGATCGCGATGCACCACGCCGCGCTCGTGCGCGTAGGCGAGCGCGTCGAGCGCCTCGACCATGATGTCGAGGGCGCGTTCGACCGGCAGCGGGCCTTCGCGGACCAGCGCGTCGACGGGGCGCCCGTTCAGGAGCTCCATCTCGATGTACGGACAGCCATCCTCGTCGCGGCCGAGGTCCGCGACCTGCACGATCCCCGGATGGCGCAGCGCCGCGACCCTGCGGGCCTCCTCGTCGAAGCGGATGGCGATCTCGCTGCGCGCCGAGAAGCGGTGATGGATCATCTTGATCGCGACGTCGGTGCCGAGCGTCTTGTGGCGCGCGCGGTAGACCGCGCCCATCCCGCCGACGCCCATGAGCGACTTCAGCTCGTACTTGCCGGCGATGGTGCGTCCCAGGCGCGCCGCCGGACACTCGGGCGAGCCGCGCCGGTGGTCGACGTCGCACATGCGGCAGTCCTCGCTCGTCGCGGCGCTCATGGATGCGCCGCGATGTGCTGGAGGATGCCGGTCACGTCGGCGAGCCCGGGGTCGGTGATGGCGCCCAGCACCTCGACGGTCGCGAGCCATCGACCGGCCGTGGTGTCGAGGCAGACGGTGACGCGGTCGTGGCGTGGCTCGGCGGTGAACGCGGCCTGGGCGTGCCACGCGCGCGGAACGAACGCCGGTCGATCGACGACGTGGACGTCGGGCGTCGGTGCGATGCGCAGGCCCTCGGCCCAGAACGCGCAGCTGTCACCCGCGCCCTTGGGGTACGCCTTCGCCACCAGCTTGCCGCGCACCACGGTCATCGGCCGCACGATGTCGGTGCGGAGGCCGATCCGCACGAGCGGCTTGCCGGCGTGACGGCGCTCGACGATGTCGAAGGTCGGCGCGTGGTTCTCGGCCCAGCCTGCCGGCAGGCGCAACGAGAGGCCGGTCAGCGGCAGCTTCACGTCGCGCGCCGCGCTCGTCACGCGTCCCGGACCCCACGCCGCCGCCGCGGCGAACGCGCGCAGGACCGGCGTCGCCTCGGCCGCGTCCCTCGCCCACGACGCGCCGCTGTAGTGGAGGATCATCGTCGCCGCACCGTCGGGCAGGTCGACGCACACGAGCGCGGTCGCGCCGCCCGCGCTGGCCAGCTCGAGCGTGTCGGGGAAGAACTCGGGCGGTAGATAGCCGGGGCGCGTGACCACACGCGCGCCGCTCATGCTCGCCAGGTGGCGCAGCGTGAGGGTCAGGAAGCAGCTCGTCGGGCCGTTCGTCGCCTGCGCGCGGATCGCGAGGTCCGGCCCGCTGCGCCGGAACATGTCCCAGCGCCGGCCACCGCTCGAGGCGTCGCTCACGCTCCACGTGCCGGGCGCGCCGGGCACCTGCACCTCGAGCTGCGACGCGGGCAGCGTCACGGTGGTGTCCGCGCGCGCGACCGTGGTCGCGCCCACGAGGACGATCGTGGTCGCCAACGTGGCGCCGAGCGCGAACCGGCGCCGCATCGTCGCCGCAGCCACCAGGACGACGAGCAGCGTGGCGCCGGCGCCGTCGGTACGCTCGCTCCCCGCACCACAGCCGCAGCCGCGTGCGCCACGCGCGACGGGCTGCAGGCCACGTCCGGCCGCCGTGTGCATCGGTCCCCAGTCACCCGACGGGATGAAGCTCGCCCAGAAGTACGGATGACGCCGATCGGGGCTGGCCAGCATCGCCAGCTGCGCGGCGCGCAGCGCGTCACCGCGTCCGTCACCGGCGGTGATGCGTTCGTAGTAGCCGATCATGAGATCGCGCGTGGCGAGGTCATCGACCTTCCACAGGCTGATCACCTGGCTGTGCGAGCCCGCCATCACGAGCGCGCGACGCAGGCCGTAGACCCCGTCCCCGTTGCGGACGAGGCCCACGCCGGTCTCACACGCCGACAGGACGACCAGCTGCGTGCCCCACAGATCGAGGCTCGCGGCCTCGAGCGCGGTGAGCACGCCGTCGTCCTTCCCCTTCGCGCCCGCCGCGCCGCCACGATTCACGCCGGCGAAGGCCAGCCCCGAGCGCAGGAGCGGGTTCTCGATCACCGTCGACGTGGGCGGCGGCGTCGCGGTCGTCCCGTCGCCCGCGACGCGCACCAGCGCGCGCGTCCCCAGCGGCCCGCCCGGCATGTCGTCGAGGAAGAAGCCGTGCGTCGCGACATGGAGCAGCATCGGGGCGCGCACGGACTTGATCGCGGCCTCGCTCGCGTCCTCACCGAGGCGCACCGTCGGCTGCTCGAGCCGTGCCGCGAGCGCCTCGCCCTCCTCGCGTGTGCCCGGTAGCGGCGGGAACACCACGCCGGCCAGCTCGGACGAGCGGCGCTGATCGCTCGCGCCGTCGGGCGCCGTCGGCGCCGCCTCCCCGAACGCCGGATCGGCCATGACCACGATGCCGTCGTCGGACGCGTGGGCGCGGTCGGCGGCCATGCGCAGCAGATCGCGTCCGGTGGTGACGTACGTGATCATCCGGCGCTCGACGAGGAAGCGCCGGTCCTCGTCGACGAGCGCGCCGAACGGCACGAGGTTGAGCGCGCCTTCCGGTGACAGCACGATCGCGTCATCGGCGCCGAGGAGCGGACGGATCGGTTGCATCACCAGCGCGTCGAGCTGGCGCGCCAGGTCGGTCGCATCGCCGCGCGCGCTGTCGGCGAACGCGGCGCGCACCTGCCGCACCAGCGCGTCGATCGGTCGCTGCGGACCGAGGTCGACCCAGCGTGGCTCGCCGGTCGGGGCCACGACGTACGCGATGTAGCGCCGCTCCTGCGGCGCGCCGCCACCGTCGAGGACGACGGGCTGGTACGAGGCCAGCTCGACGAGCACGCGACCGCGCGGGATGGCCGCCTGTACGGCCGCGAGCGTCACGCGGGGGCGCTCGGGACGGACACCCGCGCGCGTGCCGATGTCGGCCTCGAGGCGCTGCGCCTCGTCGGTGAGCGCGGTGACGTCGCTCGCGTGCTGCTCCGCGCTCGTGCCGGGCGCGGGCCCCTGGAGCACGAGCTCGGCCAGCCGCGACCGCGCGGCCGCGAGCTGCTCGATCAGCGCGACGTCGGCGGGCGCGACCCGGCCGCGCAGCGTGGCGAAGGTGTCGACCATGGTGTCGAGCACGCGACCCTTGCGGCGCAAGACGGTCAGCACCGCGAGTCGCAGCGCTGCGGCGTCCCCGGGCGCGAGCTGCGCGTGCAGCGCGATGGTCGCGTTGGTCTCGTCGTCGAGCGTGGCGAGATAGAGCCGCTTCTGTCGCTCCGAGCCGGCGTCGAGGAGGAGCTGCAGGCTGTCCTCGCGGATCTCGCCGGCCTCGGTCGCGAGCGCGAGCGCGCCCGGCAGATCCTTCTGAGCGGCGGTGACGCGGGCCAGGCTCATGAGCGTGCGCGCGACCGACGGATGCTTCGCGCCGAGCGCGCCCTTGTAGATCGCGAGCGCGCGGCGCAGGAGCTTGATCGCGTTCCCGAGGTCGGCCCGCGCCTCGTATGACGCGGCCAGCTCGGCGAGCGCGTCGGCCACGGCGGGATGCGCGCCGCCGAGCGTGCGCTCGCGGATCGCCAGGGCCCGCCACACGTAGCGCTCCGCGCGCGGCGCATCGCCGCCGGCGCGCGCGAGCTCGGCCAGGCGCATGAGGTCGCGCGCGACGAAGGGATGCTCGGCCCCGAGGATGGCGACGTCCACGGTGTACGCCAGGCCGCCGAGGGTCATCGCCTCGTCGGCGTGTCCAGCCGCGAGGCGCAGGCCCGCCACGTCGAGCAACGCGGCCGCGCGTCGCGGGTCGCCGAGATCGCCGGTGCTCTCCAGGATCGCCAGCGCGCGCAGGTAGAGCGGTTCCGCGCCCGCGTCGTCGCCGCGCCGCGACAGGAGGCCGGCCAGCTCGCCGAGCGGGCGCGCGACCTCGACGCCGTCGGCGCCGGCGCTCGCCTCGAGGATCGCGATCGCGCGGCGCAGCATGGGCTCGCTGCGCGGGTCGTCCTTCTCGGCGAGCACGAGGGCGAGCTCCTCGAGCGCGCGGGCCAGCCCCGGGCCCGGTGGCTTGCTCGCGCGTTCCTCGATGGCGACCGCGCGGACCAGCATCGACTCGGCACGAGCGTAGGCGCCGACGTCGCGCAGGAGCGCCGCGTACGCCACGAGGGCGGCGGCGATCGCCGGGTCGGAAGCCGGCAGGGCCCGTTCGCGGATCGCGAGCGCGCGCGCGAGCAGCGGCTCGGCCTGCCGGCGATCACCGTTGTGGGCGCGCATCACGCCGACCACCAGCGCCGACTCGGCGATCAGCGGATCGTCCTTGTCGAGCAGCGCCTCGCGGACCGACAGCGCGGACTCGGCGAACGGCAACCCGCGCTGGTACTCACCGATGGAGAGCGCGCGCTCGGCCATCATCTGCTGGCCGCGGGCCTCGGCGAGCTGGTTGTCGCGGTCCAGGCCTCGTGGCTGCGCGCCGGCGTCTCCGAGCAGCCCGAGCACGGCGCACAGCGCGAGCACCGCGCGTCCGCGGCGCATCAGCTCGCGCATCAGTTCACCTTCGCCGGTACCCACTCCATCATCGGCTTCGACATCTCGTTCATGCGATCGAGCACGCCCTGGATCGCGCCGCCCGGATCGTCGGGGTTCTCCTGGATCGCGCGGGTGATCTCGTCCTGGAGCAGGAACTTCATCGAGCCCATGACCTCGACCTGAAAAGCGTCGCCGCCGGTCCACAGGATCGCGCCCATGACCACGTCGCCGTCGGCGCGGTGACCGATCTGCTGCCAGCCCAGCGGCGGCGCCTGACGCGCCGGCGGGGCCTCGACAGCCGCCACCGGCTCGGGCGCCGGTGCGGGCTCGGCGGGCGCGACCGGCGTCGCGGCGGGCGCCGGCTCGGGGGCCGGTGTCGACGCCGCGGGCTTCGACGAGGAGCCGCACGCGGCGGCGAGGGTGCAGAGGGCCGTTCCCAGGACGAACGCGCGAGCGATCATGTCCCTCTATCGTATGCGGGTTCGATCGTGTCGTGGGCCGATCGGGCCGGCGCTACCCGACCGCTCACCGTCCGCGCGTCGCGCTACTTCTGCGCCTTCGCCTTGGCCTGATCCCCGGCGAGGATGATGATGAGCTTGTCGGGGTGGAACCAGCTCTTGATGGTCCGGTTCACGTCGGCATCGGTGAGGGCGCTCACCGCGGCGCGCCGCGTCTTCCACCACGACCAGTCGCGCTCGAGCTCGCGATCGCTGCGCAGGATCCCGACCAGCGCGTCCTCGTTGGCGAGGATGTTGTCCATCTGCTCGAGCCACTGCTGCTTCGCGGTGGCGACCTCGGCGGCGGTGACGCCACCTTCGACGATCTTGGTCATCTCCTCGACCAGCGCGGCGCGCGCCGCCTCGCCGTTCTTGGGCGCCATGATCGCGCCGAAGCCGACCTGGCCCACCGGATCGCGCGCGCCGGGCTGAGCGTAGCCCCACGCGCCGTAGGAAAAGCCTTCCTTCTCGCGCAGGCGCATCCAGATGCGCGAGCCGGTGCTGCTGCCGAAGATCGACGCCGCCAGCGCCATCGGCGCCGCGTCGGCGTGTGACTCGTCGACCGCGATCGTGTGGCCGCCGACCACGATCGCCATCTCCTTGTCGCGCGTGTCGATGGTCTTCGACGCCGCCGCGACGTCGAACGCCTTGTCCGGGATCCGGACGTACGGCGTCCTGGCCGTCCACGTGCCGAAGTGCTTCTCCAGCTGCGTCGCCAGCGCCTCGGGATCGAAGTCACCGACCGCGGCGACCTCGCCCTTGCCCGCGCCCCAGAACGCCGCGTGGTACGCGCGGACCTGCGCGATCGTCACCTTCTTCACCGCCGCCAGCTCCTCCTCCGGTGTCATGACGGCGCGTGGGTGCCCGGCGGGCCACGGCGAGACGGCGCGCTGGAACGCGTTGAACCCGAGCTGCTCCGGCTCGGTGAGGCTCTCCTCGAGGTCGGCGATCGCCGCGCGCCGCACGATCTCCAGCTCCTTGCCGTCGAACGCCGGCGTCCGGAGCATCTCGGCGACGAGGTCGATCACGGCCGGCAGCGACTCGCGCACCGTCGTGATGCGCACCACCACGGCGCCCGCGCCGCCGCCCACCGACACGTCGGCGGTGAGCTCGGCGAGCCGGTCGTTCAGCTTGGCGTGCGCGAGGCGCTTGGTCCCGCGCTCGGCGAGGTCGGCCGTCATCTCGGCCACGGTCGCCTTGCCGGTGAGGCTCTTCTCGTCGCCGTGATGGAAGACCAGCTCGACCTGCACCTTCTTGCCGCGGGTCTTGCGCGGCACGAACGCCGCCTCGATGCCGCCGGCCAGCGACTTCAGCCGCGTGCGCGTGGCCAGGTTGTCGAGGTCGATGGCGAACGCCTCGCCGTCCTCGATCTGCATGGCCGCGACGCGCTCGACGGTGGCGGCGATGTCGGGCGTGGCCGGCAGCGGCGCGCGCACCGGCGACCTGGTCGGCACGAACTCGCCGAGCGTGCGGTTGGCCTGCACCAGGTACTGCACCGCGACGCGGTTGACCGTGCCCACGTCGAGCGCCTTCACCTGCTCGCGGTACGCGATCATGAGGCGCCAGTCGCCGGCGGCGGCCCACTCCGACAGCTCGACGGCCACGCGGCTCGAGTCGCTCATCATGAGCGTGAGGTCCTTGAGCGTCGACGCGCGCCACCGCTCGAGCTCCGCCGACGTGATCGGCTTCCTGGTCACGCTCTCGAGCTCGGAGAGCAGCGTCTTCTTCACGCGCTCGACCACCTTGGCGTCGCGCACCTTCACGCCGAACGTGATCATGCTGGGGTCGTGGAACAGGTACATCGAGCTCCACACGTCGGCGGCCAGGCCGCTCGACACCAGGCTCTTGTAGAGGCGGCCGCCCGGCTCGTCGGTGAAGACGAAGTCGAGCGCGTCGAACGCGGCGCGATTGGGATCGGCGCCCGCGACGCCGTGGTAGCCGGCCATGAGCACGTGCACGTCGCCGACGCGGCGGAGCACGACGCTGCGCTCGCCGTCCTGCACCGGCTCCACGGTGTACGTGGGCGGGAGCGTGCGGGTCGGGCGCGGGATGCGGCCGAAGGTGCGCTCCACCTCGTCGAGGGTGGCGGTGACGTCGAAGCGCCCGGCCACGACCAGGACCGCGTTGTCGGGCTGGTAGAACTTCTCGTAGAACGCGCGCAGGCGATCGACGGGCACGTTCTCGACGTCGGAGCGCGAGCCGATCGTCGACTTACCGTAGTTGTGCCAGATGTATGCGGTCGAGGTGACGCGCTCCTCGAGGATGCCGACCGGATCGTTCTCGCCCGACTCGAGCTCGTTGCGCACCACCGAGAACTCGCTCTTCAGGTCAGCGTCCAGGATGCTGGCGTTGACCATGAGGTCGGCCTCGAGCTCGAG
Source organism: Kofleriaceae bacterium (assembly GCA_035525615.1). Taxonomy (GTDB): domain Bacteria; phylum Myxococcota_A; class Polyangia; order Haliangiales; family Haliangiaceae; genus UBA2376. Next base: position 11,156 of record DATLEB010000296.1, on the reverse strand, counting down.
CGCGTAGCGGATGTTGTCGGCGGAGGCGGGCAGGGTGGCGTAGTAGTTGGTGCGGTCGTTCCACGTCGAGCCGTTGAAGAAGGCGCCCTTCTCGTCGAGCAGCTTCATCACGTTCCGGTGCGTGGGCGTGCCCTTGAACAGCATGTGCTCGAGCAGGTGCGCCATGCCGGTCTCTCCGTAGCCCTCGTGGCGCGAGCCGACGAGGTACGTGATGTTCACCGTCACGCTCGACTGCGACGGATCGGGGAAGAGCAGGACCGACATGCCGTTGGCGAGCACGTACTCGTCGATGCCGCCCATCGATCGCACCTTGATGGCGTCGGTCGACGGCGGCAGCGGCTGCATCACCGGTCCGGTCTCGGCCGGCGGCTTCGCCGCGGGCGCGGGCTCGGCCACGGGTGTCGGCGCGGCCGGCGTGCGCGGAGTGCCGCCGCAGGCGGCGAGGAGGGAGGCAACGACGGCGACACGAGCGCGAACCAGCATGAGCACCTCGACGGAGACGGGCGGTATAACACCGGGCCTTGTAGAAAGTAGAAAGTTCAACTTCCCAGTTGGTCCGGGTCGGGTGTAGAACGACGGCCATGAGGGAAACCAGCGCCGTCGCCGTCGCATTCGCCGTGGTGCTCCTCGGATGCTCGGCGTCGTCGAGCGACGACGCGCCGGACCCCGATCCCGATCCGACGGCGGTCGATCCGTTCGCGGCGCCGCCCGACCGCGGGGCCGGGCTCACCGACGTGAGCGCCGACCTCGACGCGATCCTCGAGCACGGCGCGCTCGCCACCGCGTGCGCCGACTACGAGCGCGCGCCCGATGACCGTCGCCTGCGGCTCCTGTGCGGCAAGGCCATGTTCTTCGACGAGGCTTTCGGAACCGCCGGCGTGCCGAAGCCGATCGTGACCTGGCTGCTCGACAGCTTTCCCGACGAGGTCGGGCCCGGCTTCGCGCGCTTCGGGATGGTCGCCGATCCGCGCAGCGCCGACGCGCTGCCGCTCGGCCTCCCGCCCGGCCCGCGCCTCGGCGGCAACGTCGAGACCGTCTCGTTCGGCTGCGCGAGCTGCCACTTCGGCCGGCTGCCCGACGGACGCTACGCGGTCGGCGCGCCCAACCACGCCTACGACTATGGCCGCATGACGCTCGTGATGACGCTCCTGCCGGCGCTCGCGATTCCCGGCGCGGACCCCAGCGCGCACGACGCCGACGCGCTCGCCGTGGTGCAGCCGTTCCGCGCGCGCATGGACGCGAACCCCGCGCTCGGCACCGCGCTCATCACGGCGCTCCTGCCGCTCATCACGGGCGGCGGCGGGATGCTGCCGGCGTTCGAGCCGCTCGACGAGCACTGGTACGCGCGGTGGGCGTCGGGGACGATGGACTTCTTCATCGCGCCGCTGCCGTTCGACGACAAGGTCCACACCGTCTCGAAGATCAGCTCGCTGTGGAGCTTCGCCGACGAGGAAGAGCTGCGCGCCGCCGGAGCGCCCAACCTCATGCTCGGGTGGACCGGCGGCACCTCCAGCGTGCACAACTTCCTGGCCGGCTTCGTCGATCTCGGTGGCGGTCAGATCGGCGAGTGGCCGCGCGAGCGCCTCGCGCCGCTGCACGACTACGTCCTCTCGCTGCGCGCGCCCGAGCCGCCCGCCGTCGCCGCCGCCGACGCGGCGCGCGGTCGCGAGGTGTGGCTCGCCGCCGGATGCCAGGACTGCCACGGCGGACCGCGCGGCATGGGCACCGAGGTCTACACCTTCGAGGAGATCGGGACCGACGACGCCATGCGCTGGTGGGCCGACGGCCCCGATCACGACGGCGCGCCGTACGGCGACCTGCGCTTCCAGCCCGGCGACACGATCACGCACGGCCTCAAGTCGCCGCGGCTGGTCGGCCTGTGGGCGATGTCGCGCTTCCTGCACAACGGCGCGCTCGACTCGCTCGAGCAGCTCCTCTGCGTCGAGCCGCGCGGCGGGATCACCGAGGCGGCGTTCGCCGACGGTGGTCACACGTACGGCTGCGATCTCCCCGAGTCCGATCGCCGCGCGCTCGTCGCGTACCTACGGAGTCACTGATGACGATGACGACGAAGACGAAGACGTTCCTCCCCGTCCTTCTGCTCCTGGCCGCGTGCGGCGACTCGGACGATCCGCCCGGCGTCGACGCGTCGAGCGCGCCGCGCGTCACGGCCACCGTGCGCTACGCCGGGAGCGCGCAGGGCACGCTGGTGCTCGCGGCGTTCCCGAGCATGCCGCCGATGGGACCGCCGGCCGGCTTCGCGCAGATGGCGACGCCGACCTTCCCGGCGACGGTCGCGATCGAGAACCTGCCGGCGGGCACGGCGTACGTGCTCGCGATGCTGGACGTCGCGCCCGCGTCGCCGCAATCCCCGGGCCCCGAGGACCGCACGGTGTGGTCGAGCGCGATGACGCTCACCGTCGGGCAGACCACCACCGTCGAGCTCACGCTCACCGATCCATGAGGACGGCGATCGCAGCTGCGCTCGCGCTCGCGGCCGCGTGCGGCGACGCCGGCAACGACGCCGACCCGCGCCGGCAGCTCGTCGCCGGTGAACGCGTCGGTCCGATCGCGCTGGGCATGCACTGGAGCGAGGTCGTCGCCGCGATCGGCCGGCCACCCGCGGAGCCGCTCGTGCTCGTGCGCGTCGGTCACGCGACGTGGCCGGCCCTCGGCCTCGAGGCGCTCGTGACGTCGCCGGACGAGGCGAGCATCACGGACGACGCGATCATCATCGGCGCCGGCGCCACACCGGGCGCTGATCTCGACGGTCCCGTGCTCCCCGGTGATCCGCGCGCCGGGATCGAGACCTCCATCGGCGCGCCGCCCGAGGAGTATGGCGGCCGTGTCTACTACCCGGCCGGGCTCGCGATCGAGTACGACGACACGGGACGCGCGCGTCGCGTCGGGGTCGTCGCGCCGTACACGCTCGCGCCCGCACCACCGCCGATGCAGCCTGCGACGGAGGCCCCATGAGCCTCGCCGCCCTCGTGCTCGCGTCGATCGTGGTCGACGGACGCACGTTGCCCGTCGTCGACATGCACCTCCACCCCGGCGACTACGCGGCCATGGCGCCGGCCGGCAAGGCGTTCATCGCCCAGAACCTGCCGCCCGCGCTGGCGCTCTACGCGCCGGCGCTCCTCGATCGCCTGAGCGATCCGTACGCGCCACACGTCGGCATCGCCGCGCAGACCGAGCTCGCCGGCGTCGACCACGCCGTGCTCTTCGCGGTGTACACGCACCACACCACCGGCTACTTCACCAACGAGGCGCTCGAGTCCGTGCTCCTCGACGCGCGCAACCGCATGCCCGGCACCGACGAGCCGTGGGCCTTCGGCTACGCGAGCGTGAACTTCGACGACTGGGACGCCGACGTCGCGGGCGAACGTCTCGCCGCGCTGCGCACGTACTTCGTGGCGCATCCGCGTCTGTTCCGCGGCATCAAGCTGGCGCACGCGCACCAGCAGGTGCCGTTCACCGACGCCGCGTATCAGGGCGTCTACCAGCTCGCCGCGGAGCTGCACGTTCCCGTGCTGCTCCATACCGGCTTCTCGCCGTTCCCGGGCGCCGCCACCGATCCGGCGTACTACGACCCACTCGGCCTCGAGGCGGTCGTCACGACGTTCGATGGCGCGCACGGCGCCGGCCGCGTCGACTTCGTCCTCTCGCACGTGGGGCAGGGCGACGCGCGGGCCGTCGCCCACGCGCTCGATCTCGCCGCCGCGCACGACAATGTCTGGCTCGAGCTCTCGGCGCTCGGCCGTCCCCTCCTCGTCGATCTCGACGGCCAGCCGGTCACGTCCACGGAGCCGCAATACCCGTTCGTGCTGGCGCAGATCCGCGCCCGTGGCCTCGTCGGGCGCACGCTGTTCGCGACCGACGGTCCGCAGTACTCGGGCGCGGTTCGCACGTATCTGACGCGCATGGTCGCGGGGATGCAGGCGGCGCAGCTCACGACCGACGAGATCGCCGCCGTCCTCGCCGGAAATTTCGTGCGTCTCCACGCCGCCGCCGACTGACATCGCACCCGGCCCACGGTGTGCATCCACACCACCGCATGGCGAAAAAGAACGGCAGCAAGCAGATCGAGAGTGACGCCGCGGATCCGGCGCGGGGTCGGACGGCGCTCCTTTACCAGCTCCTCGAGACCGAGATGGGCGGCGTACAGGTCTACCGCACGGCGCTCCTGTGCGCGGTCAACGCCGAGCTCAAGAAGGAGTGGACCAAGTACCTGGCGGAGACCGAGCGGCACGTCCAGATCGCGCGCGCGCTCCTCCAGAAGCTGGGCTTCGATCCCGACGCCGAGCTTGCCGCGCGCGTGATCGTGCGGCACTCGGGCGACGCGCTCGTCCAGCTCATGCTGGAGGCGCTCGCCACCAGCACGCCCGACGAGGCGCAGCTGGTCGCCGCGGAGTGCGTGGTCAAGGCCGAGACCAAGGACCACATGAACTGGTCGCTGATCGGGCTCCTCGCCGACAAGACGTCGGGCGACGAGAGCGAGGCGATGCGCGCCGCCTACGACGAGGTCGAGCCCGAGGAGGACCACCACCTCTATCACACGACGGGATGGGCTCGAGAGCTGTGGGCGCAGGCCCTCGGCTTGCCGGCGGTGCTGCCGCCACCCGAGGAGAAGCGCAATGTCGAGTCGCAGATGGAAGCGGCGCGCGCCAAGCAGGAGCGCGAGGCCAGCGCGTAGCCGCTACCGCGGGGCCCGCGCCTGGCGCGCCCAGTGGCGGTGCTGCGTCATCGCCGCGATGAACGGCGCGAACGAGTCGGCCGCGGCGCTCGTCACGACGATGCCGGGCAGGGTGGCGCCGTCGCGCGGTGTCGGCGGGATGCCGCTGGCCGACAGCAGGCTGGCGCCGTCGCCGCTGGCGCCGATCGTCTTCACGTGCCGGAAGGCCTGGCGCAGGAAGTCGATCGCGTCGACGTGCGTCGCGAGCTCGGCCACGCTCGCCGCGCCGGACGGTACGTACACGGCGTCGTAGAGCACCGACGACGCGACGAGGAGGCTCTTGTCGACGGGGAAGAGCGAGCCGTCCGCGGCCTTGATCGAACCGGCGTGCGGCGCGATCACCTCGCCCTTGGCGCCGGCCGCCGCGAGCATGCCCTTGATGCCGCTCAGCGCATCGGCGTCGACGCCGTCGGCGGCGAGGATCGCCACCACGCGGCTCTTGATCGACGTCTTGGGCTGGTTCTCGAGGCTGAGCGCGGGCGACGGCTTGGTCGCGCCCGGCTTCTTGTCCGCGGGGTCCGCCGGCGCCCACGACCGGCGCGCCACGTCCTCGAGCCCGAGGCCGCGCGCGATGTCGAGCGCGAACTCGACGTCGACGTTCATGAACATCCGGATCACGCGCTCGCGGATGGCGTGGCGCACGACCTTGCCGATCTCGAACCGAAAGGCCTCCACCATGTGCGCGCGCTCGGGCGGCGACTGGCTCTCGAGGAACATGCGCGCCTGCGTGAAGAAGTCGCGGAAGCTCTCGGGACGCACGCGCGTCTTTTCGCCCTCGACCCGCTGCGGGCGGTGCACGAAGCCCTGCTGCATGCCGGCCAGGAACGGGCAGCCACCGTCGATGGAGTTGGGGTGGTAGTTGGCGCGCATGGTCGGCACGTCCTGCTGCCCGAACCCGTCCTGCTGGTGGTTGTGCACCGGCGCGACCGCGCGGTTGATGGGCAGCTCCGCGAAGTTGGGCCCGCCCAGCCGCGTGAGCTGCGTGTCGAGGTACGAGAACAGCCGCGCCTGCAGGAGCGGATCGTTGGTGACGTCGATGCCGGGCACGAGGTTCTGCACGCAGAAGGCGACCTGCTCGGTCTCGGCGAAGAAGTTGTCCGGGTTCCGGTCGAGCGTCAGCTTACCGATGCGCCGCACCGGCACGACCTCCTCGGGCAGAAGCTTGGTCGGATCGAGCAGGTCGAACCCGTACGCGAGCTCGTCCTTCTCGTCGATGACCTGCAGCCCCAGCTCGTACTCGGGGAAGTGCCCGCAGTCGATCGCCTCCCACAGATCGCGGCGATGGAAGTCGGGATCCTTGCCGGCGAGGACCTGGGCCTCGTCCCACACCAGCGAGTGCGCGCCGAGCAGCGGCTTCCAGTGGAACTTGCACAGCTTCACGTCGCCGCGCGCGTTCACGAGCTTGAAGGTGTGGACGCCGAAGCCTTCCATCATCCGGTAGCTGCGCGGGATGGCGCGATCGGACATCACCCACATCACCATGTGCGCGGTCTCGGGCACGAGCGAGACGAAGTCCCAGAACGTGTCGTGCGCCGACGCGCCGGTCGGCATCTCGTGGTGCGGCTCGGGCTTCACCGCGTGCACGACGTCCGGGAACTTGATGCCGTCCTGGATGAAGAAGACCGGCATGTTGTTGCCGACCAGGTCGAAGTTCCCCTGCGCCGTGTAGAACTTGGTCGCGAAGCCGCGGACGTCGCGGACGGTGTCGGCCGAGCCGCGCGGCCCCTGCACCGTCGAGAAGCGCACGAACACCGGCGTCTTCAGGCCCGGGTTGCACAGGAAGTCGGCGCACGTGAGCTCGTCGAGCGACTCGTACACCTGGAAGTATCCGTGCGCGCCCGAGCCGCGCGCGTGGACGACGCGCTCCGGGATGCGCTCGTGATCGAAGCGCGTCAGCTTCTCGCGGAAGTGGAAGTCCTCGAGCAGCGTGGGGCCGCGCGTTCCGCCGCGCAGCGAATCGTCGGTGTGCGGGATCGGGATGCCCTGGTCGGTCGTGAGCGTCGTCCCGTCGCGAAAGGACCGCGCGCGCTCGAGCTGCTCCGTCTTGGTGGGGATGTGACGGTCACGCTTGGGATCGCTGGCGGTCTTCTTCATGGCGGCGCCGACCCACGCAAGGCGCAGGCCACGCGCGCGCCGCGCGCAAGTCGGTGCCCCGCGCGCACCCGCCCGGGATGGAGTGAGCGCAAGCGCATGATGGGCGCGCCCGCACGCGCGCCCGTGCACGATCGCCCGCGAGGGGGCGCCGATCAGACGCGCGGGCCGGCGGCGCGAATCTCTTCGCTCGCCTGCGCTTCGTACTTCTTGAAGTTGTCGCGGAACAGCGTCGCGACCTTCTTGGCCTGCGCGTCATACGCGGCCTTGTCGGCCCACGTGTTGCGCGGCACCAGGATCTCGTTCGGAACGCCCGGGCACTCCGTCGGGACTTCCACGCCGAAGATCGGGTCCGCGACCGTCTTCACCTTGTCGAGCGCGCCCGAGTGGATCGCGTCGATGATCGCGCGCGTGAACTTGAGCTTCATGCGCGCGCCGACGCCGTGGCCGCCGCCGCTCCAGCCCGTGTTCACGAGCCAGGTCTGCGCGCCGTGCTTGCGCAGCTTGTCGGCGAGCAGCTCGGCGTACTTGGTCGGGTGCCACACCAGGAACGGGCCGCCGAAGCACGCCGAGAACGTGGCCTCGGGATCCTTCACGCCGACCTCGGTGCCGGCGACCTTTGCGGTGTACCCGCTGATGAAGTGGTACATCGCCTGCGCCGGCGTGAGCTTGGCCACCGGCGGCAGCACGCCGAACGCGTCGCACGTCAGGAAGATGACGTTCTTGGGGTGGCCGCCCACCGCCGGAATCTTGGCGTTGGGGATCACGTCCAGCGGGTACGATCCACGCGTGTTCTGCGTGATCGAAACGTCCTTGTAGTCGACGACGCGCGAGGTGCCGTCGAAGACCACGTTCTCGAGCACCGCGCCGTAGCCGAGCGCGTTCCAGATGTCCGGCTCCTGCTCCTTCGACAGGTCGATGACCTTCGCGTAGCAGCCGCCCTCGATGTTGAAGATGCCCTCGTCGCTCCAGCAGTGCTCGTCGTCGCCGATGAGCAGGCGCTTCGGGTCGGCCGACAAGGTCGTCTTGCCCGTGCCCGACAGCCCGAACAGCACCGACGTGTCGCTACCGTCACGCGCCTGCGTCGCGGAACAGTGCATCGACAGCACTCCGCGCTTGGGCATGAGGTAGTTCATGATCGTGAACACGCCCTTCTTCATCTCGCCGGCGTACTCGGTGCCGAGGATGACGAACTCGCGCTTGCCGAACGACAGGTCGATCGACGTCGACGAGGTCATGCCCGCCGTGTGCTTGTTGGCCGGGAAGCCGCCGCCGTTGAAGATGACGTAGTCGGGCGCGCCGAAGTCGGCGAGCTCGGCCTCGGTCGGGCGGATGAGCATGTTGTGCATGAACAGCGCGTGATACGCGCGCGCACAGACGACGCGGATCTTGAGGCGGTACCCCTCGTCCCAGCCTCCGTACCCGTCGACGACATAGAGTCGCTCGCGCGTGTTCAGGTAATCGATCGCGCGCTCGCGGTTGATGAGGAAGCTGTGCGGGTCGAGCTTGATGTTGACGTTGCCCCACCAGACGTCGTCGCGAACCTCGGGCTCGTCGACGACGCGCTTGTCCGTCGGGCTGCGGCCGGTCTTCTTGCCCGAGTACGCGATGAGCGCGCCCGTCGACGAGATCGCCGACCCCTTCTCGTTGCGAAGCGCCGCTTCGTAGAGGAACGAGGGCGTGGCGTTGCGATGAACTTCCGGGACCGTGATGCCGTGCGCTTCGAGGGAGAATTTCGACATGAGGGTGACCAGGCTTATACAACAGCGGCGGGCCGCCGGCAGCGGAAACCAAACTCCGGAAAGATGAAACATCGCGGCATGTTGACGCGCCTCACGGACCGTTGACCGCGCTACCCGTGCGGGTTAACAAGGCGCCGGTGCGGAACCTCTGGCCGGCGGCGATCCTCGCGTTAGGCCTGGCTTTGTTCGTCGTCTACGCCTTTCCGGGCCTGATGACGATCGACTCCTGCGACCAGCTCGTGGAGGCGCGCGCGGGGATCTACACCGACGCGCATCCTCCCGCGATGGCTGCGCTCTGGCGCGGGGTCGACGCGATCTACCCGGGGCCGACCGGAATGCTCGTCATCCAGGGCGCGGCGTTCGTCGTGGGCGTGTTCCTGATCCTCCGTCGCGTGATGAGCCCTGCTCGCGCCGCCGTCGCCGCTTCACTCGTCCTCGTCGCGCCGCCGGTGATTCCCACGATGGCGGTGGTCTGGAAGGACTGCCTCATGGCCGGCTTCCTCCTCCTCGGCGCCGGTCTCCTCCTCGAGGCGCGCCGCGCGTGGCGCATCGCCGGGCTCGTCGCGCTCACGTTCGCCACCGCCGTTCGCTACAACGCGCCGGCCGCGACCTTCCCGCTGGTCGTCTTGCTCTTCGAGGTCACGCCGGCGCCGGCGCTACGCCGCTACGCCGTCGCCGCCGCGGCGTGGATCGCGGTGACGGTGGTCGCGTTCGGCTGCAACCGCGCGCTCACGTCGCGCTCGATGGACTACTGGACGTCGTCGACGGCGGCCGGCGACATCGTCGGCACGCTGCGCCACGTCGATCGCGACATCCCCGACGCCGAGATGCGCGAGCTCCTCGCCGGGTGCCCGCTCGCCGTCAGCGAGCACCTCCACGATCGGATGCGCACGCTCTATCGCCCGTGGAACTTCTATCACCTCGTCGCGCCCGGCCCGGCGCAGGTGTTCGTCTTGCCGCTCGACGGCACGTCGCCACCTGCCGACCGGGTCGCGATGGCCGCGGCGTGGCGGCGCGTGATCGCGCGCTATCCCGGCGCGTACGTGGAGCACCGCTGGGCCGTGACGAAGGAAGTGCTCGGGCTCACGCGGCGCGTGCCATTCGGTGCGGCAATCGCACACGAAGATCAGCCCCACCTCGCCATCCGGCAGCTCGGCCTCGACCCCGGCACGCCGAACGCGATCCAGCAGGCGCTGCACCGCAAGATGCGGTGGCTCACGTTCAAGACGCGCATCCTGCGCCCGTATCTCTACGTGTTGCTCGCGCTCTTGCTGCTGCCGATGTGCCGCGGCCACCGCGACGCGTTCGCGCTCCTGGTGAGCGGGCTCGTGATGGAAGCTTCACTCTTCCCCACGGCCCAGACCCCGGACCTCCGCTACTCGCACTGGGCAATGGTGTGCAGTGTCGTCGCGGCCATCCTTTTGTTCGCGCGCCGTGTGGTATGGAAACGCGCTCATGCGCCAGCGTCCGTGGCTCCCGATCCTCGCCTTCAGCGCGATGCTGCTGGCGTGGTGGAGCATGTACGCGATCGTGGCGTGGTGGACGCCGATCCAGGGTGAGGACTGGGCCCAGCTCGGCTGGATCGAGCGCCACGCGCCGGTCGGCGCCGACGACGTCCTCGAGACGCTCTATCGCGAGCCCACGACCGGCGACGTCGGTCACCTGATCGGCGTCGCGCTGCCGGCGATGCACGCCGTGATCGCGCCGACGATGATCGTGCTGTTCATCGTCGGGCTGTTCGCGTTCGCGTTCGCGCGCCGCCCCGATCCGCGCTCGTGGGACGATCTCTGGAAGCTCGCGTTCCTGCACGCGCTGGTGTGGCTCGGTGCCGCGCGCGTCGGCGTGATCTTCGGGCACCGCCCCCACGTCGCCCACTTCGTGTACGGGCTGTGCGCGATGGTGTGGCTGCTGGCGGCGTTCCGGGCCGCGGGACCGTCGCCGCGTGGCGGCGTGAAGCTCGCCGTGGGCATGGCGGTGCTCGCGCTCTTCGGCGGCGCGTCCAACCACCACGTCGCCGCCGCGGCGATCGCGTTCATCATCGTGACCATCGTGCGCCGCCGCAAGCGCGGCGAGCCCGTGCCGGCGTGGATGTGGGCGTCGCTCGCGACGTCGACGATCGGCCTCGCGCTGCTCTTCACCAACCCCAACCCGTACTTCGCGGCGATCGGCCGGCGCGGCCTGGCGTCGACGTTCGGGCAGATCCTCTACTTCCTCAACGAGGCCGGCGAGACCGTCGCGATCGCGTCGCTCACCGCGTTCGCGACGCTCCTCAAGAGCCGGTGGCGCGGCACGGCCATGCCCATGCCCACCGTCGGCGAGCTGTCATGGATGACCACCTGCTTCTTCGGCGGCTTCATCATCCTGGCGCTCGCCGTGTTCGGTCCGCGCTGGGGCGAGCCCGGGATGTTCGCGCCGTCGATCCTCTTCACCGCCGGCGGCGTGGTCGCGCTGGTGCGGCTGGCCGACGACGTGTGGGTCAAGCGCGCGATGATCGCGCTCACCGTCGCGGTGCACGTGGTCGTGGCGTGGAAGTACGTGCCCGCGTATCGCGAGGCGCATCGGTACGGCGAGCTGCGCATGCAGCAGCT
>DATLEB010000096.1:0-42669 GCA_035525615.1 Kofleriaceae bacterium | reverse complement strand
GTCCCTTCGCACGCCATTTCTCACCGTCCCCGTCCCCGTCCCCGTCTGCGTCTCCGTCTGCGTCTCCGTCTGCGTCTCCGTCTGCGTCTCCGTCTGCGTCTCCGTCTGCGTCTCCGTCTGCGTCTCCGTCTCCGTCTCCGTCCCCGTCTCCGTCCCCGTCACCGCAGCGCGATCGCCACGCCCATGCCGATCACCGCGCACACGACGACGACCTTCGTGATCTTCACGCCGCGCGCGGTCATCGCCATCTTCGCGGCGCCCCACGCGCCGATGACCGAGCCGATGCTCATGAACGCCGCCGGCTCCCAGTGCACCATGCCCTTGGCCGCGAACACGCCGAGGGTCGCCGCGATGTAGACCAGCATGACGAGCGCCTTGAGCGCGTTCGCCTTCACGAGATCGAAGCGCAGCCACCCGGCGAGGATCGCCAGGAACACCAGCCCGGCGCCGGCCTGCAGGACGCCGCCGTACAGCCCGGCCGCGAACAGCACGGCGTACGCGACCACGCCACGCACCTCGCGCGGCTCCGTCCCCGGCGGGGGCGCGAACCGCGCCGGATTGATGAGCAACGCGACCGCCATCACGGCGAGCGTGCCGAGCAGCAGCGGCTCGAAGAACCGGTTTGGCATCTCGGCCGCCACCCACGCGCCGATGAGCGCGCCGACCAGCACCGGCGGCACGATGCGGGCCGCCGCCTTCACGGGCGTCACGCCGCCGCGCGCGAAGGTCGCGGCGCCGGCGAGACACTGCGCGAAGATCGCCGCGCGACTCGAGGCGTTGGCCTCGTTCGCCGGCATCCCGCCGCCCAGGAGCATCAACGCGGGGACCAGCAGCAGCGATCCGCCGCCGGCGAGCGTGTTGAGCGCGCCGGCGACCAGGCCGGCCCCGGCGAGTGCCGCGGCGTGTAGCGGATCCAAGACCGCTACCCTAGCGCGACCCTCGCCGCGGAGGTCGACTCACGGAATCGTGATCGCCTGCGTCGTGCGGTGGCGGGCCCAGAAGCCGTCGCGCACCTCGACCACCGCGCCGGAGTACGTCCCCGACGCCACGCCGGTGATGTCGATCTCACCGGTGAAGAGGCCACCCTCGGCCATCCACATCCACGTCCAGTCGGTGTCGAACACACCGTCGGCGTCGTAGTCGATCCGCGCGAACATCGTGGGATCCCACGACGCGCCGTTGTCGGCGTCACGCGCCTCGACCTTCACGCGCCACGTGTCGTTCTCGTCGCGGCGGTAGATCGCCGCCGACTGCACGGTCGGCGCGTGGTCGTACGGGATCACGTGCACCGTGCGGTACGCGCGCGTCGCGTTGCCGGCCGCGTCGCGGGCCTCGACGCTCACGCGGTACACGCGCGAAAGGATGCTCTGCTCGTCGCCGAGCCGCGCGATGCGCGCGTACGGCGAGTAGTCGAACAGCATCACCTCGGGCGTGCGCAGCTTGACCATGCGCGACGTGAACGTGCGCGGGTAGCTCTTCACGACGCTCACCGCCGTCGGCGAGGTCACGTCGAGCTGCTGCACGTAGCCGTTGTAGCCGATGGTCCACACCGTGCGGGCGTCACCGATCGCCCAGTGATCGACGCGCAGCGGCGTCGTACCGAGCTGCCACGCCCAGCCGCGCGCGAACGCCTGCAGGTCGCCGATCACCGTGAACGGCTCGGTGCCACCGCAGCCCTCCTCGCGGTTGCACACGGGCTGGATGCCCTGGTAGATGCGGCCGCCGACGAGCGCGAGCTCGCCGATGTTGCCGCCCAGCGCCGCGTCGCAGCGGAGCACGCGCGGGAAGAACGAGCTGCGCAGATCGACCGCGCACAGGCCGCGCAGCGCCGGCGTCACCGCCGCCGCCGTCGGGTCCTTCACCTTGGCGTCGAGCGCCATCGCCACCACCGCCGTGTCGCCGACCATCGTGCCGCCCTGGACGGCGGTGCCGGTGACGCGCGACAGCGAGGTGATCCACTGCGGCAGCACCACGTCGAGCACCTCGAGGCCCGCGCCGGCGATGACGAGATCGCCCCACGCGTTCGTGCCGAGGAACTCGGTCGCGTTGTCGATCACGTCGACCGCCTTGGCGCTGGTCTTCAGCTCCAGACGCGACGAGACGAGGCGACCGCGCAGGCCGTTGGCGGTGTCGTCCACCACCTCGACCGTCCAGTACTCGTCGGCAAACTGGCCGTGCACCGCGCGCAGCGCCAGCGTGTTCGCCGACGTGAACGTGTACGTGCGCAGGCCGTTGGCGCCGGTCTGGTGATCGCGCAGCACGACCGGCTCGAGGCCCAGGCCCTTGCCCGGCACGAGGCGGATGACGAGGTCGGCGACGCGCGGGTGATCCACCGTCACGACGACCTTCGCCTGCGTGATCTTGGCGCCCTGGCCGAGACCGTAGAAATGCGTGCCGCCCCAGCCCTCGCCGTCGGGCAGATCGACCAGCTCCTCGAGCGTGTTCGAGACCGTCTCGACCACCGGCGTGAGCTGCTTCCACTCGCGCGGCGCCGTGAGGTCACGGATGTCCACCGCCGCGAGGTACGTGCCGAGCACGTACAGGCGCGAGCCCTGCTTGTAGAGCTTGTTGGCCGACGTCTCGAGCGCGAGGCGTGACATGACGCGCGGCGCGGCGCGGTCGGTGATGTCGACGATCCAGATGCCCTTCGAGCCCGCCGCGATCGCGACGTGGTCGGCGTCGAGGGCGAGGATGTCGCGGATCCAGCTGTTGATGAGCGACAGGTCGCCGGCGGTGAGGTCGAGCTTCGTCGACTTCAGACCGAGCGGCGTGGGCAGCGCGAAGCTGGCCAGGCCGCTGGCGCCGATCGGGCCCTTCACGCCGTACGAGTCATCGTCGGTCGCGAGCTCGGCGCGGGCCTCGAGCTGCGCGCCCGGCGCGGTCGCGATGATCGCGATGTTCGCCGGCGTCTGGCCGTGCACGAGGCTCGGCAGGTTGGTCACGGTGAGCACCGGCGCCATCGCGCCGCTCACCACGGGGACCTCGGCCGACGCGATGCGCGTCAGGCCCGCCGCGTCCTTCACCTGCACCTTGATGGTGCGGAGACCGGCCGGCAGCGTGGTCGAGAACGCGCCCGGCGCGCGGTAGCTGGTGTCCCACGACCCGTTGCCGTCGAGGTCGTAGCGCACCTGCGTGGCCGAGCCCTCGAGATCGAACGCGGTCGTCGTGATCGTCACGGGCGCCGCCGTTCCGGCGCGGGCCGGCACGTCGAGGCGCACGTACGGCGCGGTGTTGCCGGTCTGCGTGGTGGTCACGCGCAGCTCCTGCGCGCGCGGCTCGATGTTGCCCACCGAGCTCACGCCGCGCACGAAGACCGAGCGCGTGCCGGCCGGCACGGTGCCGAGCTCGACGTCGACGGCCTGGCGGCCGCGCGTGTCGCCCGCGAGCGCGACCTGGAACCACGGACCGTTCGCGGCGAACGCGAACTCGAGGCCGGTGATGCGGTTGGCGCTGTAGCGGACGTTGCCGAACGTGCGGCTCTCGCCGCGGTCCGTGATCGTGCCGGTGACGCGCACGCGGTTGCCGCTGGCCACCGCGGTGAGCGCGCTCTTCGGGAACGTGTCGCGCACCTCGATGATGCCGTCGCCGTCGGTGTCGAGCCAACCCCACGAGATGCGGGTGTAGCCGTTGACCGCGCCGGGCTGGTTGTACTGCATGAGCGACGGAGCGCCTTCGCCCTTGCCGTCATCGATGCCGGGGCCGCCTTCCTGGTAGGCGGCGTTGGCGTTGTACACGCCGAGGTAGCCCATGATCGACGTCGGTGACGAGCACGCGTCGGGGCAGTACTCGTCGTACGCGCCGAAGATGTGCCCGAACTCGTGCGCGAATGTCTCGTGGCCGTAGCTCGTGTCCAGCACGGTCAGCGGGCCGCCGATGTACGCATGGGCGCGCAGGCTGGCGGTGTAGTTGCCGTTGGCGGCGACGATCACCATGAACGCGGCGTCGGCGCCGTAGCGCGCCTTGAGGCTGGCCGTGTACTCGATCGACGCGATCCACAGGTCGTTCTCGGTGACGGTGCGGCCGAGGATCGACGACATGATGTCGGCGGTGGCGAGGCCCTCGGTCGAGGACCCCCACTGCGCGCGCTGGCCGAACTCGTAGTCGGTGTCGACAGTGCCGGGCAGGGCGCCCGCGGCCGGCGCCGACTCGTAGTGCACGACGAACTTCAGATCCGCGTTGGGCTCGCTGGCGGCGATCTT
Source organism: Kofleriaceae bacterium (assembly GCA_035525615.1). GTDB lineage: Bacteria > Myxococcota_A > Polyangia > Haliangiales > Haliangiaceae > UBA2376. The sequence goes on along the minus strand of DATLEB010000096.1, from coordinate 38,470 downwards.
GTCGATCGCGGCCTGGACCTTCAGGTACGTCTGGCGCACCAGATCCTCGTTCCAGTCCTCGGTCGACGCGTCGACGACGCCGTTCGACTCGGGGAGCACGACCGACACGACGACGGTGCCCGACGCGAACGGGACCGCCTGCATGTCCTCGGGATCGATCACGGGGCCGGGGTCGCCGCCGCCGCCGTTGGGCTCGCCGGGGGCGATGTTCTCGGGGAGCCTGCGCGGCGCGCTCTCCTCCTCGCCGGCGGGACGGATCACGCGCAGCGGCGCGATGCGTCCGCCGACCGGCACGTCGGCCGGGAACCAGCGCGCGGCGTGCACCGAGAGGAAGCGCTCCTCGAAGATCGTCGGCGAGGCGAGGTCGGCCGGGGTGACGGCGCGATCGAACTTCGCGACCACGCCGAGCGCGGTCAGCGCGGCGTCGGCGCCGTTCGGCACCTGCGCGATGACGAGGCGCGGCGCGTGCGTCTCGAGCACGGCGCCGCCGAGGCGGACGATCGCACGCTCGAGCCGCTGCCGCTGCGCGAGCGTGGCGGTCGGCTGGAGCACGAGCAACGTCGCGGGACGCTCGGCGAGGCCGATGACGTCGAGGTCACTGGTGGTGGAGGAGGTTGATGGCGACGCGCTGTCGTCGGTGGCGCAGGCTGCGAGACCTGCGACGACAAGCGCGAGCTTTCGTGTGTGGCGGGAAATGGACATGAACGCGGCGCGACTCCTAGCGCACTCGCGTTCACGTGGTGAAGCGGCGTACAGCTACATTCTTGTGTGGTCACTCGAGTAGCCACTGACTCGCCTGCGAAGACGCGATCTTGCGCTCGGATCAAGAGACCGAAATCGAGTGTGGCAACCTGTCGCAACGATCTCGGCGAAAGCTTCATGGACAGCTTGACGCAGGGGCCACACAGGTCGAACCTGCCTCGGCAACGCTAACAACCCGGATCGGGAGGAACCAGAAATGACGAAGCGGTCGGTCGTAGCAGTGATTCTTTTGTCCATCGTGACGTTCGGCATCTATGCGCTCGTGTGGATGGTCAAGACCAAGAACGAGATGAACACGCAAGGCGCGAGCATCCCCACGGCGTGGCTGCTCCTCGTGCCCGTCGTCAGCATCTGGTGGTCGTGGAAGTACGCCGGCGGCGTCGAGCACGTCACCCGCGGCAAGTTCTCGCAGGTGATCGCGTTCATCCTGATGTTCGTCCTCGGCGTGATCGGTATGGCGATCATCCAGGACGCGTTCAACAAGGCCGCGGATCAGGGCGCTCTGCCCAACGCGCGCGCGATGGGCTGATAGGTCCACTGGGTCTCGATCCGGGGGGATCCGGTTCGGACTAGACAGGGGCGGCTTCGGCCGCCCCTTTGTTGTTTTCGGGGTTCGTTACGGGGTTCGTTACGGGGTTCGTTTCGGGGACCGCGACGGGGCGCGCGCGCACGCGGCGCTCGACCGACCAGAGGAAGAACGGCACGGCGAGGCTCACCACCGTCGCGATGCCGACCGCGATCGGCATGTGCACGAGGTGCTTGTCGACGGGGTCGGTGGCCAGGATCTGCGCCGCGCCGATCGCGCCGATCGACGACGCGATGTGCTGCACCGCCGACTGCATCGACATGTACTGCGCACGTTCGTGCGGCGCCGGGATCTTGGAGCCGAGCGTCGAGATGGGCACGCCACGCAGGCTCGCGGTGCTCATGTAGATCGTGAACACGGCGATGACCGGCACGATGGGATGCGCCGGCAGGAACCCGATGAGGAGGCAGGCCGTGACGAGCAACGTGCCGAACGCGGCGATCGGCGTCGAGCCGAAGCGGTCGACCGCGCGCCCCGTGAACTGCACGACGAGGAAGCTGCCCGTGCCACCCGCGAGGTACAGGTACAGCACCTCGTCGTCGGGGTAGCCGTGGTTGTTGACGATGAAGCTGCGGACGTAGGGAACGATCATGAAGATCGAGAACGTCATCGCGCCGGCGGCGGCCAGCATCATCTGGATCTCGCGGCGCTCGAGCAGCTCGCCGGTCGGCGTCGACGTCATCTTCGGGCCGCTCAGGTGCAGGCGCATCGAGGGTAGCCGCGAGATCGCGTAGAACGTGACGCCGAGGCCGAGCACGGCGAGCGCGAAGAACGGCGTGCGCCACGAGCCGGCCTGCGCGGCGGCGAGCCCGGCGGGCACGCCCACGACCGACGCGACCGAGAACGCGGCCATCACGACGCCCATCGCCTTGCCGCGGCGCTCGGGCGGGACGACGTCGGCGACGATGGCGAGCGCGAGCGACGTGGCCGGGCCGCCGAACATGCCGGCCACGACGCGCGCGACCATCATCGAGGACAGGCCCTGCGCCATGCCGCCGGCGGCGGTCGCACAGACCAGGCCAAGCATGGCGACGGCCAGCGCCTTGCGGCGATCGAAGCGATCGAGGAAGCGCGCGGTGATCAATCCCGAGACCGCGGCGGACGCGGTGTAGCTCCCGCCGATCCAGCCCAGGCGCGCCTCGTCGATGTCGAGGGCGCGCGCGAAGTCCTGCCCGAGCGGCATGACCATGACGAAGTCCAGCACGTTGACGAGCTGGACCAGCGCCACGAGGATGATCACGCGCCGTTCGACGTCGGACGGCAACGGCGGTGATGGCACGGCGCTACTCTGACGGAGAATCTGGCAAAGAAAAGCCGTATCGCTTCATGATCGCGGAGCCTTCGGGCGACATCACGAAGTCGGCGAAGGCCTGCGCGTTGGCGGCGTGGCCACCGTGTTTGCAGACCACGAGCGCCTGCACGAGCGGCCGGTGGAGCTTCTCGTCGACGAGGAGCGAGCGTCCACCCTCGTCGACCGGGGCGAGCGAGAGCGCGACGATGGCGGCATCGGCGCTGCCTTCCTGTGCCCACTGCAGCGTCTGGCGGATGTTCTCGGCGAGCACGAGCTTGGGTTGCACCTGCGCCCAGACGCCTGCGGCCTCGAGGGCCTCCTTGGCGGCCTTGCCGTAGGGCGCGTGCTCGGGGTGCGCGATGGCGACCTTTCCGAAGCGCGGGTCGGCGAGGTCGGCGAGCGAGGCGATCTTCTGCGACGCGCTCCACGCCACGATGCGGCCCCGCGCATACGGCTTCCTGGTGGCGCCGTCGCAGGAGCCGGCGGCGACGGTCTCGTCGACGAACTTGATGTTGGCGGCGGCGTAGAGGTCGAAGGGCGCGCCCTCGGCGATCTGCTTGGCGAGGAGCCCGGAGCTCCCGAAGGTGAACACCGGCTTCACGCCGGTCCGCTTCGTGTACTCGCGGCCGATCTCCTCGAACGCCTTGGCCAGGTCGGATGCGGCGGCGATCTTCACCTGGCCCTTGGGGCCGCGCCGGCAGCCGGCGACGGTGACCGCGAGCAAGGCCAGGACGACGACGAGGAGACGTACAGCGCGCGGCATCGAGCCATCGTCGCCGCAGCCACGCCTGGACGCTGTTACTCCTCGGTTACAACGGAGGGCCGCGCGAGTCCTGTTATCATGCGGGCGATGGCAAAGCGGCTCCTGCTCGTCGAGGACGAGCCCGACGTCGCGCGACTCGTCGTCTACAACCTCGAGGCCGCGGGCTGGACCGTCACGCACGCGGCGCGCGGGCTCGATGCGCTGGCCCGGGCGCGCGTCGAGGATCCCGTGGTCGTCATCCTCGACGTGATGCTGCCGGACATGTCGGGCTTCGACGTGTGCAAGCGGCTGCGCGCGACCGCCGAGACCGCCGACGTCGGCATCATGATGTTGACCGCGCGCGGCGATGCCGACGACCGCATCACCGGGCTCGAGGTCGGCGCCGACGACTACGTCACCAAGCCGTTCGTGGTGCGCGAGGTCATCCTGCGCGTCGCGGCGCTCGCCAATCGCATCGCCGAGCGCAAGGCGCGCGCACCGGCGCCGGGGCCGGGGGAGACCATCACGCTCGGCCCGCTGACGATCGACACGGCGGCGCACGAGGTCGTGCTCGAGGGCGCGGCGCTCGCGTTGCGCCCGCTCGAGTACAAGCTGCTGCTCACGCTCGCGGTGGCGCCCGGCCGCGTCTTCACGCGCGAGGATCTGCTCGCCGAGGTCTGGGACATCCGCGGCAGCGTCTCGACGCGCACCGTCGACGTGCACGTCCGCCGCCTGCGCGTGTCGCTGGGTGCGGCGGCCGACTGGATCGAGACCGTGCACGGCTTCGGCTATCGCGCGAAGCGCGCCGACGGCGGTGGCGACGAGGTTCCTCCGGCGACGTCATGAAGACGGCCGGCCGGAGTCAGCGACCATGAGCATCGGGGCCCGGCTCATCGCGAGCTTCGTCGCGATCGTGCTGGTCGTCGGAGTCACCACGTTCGTGCTGCTGGACCGCACGCTCGGCGACGATCTCAACGGCGACCTCGACGCGCGGCTGGTCGCGCAGACCGAGGGCGTCGTCAACTGGATGGAGACCGCCGGCCATCCCGAGCGCCTCGCCACGCGTCTCGCCGGCGTGGTCGGCGCGCGCGTCACGATCGTCGACAAGGACGGCATGGTGATCGGCGACTCCGATCGCTGGCCCGACGTCGGGCGGCCCATCGGGGACGCGCCCGAGGTCGCCGCCGCGTTCGCCGGCACGACCGGTCGCGCGACGCGCCGGCTCACCTCGAAGGGCACGCCGGTCTACCTCGTCGCGATGGCGACGAGGGACGGACGCGTCGTGCGCCTCGCGGTGCCGACCGCGCGCCTCGCGGAGACGCGCGCCGAGCTGCGCGACCGGCTCTTGCTCGCGACCGCCGTGGGGATGGCGGTCGCGCTCGTGCTCGGCCTCGTGCTCATCCGTGCCATCACCGGTCCGCTGCGCGACATGACGCGCTCGGCGGAGCGCGTGGCGAAAGGCGACTACGCGATCGGACCGGCGAGCACGCGCGCCGACGAGCTCGGCGTCCTGTCGCGCGCGCTGGTCGGCCTCGCCGACGAGGTCGGCCGCCAGGTCGCGGCGCTCACGCGCGAGCGCGATCTGTCGCTCGCGGTCATCGGCGCGATGGTCGAGGGCGTGATCGTCGTCGACGGCGACGGCAAGCGCCTGCTCGCCAACCCTGCCGCCGAATCGCTGCTCGGCGCGGTGACCCCGCCGGGGCTGGCGACGCACCTCGATCGCGCGCGCGCGGGGCAGGACAGCGACGGGGAGCTCGCCGTGCGCGACCGTGCCGTCGTCGTGAGCGCGCGCCCGCTGCCCGGCACACACGGCGCGGTCGCCGTGCTGCACGACATCACGCGGCTGCGCGCGCTCGAGGCCGTGCGCCGCGAGTTCCTCGCCGACGCGGCGCACGAGCTGCGCACGCCGGTGACCGCGATCGCCGGCTTCGCCGAGACCCTCGCCGACGACTCGCTCGCGCCCGCCGCGCGCGCCGAGTTCGTCGCCACGATCCGCCGCAACGCGGAGCGCATCGCGCGCGTGGTCACGGGCCTGCTCGAGCTCGAGCGACTCGAGGCGCGCGCCGACGCCACCGCCGCCCCCGACGCCGTCGAGCTCCGCCCGGTCGTCGACGCCGCCGTGCGCGCCGCCGCGGCCGCACGCCCCGACGCCCCCGCGATCACGATCGATGTCCCCGCTCGCCTCGCCGTGAAGGCCGATCGCGACGGTCTCGACCACGTCATCCAGAACCTCGTCGACAACGCGCAGATCCACGGCGCTCCGCCGGTGCGTGTGCAAGCCGTGGTCGACGGCACGCGCATTCGTCTCACCGTCCGCGACAGCGGCAAGGGGATCACGGCCGAGCATCTTCCGCGCGTCTTCGATCGCTTCTACCGCGCCGACAGCGTCGGCAAGCCCGGCTCCGGCCTCGGCCTCGCCATCGCGCAGTCGCACGCGCGCGCCATGGGCGGCGACCTCAGCGTCGACAGCAAACCGGGCGAAGGCACGACCTTCACCCTCGAGCTCGAACAAGCGTAGGGGTCGTTCAGGCCACCGTCGGTGGTCACGATCTGGACCCGAGGCCGCTAGTGCGCGGGCTGGCGCCGGCGGCGCAGGCCCGCGACGAGAAAGCCGAGCGCGCCGGCCGCGCCCAGCGCCGCGGCCCACAGCAGCCACGGCCTGGTCGCCGGCGCATCCTTCGCGGCGGCGGCGCGCGCCGGCGCGTAGTCGGGCTTGAGCGCGACGGCGCGGCGGAAGTTGGCGCTGCCGTCCTTGCCGGCGGCCTCGAGCGCCTTGCCGAGCGCGTACTCGCGGCCGGCCTGCGCGTCGACGGCGTGCTCGCCCTCGGGCGCCACACCGTACGCCTTGCCGTACGCGGCGGCCGCGGCGTCCCACTCCTTGGCCTTCTCGTGCGTCTTCGCGAGCTGCAGGTAGATGGGCGCGGCGTCCGCGCGCTGCGCGAGCTCCGGGTTGGCCGCGAGCAGGCGATCGAGCGCCGCGCCCGCGCCCGCGAGATCGCCGCCCGTCGCCGCCTTCACGGCCCACTCGAACGCGACGCCGTCGGTCTTGGCGCGCTCGCCGTCGTAGTGCGCGAACAGCTCCTTCGACTGCGCCACCAGGTCGGTGTTGGGCACGCCGCTGTCCTTGTACTCGAACACGCTGCCGAGCACTTCCTCGTTGGTGCGCGCCAGCTCGATCGCGGCGAGCTCGCGCCACGTGAGCCAGAGCGGCGTCTCCTTGTCGGCGAGCCTGCCGCCGGGGAGCACGAGCTTCTTCCTGGGCGCCGGCCGCGGCGGCGGGCCGCTCACGTACGAGAGCCACGCCGCGCGCGCCGCCTTGCGCACCCGCGGCGCGTCCTCGTTGGTCGCCTTCAACACGACGGGCACCGCCTCGCGGTGGTGCGCCTTGCCGAACGCCTCGATCAGCGCGACCCGGAGATCCTCGTCGTGCTGGGTCGCGCCGTACGCCTTGCCCGGCTCCTGCCGGTCGAGGCGCTCGAGCTGGTAGGTCGAGTACCGCGCGAGCGGCTTGCTGTCCGACTGCGAGGCGATCTGGAGCGGCGGAAGCGAGTAGGGCGCCATCTCGCGGAGGCGGCGGCCGCACTCGTCGCGATAGACCATGGTCGCCTCGTTGAAGCCGACGTCGAGGATCGACTGCGCGGCGTCGATGCGGCGGGTCGAGGCGAGCGCGCGCATCGCCACGATGTCGGCGATGGTCTCGCCGCGGCCCGGCGTGGCGGCGTCGAGCTTCTGCAGCGCGGCCAGCCAGTCGAAGTCGTCGTCCTTCTTGACCTCGTTCTCCTTCTGGCGCTTGGGCGTCTCGAACCGCCCGCTCGCGTCGGGGACCTGGGCCTCGATCATCTTGAGCAGCGCGCGGCGCTCGTCGACCGTCGACACGTGCGCGCGCTCCAGGAACGCGTCGATCGCCGGGACCGCGCGCGGCGCGATCGTGGTCAGCTCGGTGAGCGTCTTGGTCGGGTCACCGCCGCTCTGCAGCGTGGTGAGGAGCGACGTCGCCGTCGCGGCTTCATCGATCTTCTCGGCGCGCGCCGGAGCGGCGACCAGAAACGCGACCGGAAGAACGGCGGCTATCAAAAGCCCGAAAGGGCGCATCGCGGGGTTCCTACCACGCTGGAACGACGCGCGGCGCGGGGCCAGTATTTCGCGGTGCTCAGTGCAAGATCCGCGATCCCGGCAGGGACAGCGGCAGGTTGTCGTCGAAGTCGATGAAGCGCAGTCCCATCCCGCGCGCCGAGAGCGGCTCATCGCCGCCGGCCATCGCGAAGTTGAGGCAGAGGTGGTGCTTCACCTCGGCGCGCGCCACGATCTCGTCGTCGGAGTCGCCGATCTGGAAGTGCACCGTCACGACCGAGCCCATCGGCAGGACGTCGTTCGACTGCACCAGCATCCCACCGGCGGAGATGTTGCGGGCCACCGCGACGGTCTCGCCGTAGAGCTCGCTGCCGAGCAGGACGGAGAAGATCTTGTCGAAGCGGAGGTGGATTCGCTTCTCGGCGCCGGTCGTGGGCGCAGTCGACTTCATGATGCCCAAATGGTCGCACTCTGTAGGATATGGAGTCAAAGAAACCACATGTAGGACACGGCCGAGTATAGAAGCGCATATAGACTCGTGGCCCGTGAGGACGCTCGTCACCGGTGGCGCGGGCTTCATCGGCTCGGCCGTGGTTCGGCAGTTGCTCTCGCGCGGCCGCGACGTGCGCGTGATGCTGGCGCCGCAGGAACCGGACGACAACGTGCGCGGCCTCGAGGTCGAGCTCGTGCGCGCCGACCTGCTCGATCGCACCAGCGTCGCGCGCGCGGTCTCCGGCTGCGACGTCGTCTATCACCTCGCCGCGATCTACAGCCTGTGGATGCCCGACGAGTCGCTCATCTATCGCGTGAACGTCGAGGGCACGAAGCACGTGCTCGCGGCCGCGCGCGACGCCGGCGTGAAGAAGGTCGTGCACACCAGCTCGATCGCCGCGGTCGGTGTCCCCGAGGAGGGCGAGCTCGCCGACGAGCGGTTCCGCTTCAACCACTGGGACGGCGGCAACGCGTACATCCGCTCGAAGTACCTCTCCGATCTCGACGCGCAACGCTTCGCCGCCGACGGCGTCCCCGTGACCATCGTGAATCCCGGCTTCCCGTTCGGCGAGCGCGACCGCGGCCCGACGCCGACCGGCCGCTTCATCGTCGAGGCGCTGCGCGGCCGCGTCCCCGGCTACACGTCGGGCGGCTTCTGCGCCGTCGACGTCGACGACGTCGCGGCCTGCCACGTCCTGGCCGAGGAGAAGGGCGGCATCGGCCAGCGCTACATCGCCGGCGGGCACAACGTCACCTATCGCGAGTTCTTCTCGACGGTGGCGCGGGTCGCGTCGCTGAAGCCCATCCGCCGCCGCATCCCCGACGCCGCGGTCCTCGGCCTGGCCTGGTTCTCCGAGGCGCGCGCGCGCCGCGGTGGCCCGCCGCCGCGCATCACGATGAAGGCGGCGCGCTACGCGCTGTCCACGGTCTGGTACGACTGTTCCAAGGCCCGCCGCGAGCTGGGCATGCCGCTGACGCCGCTCGACGCCACCATCGCGAAGGCGGTCCGGTGGTTCCGCGACCACGGAACGAATTGAGGAGGGCCGCAGCGCCTGGGGTGCCTCGGGTCTCAGGCCTCGGCCCGGAGGACTTTCGTGGATTCCGGGTCGAGGTCGAGCTAGGTTCTCGGCGTGCGGTTCGCGCTGGTGCTCGTCGGTCTCTTGCTCGCCGGTGGAACCGCGCGCGCCGAGACCGACGTGCCGCCGGCGCCGAAGCCGTGGCTCGGCATCGGCTTCTCCGACAACAACGGCTTGGTCTACGTGACCGACGTGTACCCCGGCACCGGCGCCGCAGCCGCGGGGATCCTCCCCGACGACGTCATCGTCGAGGTCGACGGCGTCCCGCTCGGTCCGGCGATGTCGCTGCCGCAGCTGGTCTGCGCGACCTCGCGCGGTGACGTTCCGGGATGTCTGTCCGAGCGCAAGATCGGCGAGCGCGTCGCGCTCCGCATCATCCGTCGCACGCCGGACGGCATGGGGGAGCCGCGGGTCCTCCGCGCGCGGCTGTCGGCGATGCCGTCGAACGACGAGCTGGTGTATCGCCGGCTCTTCGATCGCGCGCTGCCCGCGCTGACGATGTTCGATCGCGACGGTGGCGTCGTGCCCGTCAGCGAGTGGGCGCGCCGCCCGCAGGTGTGGGTGCTGTTCGACTCGCGGTGCGACGCCTGTGGTGCCGCCGCGTCGGTCCTGCGCGCGCGTCTTCTGAGCGCGGACGACGGCGCCGCCGAGGCGCCGCTACGGACCGTCGTGCTCGGCGAGCACGTGGAGCTCGGCGCGTTCATGGCGCGGGTGCCGCTCATGGGCACGGTGTGGCGCGTCGAGCGCGCCGAGCCGGGCGCCGAGGAGCGGGCGAGCATCCTGCGCTACTTCCTCTCGGGCATCCAGCGCGAGGCCGACGGCGTGATCGTCGTCGTCGATCATCGCGGCATCGTCCGCTTCGCGACCGCGATCTCGGCCGGCGAGTCGGCGCACGACGGCGCGTGCGCCGCCGCGGCCCGCGCGATGCGCGCCTGGCGTCCCTGACGCATGCGCTCGCGCGTCCTCCGCATCATCAACGTCGTGTGCGCGGTCGCGCTCATGATCGCGCTCTTCGCGCTGTCGGCGCAGTCGCAGCTCAGCGTGCCCGGCGGCTTCGACTTCGGCGACAAGATCGTCCACGCCGCGGTCTACGGCCTGCTGGCGCAGTTCTACGCGCTCACCGCCGAGCGCTCATCACGGCGCGTCACGCTCTACGCGATCCTCGGCGCCGTCGCCTACGGCGTCACCGACGAGCTCCACCAGTCGTTCGTCCCGGGGCGCGACGCGTCGGTCTTCGATCTCGTCGCCGACGCCGTCGGAGCCACGCTCGGAGCGCTTTTCATCGCGTGGTACAGTGCGCGGCGATGGCCGGCACCGTCGTCAGCTTCCGAGGCGTCCGCCCCCGCATCGCCGAGGACGTCTTCCTCGCCGATCTCTCCGCGGTGATCGGCGACGTCGAGATCGGCGCCGGCTCGTCGATCTGGTACGGCACCGTGGTCCGCGGCGACATGGAGCCGATCCGCATCGGCCGCGACACGTCGATCCAGGACAACTCGGTCATTCACATCACGCACACCGTCTCGGGCACCACCGTCGGTGATCGCGTGACGGTCGGGCACAACGTCATCCTCCACGCGTGCACGGTGGAGGACGAGTGCATCATCGGCATGGGTTCGATCATCCTCGACCGCTCCCGGATCGGACGCGGGAGCATCGTGGGCGCGGGTGCGCTGGTGACGCCAGGCACCGACATCCCGCCCGGGAGCATGGTGATGGGCTCGCCCGCGCGGGTGAAGCGTCCGCTCACGGACGAGGAACGCGCGCGGATCGCGTCGAGCGCCGAGCACTACGTCGAGCTGGCGCGCACGTATCGCATCGGGTAGCGCGGCTTGATTTCGATCGCCTCGACCTTGTAGCGTCTGGGGTGGGGATGAAGAGCGCTGCGCCTCGCGCGTCCAAATGGTGATGACGAGATCCTGGACATCGGGCGTGGTGCTCGCGGTGGCGCTGCTGATGGCGCTGGCCGCGCCTGCGCGCGCCGACAAGGTCGATGACCTGATCCGCGACCTCAAGACCGGTAGCGATTACAAGGTTCGCCTCTCCGCCGCGCTGTCGCTCGCCAAGGTCGGCGACAAGCGCGCGATCTCCGCGTTCCAGGTCGCGCTCAAGGATAGCGACAAGACGGTGCGCGGCGCCTCCGCGGTGGCGCTCGCCAAGCTCGTCGATGCCACGACGCCCGCGGCCAAGCGCGATCAGATCGTGAAGGCGCTGACCGAGATGGTCGCCAAGGAGTCGAGCGACTCGGTGAAGAAGCAGGCCGAGAAGTCGCTCCAGACCATCAAGTCGATCGGGGGCGGCGGCGGTGATGGCTCCACGCAGACGGTGGCCTCGGGGGCCGTGTTCATCGACGTCGGGCCCATGTCCTCGAAGGCGGAAGAGGGCGACAACGTGAAGCTGAAAGGGCTCATGAAGTCGACGGTCGAGAAGACCTTCAAGTCCAAGGGACAGCCCATGATGATCACCTGGCCGGGCGGCAAGTCCCCGACACGCAAGGATCTCGACGCCAAGAAGGCCAGCGGTTTCCACGTCGACGGGACGCTCACGGAGCTGACCGTGAAACAAAAGGGGTCAGCCGCCACGGTCTCCTGTAAAGTCAGCATGTTGATCGCGACGTTCCCGGAGAAGAGCGTGTTCGGCTTCCTCAATGGTGGCGCGAGCGTGACGGCGTCCAGCGACGAGAGCGACATCAAGCTCGCGTCCGAGGACTGCCTCGCCGCCGTCGTCGAGGACCTCGTCGCGAAGAAGATCATCCCCACCATCAAGATCAAGGCGGGGCTATGAGCGGCGGGAACAGAGGCTACAAGCGCAGCTGGAAGAACCTCTTGATCAACAAGAGGTATCAGCTGCGCTTCACGCTGTTCATGGCGGGCCTCTCGGCCGTGCTCATGACGCTGCTCGGCTGGTGGGTCACGCGGGTCGCCGGCGAGGCCACGAACGTGGCGAAGAGCCGCCAGCGCGGACGCATCTGCGCGATCGTGCCCGAGGACAAGCCGGCCGCCGCCGCGGTGGCGCCGACTCCCGCGCCGACGCCACCGCCCGACACCGACCCCGACGAGGCGCAACCGGGCGCCGGCTCCGATGAGGGCTCGGACGACGGCGAAGGTCGCCATCGCGTCGTCATCGGTGAGAGCTCGCTGACGATCGACCCGACCACGGCGCCGCCGCCGATGCCCAAGGAGCCGACGATCACCGCCGAGCAGCGCGCCAAGCTCATCGCCGAGCGCGACGCGTGCGAGCGGGACATCGTGCGTCAGATCGCCAAGATCGAGGCCGCCAACCGCAACATCGTCATCGTGCTCGTCATCTCGGGCGTGCTGCTCACGCTCGGCCTCGCGGTGTTCGGCATCAAGATGACCCACAAGGTCGCAGGCCCGCTCCACAAGGTGACGCTCTACCTCGCCAAGATGCGCGACGGTCGCTACGACACGGTCTACAACCTGCGCAAGGGCGACCAGCTCGTCGAGTTCTACGAGCACTTCAAGCACGCCCACGCCGGCGTGACGCAGATGGAGAAGGACGACATCGCGCGCATCAAGGCGACGCTCGACGCACTCGAGGCCGACGGCGTGCTCGCACGCTCGCCCGAGGCGCGTGCCGCCGCCGACGCACTCAAGAAGGTCCTCGAGCGCAAGGAGGCGTCCTTTGTCTGAAAAGGAGATTCCTCCCGCCGTGGTGGTCCAGGGCGGCAAGGTCCCGGGCGACGTTCCGTCGAAGTCGGGTCCGCCCGGCGGCAAGCGCCCCAGGTATCACCGCCGCCTGTCGAACTACCTGCTCGACAAGCAGATGCAGCTTCGTTACACGATCGCCGTCACGGTCGTGTCGATGCTGATCTCCGGCGTGCTCGGCTGGATGATCTACAACCAGGAACACGCGGCGACCGCGGATCTGGTCGCGGGCCTGGCCGATCTCACGGGCGACGACGCGTCGCTCGCCGAGTATCAGCGCGATACCGAGAAGGACATCGCGGGGCGCGATCGCGAGCTCGTGCTCACGATGCTCGGCGTCGGCGTGGGCCTCACGCTCATCCTGTCCGGCTACCTGATCATCATGACCCACAAGGTCGCCGGCCCGCTCTTCAAGGTCGGCATCTACATGGAGCAGATGGCCGAGGGCCGCGTCGGCAACACGACGCCGCTCCGCAAGGGCGACATGCTGCTCGACTTCTACGACGCGTTCCGCGAGGCGCACGGCGCCGTGCGCACACGCTTGAAGAGTGATACCGAGGCGATGGCTGCGCTCGTGAAGGCGGTGAGCGCCGCGTCGGGCGAGCTCTCGGCGACGGCGAACGACGAGCTCGGCGAGCTTCGCCGCCACGTCGAGCTGCGAGAGAAGTCTCTGAGCTGAGCCGAAGAGTCGGGCACGGGCACGGCCACGGGCACGGCTGTGTTAACGTCGGCGCTGTGACGACCTTGGTCGAGCTCGGGGACCGGTACTGGGCCCTTGGCCTGCCTGCGGCGGCGAAGAGCGCGTTCGCGCGCGCGCACGCGGCGGCCGATCCGCACGACGCCGTGCCGGCGCGACGGCTGGCCGAGCTGGCGCTCGCCGTCGGTGACACCGCGGGGGCGCGCAAGCACGCGGCCGAGGTCGCCAAGCGCGAGCCGGGGCCGGCGGCGCGCGTGCTGCTCGGGCAAGCGCAGCTGGTCGCGGGCGAGACCGCGGCGGCGCGCATGTCGTTCGCGGCGGCGATCGACGCGGTGACGGCGACGCGGCCGCAGAAGGCGCGGGCGCGGCTCGGCATGGCGGCCGCAGCAGGCTTCGACGGCGACGCGGCGGGCGCGTCGGCGAACTCGATGGCGGCGTTCCACGATCTCGCCGACGGGCTCGGCGACCAGGACGTCGAGCTCGCCGATCGCATCGCGTTCTGCGACCGCGAGATCAGCCTGTTCGAGGAGATCGCCGCGCGCGTCGCGGCGACCGGGCAAGGCGGCGAAGCGGCGACGTACTTCGACGCCATGAAGGCGCGCCAGCCCGACGCGCCCGTCGCCCTGTGGAGCACGCTCCTCGGCGGCGCTCGCAGCGCGCACGGCGAGCGGATGCTGTCCGACGTCGATCTCGAGGTCTCGCTCGCGGCGGAGGCGGCGGCGCGGCCGACGTCGCGCGTGGTCCGGCTCCGCCTCGTCGAGCGTCAGCTGCGACGGCGCTACCAGGACGCGGCGGCGCGCGAGGCGGCCGTGGGCGAGCTGCACACGCTCGCCAACCAGCTCGAGGCCGAGGCCAGCCCGGAGTCGAACGTCGAGCTGGCGCGCGTGTGGTTCCTGCTCGCGGCGGCGTACGAGGACGATCAGTCCAACGCCGCCAAGGCCGAGGACGCCTACCGCAAGGGCCTGCGGCTGCGCCCCGGCCACGCCGAGGCCGCGTGCCGGCTCGCGCTCTTGATCCTCGATCGCGGTGACACCGAGGCCGCGCTCGGCGAGATCGAGCGCGCGCTGCGCATCGACGCCGGTCACGGCCAGGCGTGGCGCAACGCCGCCCGCATGCTCGACGCCTCGAGCCCGGCGCTGGCCGACGTGGTCGAGCGCCTGCTCGATGCGGCGCTGCCGGGTGCGGGTGCGGCCGCCGGTCACGTCGCGCCGCGGCTCGTGACGGCGACGGCGGAGGTGGCGCGCGGCGACGTGCTCGCCGGCGTCTACGCGCACGGGCACCGCGTGAAGAACCTGCTCGGCATCATCGGCTCGCGCACACGCAGCGCGCGCAAGCTGGCCGCCGAGGGCGAGCTCGCCGACAAGCTCCGCGACCTCGAGCGCGAGGTGACGGCGCTCTACGAGGAGTGGGCCCAGTACCTGCGCTCGATGCAGGCGACCGGCCCGACGATCGAGATCGTGCCGGTGTCGCCGCTCATCCACGAGATCGTCGCCGCTGCGGCGGCGCGCGCCAGCGTGCCCGTCGAGCTGCACGTCGCCTCGACGCTGCCCGACCTGCGCGGCGACCGGATGCTCCTGCGCGAGGCGCTGCTCAATATCGTGCAGAACGCCGCCGACGCCGCCGAGAAGACGCAGGGCGCGGTCACGGTCACGGCGCGCCAGCTGTCGACGCCGTCGGCGCCCGCCGTCGAGGTCGTGGTCGCCGACACCGGCCCCGGCATCCCGCGCGGCGAGCTCGGCCGCATCTTCGTCCCCGGCTACACGACCAAGGAGACCGGCTCGGGCGTCGGGCTCACGATCGCCGAGCGCGTGATCGCCGCCCACCACGGCCGCATCCTGGTCGACAGCGAGGAGGGGCGTGGCACGGTGATGACCGTGGTGCTCCCCACCGACCTCGGCGGCTTCGCCAGCCTCGGCGCGCTCGCGCCGATGCGCGATCCAGGGGGCCTCTAGCCCATGCGACGGCCGGCCGGAGCGGATCGCGATCGATGAGCAAGATCGTCTGCGTCGACGATCAGGCGGAGGTGCGCCGGCTCCTCGCCGACGTGTTCCGCGCGCGCGGCCGCGAGGTCGTGAGCTTCGACGACGGCGAGGACGCGATCGGCTGGCTCAAGACCGGCGACGCGGAGATGGTCGTGCTCGACCTCGACCTGGGGGCTGGCAAGCGCAGCGGGATCGAGATCTGCAAGGACCTGCGGCGCGCGCACCCCGACCTGCCGATCATCATCCTCACCGGGCACGGCACCATCGACGACGCGGTCGCCGCCGTGAAGGCGGGCGCCGTCGACTTCATCTCGAAGGACCCATACCTCGAGGACAAGCTCGAGATCTCCGTCGAGAAGGTGGAGCGCATCCTCCACCACATCCACGAGCGCCGCCGCCTCGAGGGCGAGAACCGCGAGCTCCGCGCCACCAACGAGCGCCTGCGCAAGATGGCGGGACGGCGCTGGCAGATCGTCGGCGACTCGGCGCCGATCCGGCACGTGATGGGCAAGATCGAGCGCGTCGCGCCCGTGCCGCGCCCCGTGCTCGTGCTCGGCCCGCGCGGCACCGGCAAGGAGCTGGTCGCGCGCGCGGTGCACACGCTGTCGCCGCGCGCCGCCGAGCCGTTCATCACGATCAACTGCGCCGCCGTGCCCGAGAGCCTGCTCGAGAGCGAGCTCTTCGGCCACGAGGAGGGGGCGTTCACCGGCGCCACCAAGCAGAAGGAAGGCAAGTTCGAGCTCGCCGACGGCGGCACCCTGTTCCTCGACGAGATCGGGAACATGTCGCTCGAGTTCCAGGCCAAGATCCTGCGCGTCCTCGAATACCAGCGCTTCGAGCGCGTCGCCGGCAGCGAGTCGATCCAGGTCAACGTGCGCGTCATCGCCGCCACCAACTCGGATCTCAAGGCGGCGATCATCGCCGGCGAGTTCCGCGCCGACCTCTACGATCGCCTCGCGTTCGAGGTCATCACGCTGCCGCCGCTCCGCGACCGCATGGACGACGTGCCGGTGCTCGCCGCGTACTTCCTGTCGCTGTTCCGGCTCGAGGTCGCCGGCATCACGGTGCGCGAGATCCACCCCGAGGCGTTCGATCGCCTCGCCCGCTACGACTTCCCCGGCAACGTGCGCGAGCTCAAGAACGTCGTCGAGCGCGCCATCTACATGGCGCAGGGCGACACGCTCACCGCCGCCGACGTCGAGGCGGCGCTGCCGCCCGAGGCGCAGGAGATGGGCCCGGCCGCGACCGCGGGCGGCGGCGCATTCGTCGACGATCCCAGCCGGACGCTCACCGATCGCGTCGAGGCCTTCGAGGCGTGGCTGTGCAAGGACGCGCTCGAGCGCACGCGCTTCGTCCAGAAGGAAGCAGCGGCCGTGCTCGGCCTGTCGTACGATCAATTCCGGCAGCGGTACCGCAAGTACGGCCTGGGCAAGGAGTGAACATGGGCCTGTTCTCGCGCATGAAGGACGGGATCAAGTCGAAGGCCAACGCCGCCCTCGACAAGGCCATCGATCCCGAGAAGGAAGTCGAGATGGCCATCCTCGAGCTCGAGGAGCAGCGCAAGGCCGCGCTCCAGGAGCTGATCTCGTACAAGGCCACCGCCAAGCAGATGGAAGAGGACATCAGGAAGCAGGAGGAGCGGGCGGCGTTGTGGGAGAAGCGCGCGATGGCGGCGGTGAAGGCGGGTGACGACGAGGCGGCCAGGACCGCGCTCAAGGAGAAGAAGAGCTGCCAGGTCGAGGTCGCGAAGATCACGCGCGACCGCGACGAGGCCGCGGGCTACGCCATCCAGCTCAACAAGAGCCGGAAGGAGTTCGAGGTCAAGCTGCAGATCCTCAAGCTCAAGAAGGGCACGCTGGCCACGCAGATCGCGGCGGCGCGCTCGGCGGGCGGCGACGCGTTCGGCAACGACAGCTCGGTCTGGGACAAGTTCCAGTCGGCGGAGGACCGCATCGACTCGGAGGTGATCCAGTCCGAGGTGGACGCGGCGATGCGCGGCGAGCAGGCAGCGGAGGCCGAGCTCGACGCGAAGATTCTCGGGGCGGGAACGGCGGCGGGCGTGACCGGTAGCAGCACGGACGACGCGCTCGCCGCGATCAAGGCGAAGGTCGCGGCCGACCGCGAGGCCAAGCAGAAGGCGATCGCGGCGGTCGCCGCCAAGGCCCTCGAAGCAGGGAAGGGCGAGAAGGACGAAAAGCCATGAGCGCCAGCCGCGAGGAGTGGGGCCGCGAGCGAAGCGAGCACGGGGTAGCACCCGCGACGAAGCGGCCGAGCCCGCGTAGCGGGCGAGCCGGCGCGAAGGGGCAAAAATGAGCGAGAGCCACGAGGACGATGCGCTGATCATGCGGCTCCGCGACCTGGCGCTCGTCGACCTCGACGCGCTGCTCTCCGGGGCCGACGCTGATGCCTACGCGCCGCTCCTCGTGACGCACGCCGAGGATCTCGAGGACGCGTTGCGCACCGCCCGCGCCCGCGCCGCCGAGCTCACCAAGATCATCGTGGGCGCCGATCCGCTGGTCCTCCTCGATTCCAGCTACGCGGTCCGCGCCCGCGACGGTGGACGCGAGGCTGCGGAGCGCACCGCTCGCCGCCTTGCCGCACGTGCCGCAGCCTGTCGCGCCCTCGCGCGCCTCGACGATCTCGCCGCCGGGCTCTACCCGCGCCTCGTCGAGGCCGACCGCCGCCGCGCCTCCCTTCCGTGACTTTCGGGGGTCGGAGCGCCGCCGGCTATCCAAGGATGGCCGCGCAGCCATTGTCCTAGTCCCGTCACCCTTCCTATAGTGCGAGCAATGGCGGGGGATGAGTCCGACCTCCTCGCGCGCGCACGGCAGGGCGACGCGACTGCTTTTGGCGCGCTCGTGCGCCTGCATCAACGACGCGTGTACGCCGCTGCCCTCCACGTGACCGGTAATCACAGTGACGCCGACGACGTCACCCAGGAAGCGTTCGTGCGCGCGTACCGCGGGCTCGCGTCCTTCGACGGTCGCGCCGACTTCTTCACGTGGCTCTATCGCATCGCCGTCAACACGGCGCTCAACCGCCTCCGCTCGACGAAGCGCGCGACCGCGCTGGCCACGGCCGGCGCGACCGAGGCGGCGCAGGTCGGCGGTCGCCCCGAGGGCCTCGGCGCACCGCGGCTCTTGCCCGACGAGATGGCCGCGCTCGGCGAGCAGGTCCGCGCCACGCTGACCGCGATGGCGGAGCTGTCACCGCCGCTGCGCGTCACGCTGGTCCTCGCGACGGTCGAGGGACTGGGACACAAGCAGATCAGCGAAATCCTCGACATTCCCGAGGGAACCGTCGCGTGGCGGGTCAACGAAGCCCGCCGGATTCTGCGCGAGCGTCTGGGCGAACAGGCCCCCTCGCGCGGCGCCGCGAAAACCCGTGGGCCCGGCCGGTAGGCTGGGTATGCTCGCTCGAACATCCACCCCCTCCTTCTCATGAACGACGAGATCGACGACCTGGTTCGAGCCGCTGCGAAAGCCCACGAGGCGCTCGCGCCCGCCGATCATTTCGATGGTCTTTCTGCGCGAGTGATGGCACGACTGGCACGCCCTGACGAAGAGGTTGCGATGATGTCAGAGACCAACAAGGACGCCCCTCGCTCTGCAACGCCTCCGCCGGTCGGTGACCAGCCGTCCGCGGAGCGCACCGACGACTCGGGCGTGCACGACATGAAGGCGCTCGCGCAGACGGCCAAGCAGCGCATCTCGCGCCGCATCACGTCGCAGCACGACGCGTACGACGAGTCGCTGCTCTCTTCGTCGCAGAGCGGATTGCGCGCGGTCGCGCTGCCGGTGCAGGCGCAGGTCATCTCGCTGCCGGCGATGCCGACGAGCATCCCGGGCGCGGCGGAGATCGCGGGCGCCGAGGCGGCCGGCATCACGCCCATCGAGGCGGCGCGCGGCAAGAAGTCGAAGACGGTGTGGTTCGTCGCCGGTGGTGGCGTGATCGCCGCGGCTGCAGCGGCGGTCTTCCTCATCACGGCGGGCGCCGGCCAGAAGAAAGAAGCCGAGATGACGGCGAGCGCCGGCGCGGCGTCGGGCTCGGCGGTGATGAAGGACGTCGCGCCCAGCGCGGGCGCGGGCGCGGACATGGGCACGGGCGCTGCCGGCATCGCGGCGGGCTCGAGTGCGGCGAGCGGCACGACGGTCGCGGCGCTCGATCCCCAGGACGATCCTGCGATGACGCCCCCGACGCCGGCCGAGGAGGCCGCGAAGACGGAGACCGAAACTCACGATCGCGCCGGCGCGGCGGGCAAGACCGCGGCCAAGGGCGACTCGCGTACGGGTGGTGAAGGCCGCGCGGCGGGCTCGGGCTCGTCGGCGGGCGACAAGCAGCAGGGCGGCAAGGAGAGGGTGAAGGCCGGTGCGGGCGGCGGTGGCGGTGGCGGTGGTGCGGCCGGTGGCGGCGCTGTGGCGCCCAAGGGCCCGGGCGGCGATTCGATGGAGGATCTCCTCGCGGCGGCGTCGGGCGGCGCGCAGAAGCCGACCGAGGGCGGCGACACGGGCGGGGCCAAGCCGGAGAAGACCGGTCTCGACGGCAAGGATATCCGCAGCGGCATGGGCGCGGTCTCGAAGCAGGCCCAGGCCTGCTTCGACCAGCACGGCGTCGCCGGCCACGTGAAGATCAAGGCGACGGTCGATCCGTCGGGCAAGGTCACCAAGGCCGACGCGACCGGCGAGTTCGCCGGCACGCCGACCGGCTCGTGCGTGGCCGCGGCTGCGAAATCGGCTTCGTTCCCCGAGTGGGCGGGCGCGCCGATGACGATCAGCTACGGCTTTACTTTGACCGAGTAGTCGGGGCAGGCTCGCCGCCGGTATGAGCGGCAAGGCAACCACCGGTAACTACTTCGAGGACTTCAGCGTCGGGCAGCGCCTCCGGCACGCGACGCCGCGCACGGTTCACGGCGGCGACCTCGCGCTGTACGTCGCGCTGACGGGCGACCGACGGGCGGTGTCGTCCTCGACGGAGTTCGCGCGCTCGCTGGGTTACTCGCGCGAGTGCGTGCACGACCTGCTCGCGTTCCACATCGTGTTCGGCAAGACGGTGGGCGACATCTCGCTCAACGCGGTCGCCAACCTCGGCTACTCGCGCGTGCTGTTCCAGCGGCCCGTGTATCCGGGCGACACGCTGACGGCGGAGAGCGAGGTCATCGGGCTGCGCGAGCTGTCCGACGGCAAGCGCGGCGTCGTGTACGTGACGTCGCGCGGACACAACCAGAAGGGCCAGGAGGTCCTCTCGTTCCATCGCTGGGTGATGGTCGAGAAGCGCGATCCGTCGGCGACGTCGACGGGCGCGACCGTGCCCAGCTTGCCGGAGTCGGTCCCCGTCGAGGATCTGCCGGTGCCGGCGGCGCTGAACCTGTCGCGCTTCGCCGAGCTGAAGTGGGCGACCGGCGGCAACAACCTGTGGGACGACTACCAGGCCGGCGAGCGCATCGTGCACCACGGCGGCATGACGGTGGAGGAAGCCGATCACACGTTCGCGACGCGCCTGTACCAGAACAACGCGCGCGTGCACTTCGACGCGCACGCGCAGGCGCAGACGCGGTTCGGCAAGCGCCTCGTGTACGGCGGCCACGTCATCAGCGTCGCGCACGCGCTGGCGTACGGCGGGCTCGAGAACGTGATCCGCATGGCGGCCTGGAACGGCGGCTCGCACGTGAACCCGACGTTCGCAGGCGACACGCTGTACGCGTGGACGGACGTGCTCGAGAAGGCGGCGCTGCCGGGTCGCGACGACCTGGGCGCGCTGCGGATGCGGCTGGTCGCGGTGAAGAACGTCGACCCCGCGCGCGAGGACGTCGCGCTCGAGGTCGTGGCGGAGAATGGCCAGGGCCAGGGCCAAGGGAAGAAGGGCTACGACCCGCGCGTCGTGCTCGTGCTCGACTGGTGGGGTCTCATCCCGCGCCGGTAGGCACGGACGAGCGAGACGGCGAGCGCGGTCGAGAGGCCGCCGACGGCGAGGAGGGCGAGGGCGAGCGTCACGAGGAGCGCGTTGCGCGATCCGGCGGTGACGCGAAACGGTCCGACGGCGACGAGCCGCGGCGCCGCAGGCGCGGGCGCGATCTGCACCTGCACGTCGGCGTTCGCGCCGAGCGCGGCGTGCGCGGCGGTCTGGGCGGCGTCGCCGATGACGCCCGTGTCCGCGCCGGCGCGCGTGGCGACGACGAACGCGACCCGCGCGGGCGGGGGCAGCGCGGTTGCGGCGGCGGCGGTGGCGGTGGACGTCCGCGCGAAGGGGTCGATCGGCGTGATCGAGACGACGACGCTGGCGTCGACGACGCCGGGGATCGCGAGCACGTGCGCGCGAAGCCGCGCAGCCTCGCGCGTCTCGGCGTCGGTCGCCGCGGCCGCGGGAGTCGGCGGCATCGCGTCGTCGAGCTTGCACGCGGCGACGCACGCGGCGAGCACGAGCGCGGCCGCGAATGCGCGCGCGAGGGCGCGTGTGTCGCGCGCTAGAGCGTGCGCTTGCACGTCGAGCACCACCACGCGCCGCGCTTGCTGCTGTAGATGGTCGCGACGCGGCAGGTCGGGCACATCGGCGACTTGCGAATCGGCGTGGTCGGCGCCGTCGGTTGCGGGCGCACCACGACGGGCACGCCGACCGGCGCGGACCCAGGTTCGCCCGCGATCGCGGCGGGCGCGGCTGCCCGCGGCGCAGATGGTGAGGGAGGCGCGTACGGGGACGACGCCGGCGGCGCAAAGGGCGACGGCGCGGCGGGCAGCAGGAAGGGCGAGGGGGTGGCGGGCGGCGGCGGCGCGAAAGGAGAGGGTGTCGCGTTCGGCGACGGCGCGGCGGCCGACGCAGCGTCGGCGACGTGGATCACCAGGGGCTCGACGACGGTCGCGGTGCCGGGTCCGGGTCCGGGTCCGGGTCCGGTTTCGGTTTCGGTTTCGGTTTCGGTTTCGGCTTCGGGTTCGGGTTCGGGTTCGGGTTCGGTTTCGGCTGGCGTGGCGTGTGCGAGCTCGCTCGCGACCGCGGGTGCATACACGCGGCCGGTCGCCGCTTCGAACGCGGCCGCCGCGACGGCGGAGGAGGGCGCATACCTGGAAGCGGCAGTCGCCGGGGAGCCGTTCGAGCCGGCCGGCGCGGGGCCGCCGTTCGCGCCCGACGGCGCGAGTGGCGCGAGCGCGGCGAGCTGCGGGCGCTCGCCGGGCGCGAGCGCGATCGCGCCGTTCGGGCTCGTCGCGAATGCGGGCTCGTGACGGTATGCGTGCGGGGAAGCGAACGCGTCGGCGTCCGCGTCCTTCACGAGCACGAGGCCGGCCAGGGACGCGGCGGTCGCGCCCGCCGTCGCGACGGCGAACAGGGGCAGGCCCCACGCGACGTGCATGATGTCGCTCGACGGGTACGCGACGAACGTCGCGGCTCCGGCGCCGAGCGCGCACACGCCCACGATCATCGCGGCCCAGCCCCACGCGCCCGGACGCACGCCGCGCGCGACGCGCCCCGCGGTCGCGAACGCCGGCACCAGCAGCACCGCCGACGCCAGCGCCGTCAGCGCGGCGAGCGCGCGCAGCGAGCCCGTGACGCCGAGCGTCGTGGCCAGCTTGCAGGTGCCGGCCTCGCAGACCTCCACGCCGAGCGGCGACACCTGGATCTCGCCGAGCGCCCTGCCGCTTCGCCACCACGCGTGCTCGACCATCGTGACCCACGCCAGCACCGCGAGCACCGCGATCACCGCGGCGATACCGAACCGCTTCGCCACGCCGACGTTGCCGCGCGCCGCGGGCCATCCGACGCCGAGCCCCGCGAACGCGGCACCCGCCATCGCCGCCGTGAGCCCCATGCCGCGCGAGACGTAGCCGACGTTCTCGTTGAACGCCCACGACGCCGCGAACGCCGCGCCCAGCCCCGCCGCAACCGCCGCGACCGTCGCCGCCCAGCCGCGCAGGTGCGCGCGCCGGTGCGTGCGCGCCGCCAGCGCGACCGCGATCAGCAGCGCCACGCTCGCCATCGCCGCGCCCAGGGCGCCGCGTCCCAGCCACGCGAACGCGTCGTCGGCGAGCCCCGGGCTGCCCGTGTACTTCGCCGACTTGCACTGGAGATCGATGCAGACCTCGCCCGTCACCAGCCCGAAGTTGGCGCGCACGTCGGCCTCGTCCGCGCGCGCGCGATCCTCCTCGAACGAATCGAGGTCGGCCTGCTGGCGCTCGTACGCCATGCGGTAGTCGATCTCCTTGCCCGTCGAGAACCACGGCGTGAACCCGGCGACGAGGAGCGCGACCGCAGCGATCGCGCACAGGACGGCGCCCGTGACCGGAGCTCTCACCCTCGGTACGGTACCATGGCGCGGAGGGCCAGCCGCGAGGAGTGGGGCCACCAGCGAAGCGAGAATGGAAAACCAAACGTGAACGCTTCCGGTGTGCTGATCGCCGCACTCTCGCGTTCGGCGCTGCGCCGGCTCGCTCCCGGCGTCGCCGACGACGAACGCGTCGCCGCGCTCAGCGACGTGTTCGCGCTCGATCTGTGCGGGCTGCTCAATCGCCTGCGCGCCGACGAGCTCCGCGCGCTCGCCGCGCAGCTGCGCGTGCCGTCGGCCGATCCGGGCGCGGACGTCCTCGCGCTGCGCGCCGCGCTCTGGCAATGGGGCGCCGAGGCCGAGGCCGGCGGCGGCGCGTGGCTCGGCTCGACGCTTCAGCCGCGCCCGGTCGCGATCGGCGCGCGCCTCGTCCATGCCGCCGCGCCGCGCGGCCTCGCGCCGCCGTCCACCGCGTGGCCGCGCCCGCTGCCACCGCCCCGCCCTCCCGCGCCGCCTCCCGAGGAGCCCGACGACGTCGACGCGCTCCTCGCCGCCGCCGATCGCGCGCTCGGCGTCCGCTTCCCGGCGCGCGGCCGCGACAAGGGCGCGTGGGGCCAGGCCGCCGCCTCGCTCCTCGGCGTGGTCGAGCGCGGCCACGACGAGCCCGACTGGCGCGGCGACGTGGAGGTCAAGACGGTTCCCGTCGCGCGCGACCGTCGCGGCCGCTGGCGCGTCACCGAGGACCCCGCGGTCGCCATGGTGGACGCGCAGCCGCTCGGCAAGCTGCGCCGCGTCCTGTGGCTGGTCCGCGCCAGCGTCGGCGACGGCGCGACGCTCCTGTCCTGGTACTTCGTCGAGTGGGACGCCGAGGTCGCGCGCCTGGTCCGCCGCGACCTCCACACGCGGCCCAAGGGCCCGAAAGGCACCGACGCCCGCGGCTGGTACCTGCACAAGCGCTTCTTCGTCGACGCCGGGCTGTATCCCACGCTCAACGGGCCGTGATACGAGGACGACGTGATCGAGGACGGACTCAGGCTCGTCGGTTCGGCGCAGAGCAATCGCGCGATGGAGGCGGAGCTGGTCCGGATCACCAAGAAGCTGCTGCGCCGCCGTCCCGACGCCCCGCGGCGTGACGGCACCGGCCAGCTCGCGTACCCGTGGGACGCCGACATCGCGCAGGCCGCGCTCACGTATCACCGCACGTCGACGCGCGTCGTGCGCGACCTCTACGCGTCCGGTGCGCGCCGGCTCGAGCCGCTCTACGAGGAGCTGGTCGAGGACGTGCGCGGCGACGATCGCGTGTGGCACCAGGGCATCGGCTCGATCTCGGTCGAGGTGCGCCGCGTCGAGGACTTCGCCGCCGGCGAGCGGCAGATCGTCGGCACGGTGAAGAACGCGATCGTCGACGGGCTCGCGCAGCGCGGCCCGCGTGGGCAGACCGTGCGCGTCGACGCCTACGACCCCGACGCGCTCGTCGTCGCGCGCCTCGACGACCGCGGCCGCATGCTCGTCGGGCTCGATCTCACGAAGGGCACGCGCACGCGGCGCGGCTGGCGGACCGAGGCCGGCGAGGCCCCGCTGCGCGAGCACGTCGCCGCCGTGATGGCGATCGAGGCGCGCTACGATCCGCGCAAGGATCTCGTCGTCGATCCCATGTGCGGCGCCGGCACGATCGCGATCGAGGCCGCGCTCTCCGCGCGCGGCGCGCCCGTCGTCGCCGGTGACAAGGCGCCCCCGCTCTGGCCCGACGCCAAGCCCGTGGTCATCGCCGGCGACCGCGATCTCGAGGTGCTCGTGGCCGCGCGCCACAACGCGCAACGCGCGGGCGTCGACGTGATCTTCCAGCGAGGTGACCTGCTCACGCTCGATCGCGACAAGATCTGGGCGCTCGCCGCCGACGCCGGCGCCGTCCCCGAGCGCGGCCTGGTGCTCTGCAATCCGCCGTGGGGCGAACGCCTGGAGCTGGCGGAGGCGCGCCTGTTCTACGGCGCGCTCGGCGACTGGTTCTTCGGGCTGCGCGACTTCCGCGGCGCGTTCCTCGTCGCCAACCCGGAGTTCGAGGCGGCGTTCGGTGGCCGCTGGGCGATGAAGAAGCCCCTCTCCAGCGGGCCCTTGCGCGGGTACCTTTACGTCTATGAGGGGACCTGACGAACACCTCGACGGCGCGCCCGCGCGCTTCTGGCATCCCGAGGGAGATGCCGCGCAACGCAAGGTTCGCTGCACGCTGTGCCCCCGCGCGTGCCTCGTCGGTCCCGGGCAGCGGGCGTTCTGCTTCGTGCGCGCCAATCAGGACGGCCAGATGGTGCTCACCACCTACGGCCGCGCCTCGGGCTTCTGCATCGATCCCATCGAGAAGAAGCCGCTCAACCACTTCTATCCCGGCAGCGCGGTCCTCTCGTTCGGCACCGCCGGCTGCAACCTCGGCTGCAAGTTCTGCCAGAACTGGGACATCTCCAAGGCCAAGCAGTTCGACAAGCTCGCCGACCAGGCGACGCCCGACGGCATCGCGCGCGCCGCGCTCGCCAACCACTGCACGTCGGTCGCGTTCACGTACAACGACCCGACGATCTTCGCCGAGTGGGCGATCGACGTCGCCCACGCGTGCCGCGCGCAGGGCGTGAAGACCGTCGCCGTCACCGCCGGCTACATCACCGACGAGGCGCGCCCCGAATTCTACGAGGCCATGGACGCGGCCAACGTCGATCTCAAGGGCTTCACCGGCGAGTTCTACCGCTCGCTCTGCTACGCCGAGCTCGCGCCGGTGCTCGAGACGCTCGAGTACCTCGTCCACAAGACCCGGGTGTGGGTCGAGGTCACGACGCTCCTCATCCCGGGCAAGAACGACAGCGAGGCCGAGATCGATCAGCAGTGCCGCTGGTTCGTCGATCACCTCGGGCCGGAGGTGCCGCTCCACTTCACGGCCTTCCATCCCGACTACAAGATGACCGACCTCCCGCCCACGCCGCCATCGACGCTGACGCGCGCGCGCCAGCAGGCGCTCGCCGCGGGCATCAAGCACGTCTACACCGGCAACGTGCACGACGCCGCCGGCGGCTCGACCTACTGCGCCGGCTGCGGCCACCTGCTGATCGAGCGCGACTGGTATCGCCTCGGCGCGTGGAACCTCGAGCACGGCCGCTGCCCGAAATGCAAGAAGGCCCTCGCCGGCCACGTCACGGAGACGCCGGGCACGTGGGGCCCGAAGCGCATGCGCGTCATCGTGTAGCGCGGCGGTACTCGATCACCATCTGCGCGACCCACGCGCCGTCGTCGCCCTTGCGCTGCCACTCCCAGGTGAGCGCGTCGCGCGCGACGTCGCGGAACACCATACGCATCTCGACGTGCTTGCCGGCACGCTCGAACGGCTCGCCGTAGAGCGTCATCGCGCCGTTCTCGACTCCGCCGGTGAAGACGAGGTAGCTGCCCTGGTCATCGACCCAGGTCTGCCGCCACGTGCCGAGCGCCGGCTGCCACATCGAGTAGCTCTTGCCCGACCACGGCGCGTCCGGTCCCTCGGCGGCGAAGTTCTCCGAGATGACGCAGCCGCCGAGGATCGATTCGATGCGCTGCGTGCCGGCCGACGTGATCCACGGCGCCGCGGGGTCCTTGCGCGTGAGCACCTTGACGTCCCACGCGCCGATCCAGAAGTCGAACGCGCGATGCTCGGGTGTGGCGCACGCCGCCGACGGCGCCTCCGGCGCTGCAATCGTCGCCGACGGCGCCGGCCTGCGCGCCGCGGGGGATGCGCCGCCGCACGCGCCCGCCATCACCAGGGCCAGCGCGGCCGACCTCAACGGCCGACGCCCGCCGGGAGACCCGGGATGCCGCGCGCGCCTTCCTTGATCTGCACGGTCGAGCCCGCGAAGTCGTCGGCCGCGGCGGGCTGGTAGCTGCCGCCCAGGTGCGCCGACAGGAACGCCTCGGCCAGCGCCATGAACGCGATGTTGTTCTCGGGGCGCGCGAAGCCGTGACCCTCGTCGGGGAACAGCACGTACGTCACCGGCAGGCCCTTGGCCTTCATCGCCTTCACGATCTGATCGGACTCGGCCTGCTTCACGCGGGGGTCGTTCGCGCCCTGGCCGATGAGCAGGGGGCGCTCGATCTTGCCGGCGTGCGTGAGCGGCGAGACCGCGAGCATCGCCTCGCGACCCTCGGGCGTGGTCCAGTCGCCCATGCGCGTCTTGAAGACGCTGATGATCGGCTTCCAGTACGGCGGCGCGCTCTCCGCGAGCGTGATGAGGTTCGACGGGCCGACGATGTCGACGCCGCACTTGAACGTCTTCGGCGTGAGCGTGAGCCCGGCCAGCGTGGCGTAGCCGCCGTAGCTGCCGCCCATGATGCACACCTGGTCGGACGTCGTGATGCCCTTGCCGACCGCCCACGACACCGCGTCGAGCAGGTCGTCGTGCATCTTCTTGCCCCACTCGCGGTTGGCGGCGTTGATGAAGTTCTTGCCGAAGCCCGTCGAGCCCCGGTAGTTCACGCGCAGCACCGCGTAGCCGCGGTTGGCGAGCAGCTGCGCCACCGGGTGGTAGCCCCAGTTGTCGCGCGCCCACGGGCCGCCGTGGACGAAGAGCACCATCGGCACCGCCTTGTCGGGCGTACCGTCCCCGTCGGGATCGACCTCGGCCGGCAGGCTCAGGTAGCTGACCAGCGGGAGGCCGTCGCGCGCGGGGATCTCGTACGAGTGCATGCGCGCGAGCGGCAGGCCGTCGAGGGCGGGCCGCGTCGAGTAGAGCATCGTGCCCTTCTTGGCCTTGCGGTCCCAGCGCCAGAAGCGCGTGGGCACGCGGTCGCCGTTGAAGCCGACGATCCACACCTTGTCGTCGAACGACATCGACGTGACGAAGAAGTCGCCCTCGTCGAGCTTCTTCAGCGCCGCGAGATCGCCGGCGATGCTCTTGTCGAGGATCTTCCACTCCGGGCGCGCGCGGTTGAACGCGACGGCGCGGATGACGCCGGTCTTGGGGTGGAAGATGAAGCCGCCGCCGGCGTCGGCCTTGGGATCTTCGGCGAGGAGCGTGCGCTTGCCGCTGCGCGCGTCGACGGCGTAGAGCGCCGCGGTGTCGCGGCCGCGCGCGTCGATCTCGTAGTAGCGCTTGCCGCTGGTCTCGTAGCCGAGCGTGTTGGTGGTGAGCTGATCATCCGACGAGATCTCGTCGAGGCCGATCCACGCCGCGCTGCGGTCGCCCGACTTGAAGCGCTTGATCGAGCCGTCGGGCTGGAACTGCGACGCCTGGCGCAGCTTGAGACCGTCGTCGGCGACGAAGCCGACGTAGCCCGGGTTCTCGAGCACGAGCTTGGCGTTGCCGCTCGACACCTCGACGTCGTAGACGTCATGGAGCTGCGGATCGCGATCGTTCATGCCGACCAGGATGTGGTCCGGCTTCGAGACCGACGCGCCGATCATGTCGACCTTCACGCCCTTGCGATCGGTCAGGTCGAGGGCGTCCTTGCCGTCGAGGCCGACGCGGAAGAGGTGGAAGTTCTCGTCGCCGCCGATGTCCTGCTGGTAGAGGACGTACTTCGAGTCCATCGACCAGCCGTAGTTGCGGATGGGACGGACCTTGTCGAAGGTGACCTGCACCGACTTCGCGAGGTCGTCGGCGGGCGCGACGAACACGTTCATCACGCCGTCGACCGGCGCGGAGTACGCGATCTGCTTGCCGTCGGGCGAGAGCTCGGGCGCGCCGCGCTCGGGGTTGCCGAAGAGGACGGCGCGCGGGATGAGGTCGGTGCGTGGGTGACCGACGGCGGCGGGTGGCTCCGCGGGGACGCCGGGCTCGGTGCCGGTCGTGGGCTCGGTCGTGGCGGTGCCACCGGTGGCGGGGCCGGCGGGTGGGGCGGTGCGCGTGGCGCCGCTACCGCCGCACGCCGTCGCGAGGAAGAGCGAGAGGGTGGATAGATACAGGGATCGCCGGATCATGGCCGACGGGGAACCGTTCCCGCCGGGCGCACATTCCGCTCGGTTGGCCGTGCGTGTATCTTGGACGGGATGGCGGACGCAGCTCGGTCGGCGGTGCAGGTGTTCCGCACCGAGCACGCGCAGGTGTTCGCCGGGATGTGGCGCCGCCTCGGCGAGTTCGATCTCGTCGACGCCGCGATGGCCGACGCGTATCTCGCGGCCCAGGCCGCGTGGCCGGCGACGGGTGTGCCGCAGAACCCCGTGTCGTGGATGGCGACCGTCGCGATGTCGGCGACGACGAGCGTCCTCGCCAAGCGCGGCGCCGATCTCGGTGATCCGGCGTCCCCGGCCGACGACGTGCGCGCCCTCCTGTTCGGCGTGTGTCACCCGAAGCTCGCTCCCGAGGAGCGCGTCGTCTGTCTCGCGCGCGCCGTGGTCGGCCTGGTGCCGCACGAGATCGCGGCGCTGCTCGGCGTCGCCGAGGCCGTGGTGACGGCACGCCTGACGGCGGCGAAGAAGACGATGCGTCAGCCCGGCAACGGCCTGGCGCCGGTGGCGGACGCCGACCGCAGCGCGCGCGAAGCGCTCGTGCACACGACGATCGCCGAGCTCAAGCGCGGCGCCAGGGGCGACGACGCGGCCGTCGTGAGCGCCGTGCTCGCGGCGCGAGTCAATCAAGCCTTCGCCTGAAGGCTCAGGTGGCAAGCCTTCGCCTGAGCGTAGCGATCGTCGTCGTTCAGGCGCCGACGAGCGTCTTGAGTAGCGACGCGTCGCCCTGCAGCGCGACGCGCTGCATGTAGAGGGCGAGGCCGCGCGCGCCGCCGAGCTCGGCGCCGTCGCCGGCGCGACCGGGACCGCCATGCTGGAGCTGCGGCAGCGCCGTGCCCGGACCGGGCGACATGGACGCGATCTTCTCGCTGCCGATGTAGACGCGGCCGTTCCAGCCGGCGACGTCGGTGACGAAGCGCCCCAGCCAGTCGCGGTCGTCGGAGTAACACGACGCGACCAGGCCGCCCTGACCGAGCGCGACCAGCGACGCCGCGGTCTGCGGATCGCCGTCGTAGCTGGCCACCGTCGACACCGGGCCGAACACCTCGTGCGCGTGCATCGGCTCGCAACCGCGCGCGTCGTCGGTGGTGCGCAGCACCGGCCCGACGAAGAAGCCCTTGCCGGCGGCGACGCCGAGCGGTGCGATGTCGCCGCTGCCGCCGAACGCCTCCCTGGTGGCGCCCGCCAGCCGCGCGATGCCGGCCTTCACGTCCTTCTGCTGCTGGGCCGTCGCGACCGGGCCCATGCGCACGTCGTCGCGCGACGGATCGCCGACGACGATGCCGGCCAGCCGCTCGCGGATCGCGTCGATCACGTCGGCCGCGCGCGCCGCCGGCACGAACACGCGGCGGATCGCCGTGCACTTCTGCCCGGTCTTCTGCGTCATGTCGCGCACCACGTCGGCGACGAACAGCGCGCCGGCCTCGCTGCCGAGCTCGACGTCCGGCGCGAGCACGGCGGCATTCAGGCTGTCGGCCTCGATGTTCACGCGCACGCTCTCCGCGACGACGCGCGCGTGAGAGCGCAACGTGCGCGCCGTATCCGACGAGCCGGTGAACGCGAGCACGTCGGCGGCGCGCAGGTGGTCGACGAGATCGCCGGCCGGACCGACGAGCAGCTGGAGCGCGCCCGCCGGCAGGAGGTTGGCCTCGGCCCAGATCTCGACGAGGCGGTGCGTGACCAGCGCCGTCGCCGTCGCCGGCTTGCACAGGACCGGCATGCCCGCGACGAGCGCGCACGCCAGCTTCTCCGCGAGCCCCCACGCCGGGAAGTTGAACGCGTTGATGAGCACCGCCACGCCGGGGCGCGGCGCCCACGCGTGCTGGCCGACGAGCCGCGCGGTGCGGCCGATCTGCACCGGCTCGCCGTCGGGCAGGAGCCGCGTCGCGCCGAGCTTGACGCCGAGCTCGCCGTAGTGGGCGAGGGTGCCGGCCGCGCCGTCGATGTCGAACTTGGCGTCGCCGCGCGTGTTGCCGGCGTTGGCGACCGCGAGCGCGATCAGCTCCTCGCGCGCGCCGTGGATGGCCTTGGCCAGCGCCGCGCACAGCGCGCCACGCTCCGCGAACGTCATGGCGCGCAGCGCCGGACCGCCGCGATCGCGCGCGAACGCGAGCGCGCCGCGGAAGTCGAGGTTCCGTCCGTTGGCGCTCGCGATCGGCTCCTCGGTCGTCGGGTTGACGAGCGACGTCGCGGGACCGTCGCCCGGGATCCACACGCCGCCGAGGTAGCTGGCCAGGGTCTTCATGCGGGTTCTGTTACCACGGGGGCCCGCCGCGAGGAGTGGGGCATTACAATGGCATCGGGTGGACAACACGTTCCGCAACCGACTGCTCGCCGGCTTCGTCGCCATGCTTGCGGTCGCCGCCGGCGGCGCCACCGGCTACTACCTCATCGGCAATGGGCGCTGGGCATGGTTCGACTGCCTGTACATGACCATCATCACGATCACCACCGTCGGCTACGGCGAGACGCTGGTCGACATGGACAAGGTGGCGCACGCGCGCACCTTCACCATGACGCTGCTGGTGTTCGGCACCGGCGTCCTGGTCTACTTCGCGTCGACCATCACGGCGTTCGTCGTCGAGGGTGAGCTCAAGAGTGTTCTGACCGCCAACCGCCTGAGGAAACGGATCAAGAAGATGAAGGACCATTTCATCGTCTGCGGTGCCGGCACCACCGGGCGCCACATCATCAACGAGCTCATCGCGACCGGACGCCCGGTGGTCGCGGTCGATCTGAACGAGGTCGAGCTCAAGGAGATCGCGCAACTCCATCCCAAGGCCGAGTACAGCTACGTGGTGGGCGACGCGACCGACGACGAGATCCTGCTGGCGTGCAACCTCGCCGACGCGCGAGGCCTGGCCGCGGCGCTGTCCGAGGACAAGGACAACCTCTACCTGGTGGTCGCGACCAAGCAGACCAACCCGAACTGCCGCATCATCGCGCGCGTCGCCGAGCTCTCGCACATCGAGCGCCTCCGCAAGGCCGGCGCCGACAGCGTGGTGTCGCCCAACTTCATCGGTGGCATGCGCATCGTGTCGGAGCTGGTGCGTCCCAGCGTGGTGAAGTTCCTCGACGTGATGCTGCGCGACAAGGACGCGGCCATGCGCATCGAGGAGGTGACGGTGACGAAAGGCAGCGACCTCGACGGCAAGACCGTGCGTGAGGCCGACATCCACGCCCGCTACGGGATGAACATCCTCGCCGTGAAGCGCGACGAGAAGTGGACCTACAATCCCGGCGGCGACCACGTGCTCACCTCACCGACGGTCGTGGTGGTCATGGGCACCGCCGAACAGCTCAAGCAGCTCCGCAAGGCCGCGGCGGCCTGACGTAACCGGCGAATATCGCAGCAGAATAAGATGCGCGTGAGGCCTGGTCCGGCCGGGAAGGCGCCGGGGGCTTGCAACGTACTATGAGCACGCCATGAGACTGCACCGCAGCCCCGAAGAAGCCGCCGCCGACAACGACAGCGCCAGCGCCGCGCCCGGCAAGCGCTCCATGACGGAGTCGCTCGCGCCCGTGCAGAAGCAGGGCAGCGCGAACGCGCCGGTGCAGCTCATGCCGGCGGCGAATCAGGGAGCGACGGAGGATCCGTACGCGCTCCACCTCGGCGCGCCGAAGGACGAGCCGAAGTGGGTCACGAAGGCGCGCGAGTATCACCGCGAGCACCCCAAGCACGTCGAGCAGTTCAAGGCGGCGACCGGGAACGCGTGCGTCGGCGCCGATGGCGAGATCGATCCCAACGAGATCGCGCGCT
Organism: Kofleriaceae bacterium; assembly: GCA_035525615.1. Lineage (GTDB taxonomy): Bacteria > Myxococcota_A > Polyangia > Haliangiales > Haliangiaceae > UBA2376. Next base: position 5,145 of record DATLEB010000096.1, on the reverse strand, counting down.
GGCAGGTGGCCCACGGCCTCAAGCCCGACGGCATCTGCGGCCCCGATACGGCGCACGCCGCGTCCGCGAAGCAGCAGGGCGACGCGCCCGCGCCCGCGCCGAACGCGGCGCCGAAGGCCGTCGAGGCCGACGCGGTTCCGCCCGCGCCCGCCGCCGTGCCGGCCGCGCAGGATCCCGCGCAGACGCTCGAGGCGCTCAAGGGCATGGGCACGAGCATCGCCAGCGCCGCGTCGAACCTGTTCGACAACGTCATCGACATGTTCTCCGGTGGCGGCAACGCGAACCACGCCGCCGACAACGTCGCGCACGACAACGCGTCGACCAAGGGCTCCGGCGGCAACGCGGCCAACACCGCGCCCAAGCCGGCGCCGCCCGCGCCCGCGCCGTCGCCGGGGGATGTCGAGCCGACCCCGGGACCCGCGCCCAAGCACGCGCCGGTCGATCAGGGCGACGTCGGTGACCTGTCGGACGCGACGCTGCGCGACATCGCGCTCAAGTCGAGCAACCCGGTCGTCAAGGACATCGCGGCCGACCTCGCCGGGCTGGCCGAGACCAGCCACAAGCTTCGCGCCGACGGCGCCACGATCGGCGCGGAGGAGAAGGGCTCCGCGCGCGACAAGTTCGTCGCCGGCATCGCCACGGTGCGCGGCAAGCTCGCGTCCCTCGGCGGCGAGGCGTCGTTCAAGGCGGCGGCGTACAAGCTCATCGCGAGCATCGGCACCTACTACTCGCAGTCGCGCAACATCGACATCCTCGAGTCACCGCCGCCGAAGGACACGCGCACGTGCAACATCACGTCGCTGTGCATGGCCCTCGAGGGCCTGGGCACGAGCGCGGAGAGCTACAAGGGCGGGCACGACAAGGTGCAGGCCGCGGGCAAGTTCTACTCGCACAAGATCACCGGCGACGACAAATCGAAGGGCGCCGCCGATGCCACCGCCGGCAAGGGCGTGAGCTGGGGCTCGCTCGTCGGCATGCGCCTGCCCGACTTCATGGAGCTCGCGGCGATCGCGCGCTCGATGCCCGACACCTCCGACGACGGCGTGAAGGCCGGCGCCAAGGCGGCGTGGGACTCGATCTTGAGCATCTACACGCTCAAGGAGCTGGCCGGAAAGTTCGGCGCGAACGGCTCGGTGAAGGCGTTCGATGCCACCGGCACCAAGAAGGGCAAGGGCCAGACGCGCGACACCGACATGCTCGGCAGCTTCGGCAAGAAGCACCGCCACGATGTCGAGGTCTACATCAACGCCAAGAACAGCGGCAAGGAGAAGGACATCAAGGCGGCGCAGGCCGGCTACGACGCCGCGATGGCCGACACCAGCATCGACGACCAGCTGTCGATCGAGACGTACAAGGACTACGTCATCGAGCACATCGGCGCGGATCTCGCGGCCGGTGGGTCGGTCGTGATCGCGCTGACCGGCCACTACGCCAAGCTGCAGGCGATCGTCGCGGACGGCGTCATCGTCAACGATCCGGCGCGCGACAGCCGCGCGGCGACGCACCTGACGTGGGCCGAGGCGCGCGCGATGGGCTACTTCAAGCATCGCCTCGTGCTCACCTGAGCCGCGAGCGGTGATACCAATCAGGGCATGACGCTTCGCCGCCAGTCCCTCTTGGTTCTCTCCCTCTGCGCCGTGCTGTTCGGCGCTGCCTGCAAGAAGAAGGAGGAGGCGGCGACGGGGTCGGGCTCGGCGACGGGGTCGGGCTCGGCGACGGCGTCGGGCACCGGCACGGCCACGGGGGCAGCGTCGGGGACGGCCACCGCGTCGGGCACGGCGTCGGGCACGGCGTCGGGCACGGCGGCCGCGGCCGTCGATGCCGCGGAGGCGCCGACGGCGGCGGTCGATGCGGCGGCCGCGGCGGCCGCGGGCGTGTCGACGCCGGAGCTCGATGCGCTGAGCGCGACGATCTCGCCGATCCTCGCGAACGCGGATGCCGAGGCCGGCGCGAAGGCGGCCTGCGCCGTGCTGCCGACCATCACGAAGCAGATGCAGTCCGTGTCGCGGACGGTGCCGGCCGGCGTCGACACCGCCGCGTGGACCGATGTCGCCGACCGCATGGTCGGCGCGCTCAGCGACTTCGAGATCGAGTGCGGCGAGGGCTCGGCGAGCGACACCAAGGCGCTCGCGAAGTCCGCCGAGATCGCCAAGGAGTTCCAGGCGCTCCTGGCGAAGAAGGCGCCGTGAACGCCGCGAAGGCCGCGACGCGGACGTTGCGATTCGCGGTGCTCGCGGCGGCGCTGGCGGGTGCGTCGCTGGGCTGCAAGAAGAAGGACGCCGGCGGCGGCGGCGCATCGGGGTCCGCCTCGGCGTCGGCAACGGCGACGGGCTCGGCGACGGCGTCGGCGACGGGCTCGGGCTCGGGCTCGGCGTCGGCGACGGGCTCGGGCTCGGGCTCGGCGACCGGCGCCGGCCCCGGGGCGTCCGCTGCGCGCGCGGACGTCGCGGCGTTCAACGCCGTGTTCGATCCCGTCAACGCCAAGCTCGATCACGTCGCGCGCGCGCGCACCGCGTGCGAGCAGCGCCAGGCTCTCGTCGATACCGCGAAGGCGATCGACAAGAGCACCGCGCCCGCCGGCAAGGACGCCGCGGCCTGGACCGCGTCCGTCGAGGCGCTCCAGCTCGCTATCGACGAGACCAGCGACCCGTGCGACGAGGGCAACATCAAGGGCATCGAGGCCAAGCTCGACGCCGCGAAGTCCGCCCTCGACGCGCTCACGAAGTAACGCGGCCGCGAAGCGCAGCCAGCGCCGGCCGACGCGCGGTCGTCGCGCGGGAATCCGCGCGCGCTGCGCGCCTTCCTCGCGCCCATGTTCGTCACGATCTCCGCGGAAACCCGCGCGGCCATCGACATCCTCGCCGCCGCGGGGCGCGCACCGTCACCGTTCGTGAAATCCGCATGAATCCACGGGCATACCCGCGCCAGATCCGCGCCGTTCGGGCGCGGGAGTGACGGACCGATGCGCTAGATTGCCTCGTCGCCATGTCCTCGGAGTTCACGCATCTGCATCTGCACACCCAGTACAGCCTCCTCGACGGGGCGATCCGGGTGAAGGACCTGTTTCCCAGCATCAAGCAGCGCGGGATGGACACGGTCGCGATCACCGACCACGGCAACATGTTCGGGGCGATCGACGTCTACACCGAGGCCAAGAACCATGACGTGAAGGTCATCTTCGGCTGCGAGACCTACGTCGCCGCCGCCGACCTCACCGACCGCACCAATCGCCGCAACTACCACCTCGTGCTGCTCGCCGAGAACGAGGCGGGCTACAAGAACCTCTCGTACCTCAACTCGATGGGGTATCTGAAGGGCTTCTATTACAACCCGCGCGTCGACAAGAACCTGCTCCGCGAGCGCGCGCAGGGCCTCATCGCGACCAGCGCGTGTCTGGGCGGTGAGATCGCGCAGACGCTCACCAAGAACGGCGTCGCCGCGGCCGAGGAGGTCGCGCGCGAGTACCAGGACATCTTCGGCAAGGGGAACTTCTTCCTCGAGCTGATGCCCACCAAGACGCCCGAGCAGCAGGAGCTGAACGAGGCCCTGGTGAAGATGGCGAACAAGCTGGAGATGCCGCTCGTCGCCACCAACGACTGTCACTACATCGACCAGAAGGACGCCGCCGCGCACGAGGTGCTCCTCGCGATCCAGACCGGCAAGAGCCTCACGGACGAGCGCCGCCTCAAGCACACCGTCGACAGCTACTACCTGAAGTCGCCGGCCGAGATGAACGCGCACTTCACGGACCTTCCGCAGGCGCTCGAGAACACGGTCGCGATCGCCAACCGCTGCAACGTCCAGCACAAGTTCAAGGACACGTACCTCCCCAAGTACGGCGTGCCCGAGGGCCACACGCTCGACTCGTACATCGGCGCGGTCGTCGATCGCGGCCTCGAGAAGCGCTTCACGCACTTCGCGCGCATCGGCACCGCGTTCGACCCCGACAAGTACCGAGAGCGCTGCAAGATCGAGCTCGCCGTCATCCAGAAGATGGGGTTCTCGGGGTACTTCCTCATCGTCTGGGACTTCATCAACTGGGCCAAGGAGCACGGCATCCCCGTCGGGCCGGGCCGCGGCTCGGGCGCCGGCAGCTGCGTCGCCTGGGCGATGGGCATCACCGACATCGACCCGCTGGAGTTCAAGCTGCTCTTCGAGCGCTTCCTGAACCCCGAGCGCATCTCGATGCCGGACTTCGACGTCGACTTCTGCATGAACCGGCGCGACGAGGTCATCAAGTACGTCCAGGAGAAGTACGGGCGCGAGCACGTCGCGCAGATCGCCACGTTCCACCAGCTCAAGGCGCGCGGCGTCATCCGCGACATCGCGCGCGCGATGGAGCTCCCCTTCTCCGAGGCCGACAAGCTCGCCAAGCTCGTCCCCGAGCCGGTGCAGGGCAAGCGCCCGCCGGTGCGCGAGGCCATCGAGTCGACGCCCGAGCTCAAGCAGCTCTACACCGAGAGCGCGATGCACCGCGAGCTGCTCGACATCGCGGCCGCGCTGGAGGGGCTCAACCGCCACGCCGGCATGCACGCCGCCGGCATCGTCATCGCCGAGAAGCCGGTGTACGAGTACGTGCCCTGCTTCCGCGGCCAGAACGACGAGATCGTCACGCAGTTCGCGATGAAGGAGGTCGAGAAGGCGGGCCTCGTCAAGTTCGACTTCCTCGGCCTCAAGACGCTCACCGTCATCCAGACGTGCGTGCGGCTCATCAACGAACAGCGGGCTGCCGACGGCGCGCCGATCTTCGACGAGACCGCGATCCCCAAGGACGACGCCGGCGTCTTCAAGATGATCTCGCACGGCGACACCACCGGGGTGTTCCAGCTCGAATCGAGCGGCTTCCGCGAGATCCTCAAGAAGCTCAAGCCCGACTGCCTCGAGGACATCGTCGCGGCCGTCGCGCTCTACCGGCCGGGCCCGCTCGAAGGCGGCATGGTCGACGACTTCATCGACCGCAAGCACGGTCGCAAGAAGGTCGAGTACCCGCACCCGTGGCTGGAGTCGCTGCTCGCCGACACGTACGGCGTCATCGTCTACCAGGAACAGGTGATGCAGATCGCGCAGGTGCTGTCCGGGTACTCCCTCGGTCGCGCCGATCTCCTCCGCCGCGCGATGGGCAAGAAGAACAAGGAGACGATGGAC